>JAIXQT010000237.1 GCA_027485595.1 Pseudomonadota bacterium | reverse complement strand
GAATACGACCACCACATTCGCTCGGTATCGATGGCTATAAAGGCCCCAGCGGTTGTTCGGCTGCTTCGGTTTTTCCGGGTAGGGCGTCGCTCCCCTCCTCTTTCTCGGGCGAACGTGTTGGCGAGAGACGGCTTTCGGTGTCAGTATTGCAATCTTGAGATGAACAGCAAGGAAGCAACCCTCGACCACGTGGTGCCACGGAGTCAGGGTGGCAAGACCACCTGGGAAAATATCGTGTGCGCGTGCGCAACGTGTAACAGGAAGAAGGGTGGCAGAACTCCGAAGGAGGCTCACATGAGACTCCTGTCGAAACCGGTGAAGCCCGATTGGCTCCCCGTACTGAATGTGAAGTTCCATGGAAACGTCCCCGAAGCGTGGCATATGTTCCTTCAGCCATCAGCGAAGTCGTAGTGACGCTGAGGCACACCTGCGTCAACTCATGCAGCAGGGCCCGCTCAAAGCCCTCATCTCCGCTCTTTCGCCCGCGGAGCTCTACCTTGTGGGAGGCTCAGTCCGAGACGCGTTTCTTACCTCCGCGGAGACAGATCTCGATATCGCCACCTCGCTCACCGCGCTCGAAGTGAAGGAGCGATGCGAGCGACACGGTATCCGAATCGTTGAGACAGGAATCCAGCACGGTACCGTCTTAGCGGTTATCGATGAAGTTCACATTGAGGTGACGACCTTCCGCGTACCAAGTTCGCGCGATGTTCACACCACCGCTCGCGATATAACCACCGACCTTTCAGGAAGGGATTTTACCATCAACGCGCTCGCGTTCGATATCGCGACGAGTCAGTTTATCGATCCCTTCAGCGGACTCTCCGACCTCGAGCACAGGATCGTGCGGGGTGTAGGATCTGCCGAGGAGCGCTTTGTCGAAGACCCCCTGCGCATTCTACGCATGGTCCGTTTCAGTACCGCACAGGGGCGTGCGATCGAGGATACAACGCTCGCAGCCGCAAAGAAGCAGGTCGCGCTTCTTGCAAAGATAAGTCCCGAGCGAATCAAGGGCGAGCTCGACAAGATACTCATGTCCCCCTTCCCTCACCTCGGTGTTCGCACGATCCATGAAATCGGAGGACTTCCCTTCTCGTTCCCCGAACTCATACCGTCCGTAGGTTTTGAGCAAAACAAGTTCCATATCCACGATGTCTTCGACCACACCCTATGGGTTCTCGAGCGAACCCCGGCCGATCTTATTTTGCGATGGTCCGCGATATTCCACGATATCGGGAAGCCTCACACGCTCTCAGTGGACCCAGACGGGAGTCGTCACTTCTACTCACACGAAACCGTAAGCGAGGACATCTCAAAGAAGCGGATGAAGGAGCTTCGCTTTTCAACGGATGACACCCGCGCTATCGCCTCGATCGTTCGCCACCACATGCGCCCCCTCGATTGCGGGGCCCCCGGTGTGCGCCGAATCATTCGCGATCTCGGTCCACAACTCACCCAGTGGCGACAGTTCAAAGCAGCCGATTCTCCCCCGACCTTCTCGGAAGCGGAGTTCCTCAGCGTCGCAAACCGTTTCGACCAGCTCCTTGCGACAGAGCTCGCCAAGATGTCCGGTCCTTCATACGGCAAGCTCGCAATAACAGGAGAAGACCTGAAAACCCTCGGCGTTACAGCAGGTCCCCACATGGGCAAACTGATCAAGGAGCTGGAGGAGCTGGTCATTGAAGATCCATCGGTGAACACCAAAGAGAACCTCATGGCCGAGGCACAAAAGCGCATTTAGTGGATAACACACCGTTCCAACTTCACTTTTACCTCTGCACAAGTATTTGACCTCCCTATCCCAGGTCATTATTCTACACCGAATGAAGATAGCTCGTGTGCTCCTTTCAAAGTCGACCTTTGTGGCGATCGTGGCCAGCGCCGCGCTCATCGCCTTCAACACACTCTCCTACAACCTCGAGAGCGAGCAGCTTGCCTCGTTTAATGAATGGTATCCGAAAGCCTCAAACGTCTTGGATGCTCCCAACCCAGAGATCGCTGGCACATCGAAACTTCAAGTGACCATCCGGATCGCGGGTGGCTTGACCACGACAACGTTCAACTTCCCAGCTCACTCTCTCACCGATCCCACTGAACGAGCGCAGACATCCCGAGTGCTCCAACTTCTTAAAGAGTCAAAGGTCTTTGGAATTCCGCAATCATCCGGCAAGAAGGAATCCCAGGTCACTATCTCAGTGAGCGACGATGCGGGCTCCTTCTCGACCACCATCGATGGTGACGCTGTGCAGGACAACATCCAGCTTCAAAATCTTTTGAAGCTCCTTGAGGTATATGCCGCGACCCCGCAACAACCGGTAAACCCAACACAGTTGTAATGACATATGAAGACACGAGACGAAGCCCTTGCACTCCTCCACGAGTACACAAAGTCCCAAAGTCTGATTAATCACGCCCTCAGCGTCGAGGCGTGCATGCGGTGGTACGGGGACTATTTCACCAAGCAAGGAGAGTCGGTTGAACTTGAACTGTGGGGCAACACAGGGCTCCTTCACGATTTTGATTACGAGATGTTCCCTGAGCCGGTGAGCCCGAACGGACATCCCTTTAAAGGATGCTCAATCCTCGCGGAGCTCGGATATCCAGAGACCATGCAACGAGCAATCCTCGGTCACGCGCTCTACTCGAACGTGCCCCGCGACACCCTCATGGCAAAGGCCCTCTTCGCAGTCGATGAACTCTCAGGTCTCATAACCGCGAGCGTTCTCGTTCGACCAGACAAATCGATCTTCAACCTCGAAGTTAAGTCGGTCATGAAGAAATTTAAAGACAAAGCCTTCGCTCGTGGGTGCAACCGTGACGATATCCGTCTCGGATCTGAAGAGCTAGGAATCCCGCTTGAGCAACATACGGCCAACTGCATTGAGGCGATGAAGCCGTTAGCCCAACAGGTATTCGGAGTTGGAGCGTAGCCCCTTACCTCCGCACCGGGCACGTTGTATCAGGCCGTTCGCACGGATCAGTATGCGGCTCCGGAACCGGCTCTCGGCGCGGAACCGTATTGGGCTCTCGCTCCGGCTCGACGTGTGGACGGGGCGGGACCACGCGAGGTTCCTTGGTTGGAGCAACCGCGGGGTCCGCGCTCTCAATCCCTCCAGAGCGAACGCTCGGCATCGACACCTTCGCTAAATCAACTCCTCGAGTAACAGATACACAGATCATACGCTCCTCCTATGGGTATATAATTCTCGGGCAGTTATTGGGCGCAAAGCGTGAGACCATGTACTGATCCCACAACGCCTCCATCCGCTCATCTATCTCAACTCTCCGCGTCACTATACTGCCCGGTTGATGGGTCTCCCCAAGCAGGGGAATCACCCTTCCGTCTGGAAAAACAAGGGTCATGTCAGCTCCCGAGATGTAGGGAGTCCCCTCCTGTCGAAGAAAGAGCCGCGTGTACTGGAGTTCCATCCGAATATCGAGCGATCGACTGGTACGCTCACCTACATTCGCCGCGGATTCGTTCAGGTGATTACGCAGCTCCAGAAAGTGATCCAACATCCGATTTCGAGGTCGCCAAGGAGTCAGGTCAGAGAGCGAGTCAGCAAACGGCGAGACGGTGGAGCCCTGTCCAGGTTGATTGTTCAACTCCGGGTGAGGAACGGCCTGCTCTTTAGCGGGCCCTTCATCAGCGATTGCGTACCCCTTGGCCCACGCCTCCTCCATCGTAAGGAATGATGAGTGCAAATCAAGGAAGAAGTTCACAAGGTGTTTAATTTTATCGTGCTCTACACGAGCTGCACTCATCGCTCGAGCGACCGGCTCCGTGAGCCTCTCCGAATACTGTTCCCCGGCGAGGCCACGATGAATATGGCGAGGGGATTGCCACCGCGAGTATGCCGCGTCGCTAGCGACCTCCCACGCGAACGCCGGCCCCTGCCCGTGAGGCCACGCGTTCGCAAAGGTCGCCCACCGACAACACGATGAACCAACATCGAAGATCGGGACATTCAAAGCATCTGCCTCCTCCGCGAGCCCCTCAGGGGTGAGGTCAAGCGTCGTCATATCCACGTTATTTTCGATAGCCCACACGATCTTTCTGTGAAAAACACGTTCCGGCACCAGCCACATCCGAACCTCAGGGAGGAGATCGTTGTGAAAGTGATCGTTAAAAATGAGGGCAGCGTAGGGCTCCCCATCATACGAGCCCCTTCGACGCCACTCGGGTGAAAGTGGATGTCCGGCGGCATCCAACGTTCGAGCTATCGCCTTGAAGCCACGAGTGAAGTGATACTCTACCTCACCCCCAACACGAAGAGATGACGCTATCCAGGGACACGCTTGTAACCATCGCTTACGTGATTCGGACGTTGAAAGATCGATGGCGTTTCGGGGATCGAGTCCCCACATCCGCGCCCCTGAGCCTGGATATAGATCGATATCTTTACATCGGTATCGCGCGAACTCCCCTTTCAGTTCATCCGCCATATGCTCCAGAAGCCACTTAGTGGATCCCTTCACCGCGCGGGTGTACCCTTTCCGTATGTTGAGTCCGAATCGAGCCGCCGCCATGATACGAAAGGCTTGCGCCGTCTCTCGGAGGGGCAGCTCGATACCTTTGGAATCTTCAGTGCCGGGGGGACTATCAACACCATACACCTCGAAGTAGAAGTACCGGGCGTCCTGGGAGCCCTTACCAAGAAGATTTATCTCGCGGAAAAATTGCTCCTCTCGCTTATAGAACGGTTGTGCAACAAGGAACTCACGAAACGACGTGACATACGCCGCGACCCGAAGATCGCGCACGTCTGGGTTCTTCAACGCTCCCAATGAGGTGAGTCGCTGCGCAAAATATCGCCAGATCGAGGGGGAGTCGGGAAGGGTAACGGAGAGATGATGCACGTCTATAGGACGAGCCCAATCAAAAAGCCGCAAAGCGTCCGGCTGTATCTTGAGCGCCGCGATGAGAGCTGGGCGCCCCACCGGCTCCGGAAGACGCACCCCCTCAACCACCGATGAGCACGTAGAGGAGCGTGAAAACCACTTCCACATATCGATAACCTCATCGCGCAGCGCCGTTTGCGAGATGTTTAAAAACGTTTCGCAGATCTTCACGCACACGTCGGACGGCATAGAATGTTCGATGAGGAGTTGAAGGTTACTCGCTATAACTTCTTCCGCTCGATAGGCGAACCGAACTTCACTCGCGGTAAGAGGGTTACTTTCAGAATGACAGCGTCGAGTGCGCTCGAACTCGATGACGCGATTAAAAAAAGACGGCGCGTCCCTCACAAACGAGCGAAGCTCCGAGACCGCGTTCGTTGAGGGTACAAGAATACTAGCGAAAATATCGATGAGGCATGAGAGAGCCACCTGCTCTCGAAGGCCGTTGTCGTCCCCGGATACGCCTGGAATAGTGAGGAGATCTCCTATCAGCTCGGCGACCTCCAGCCGAACATCGCTGCCAGGCGCTTTGAGTCCTTGAACAAACTGAATCGACTGCAGCGTACCCGCATTGCCGCTCTCGATAATGTTATGAAAGATCGCGCCAAGTCGTTCAAGGCATACGTGGAGGGATTGTGGGGATACCGCCTTGTGAAGGATCGCCGCGCACTCGTCAAACCTGCCGACAACAGGTGCAATCGCTGCATTATTATGCAGACACGTCTGTGCCACGAGATGACGAGGCGCGCTCCTGATCTGATTGGAGCTAGGTTGGTTTGAGGAAAACATAGAACGATCGCGTCCGTACTACCAAGGGTGAAGCATGGCACGACAATTCAAGAGATCAAGACTTAATTGTGCTTTGCTGTCATACGATCCCGCTTCCCGCGACTACCCGGCCCCCAACGGCCATACACGGTACGGAACGTGCAATCCCAAGCCCTGGAAGGGTGTTGAAAAAGGGAACCGGTGTGAGCATTTCGAGAGTTTTGAGAGCTCCAACGAAGTTGGAGTCAACCTATCGAAATGCGCAACACGATATAATTTTTTAACACCCTGCAAAGCGTTTAGACCGCTCAGCGCAAACAGCTATGCCTGCGGCAACACGTTAACGAGGCGCGGCACCTTTCCTCCAGAGGTAAAGACGGTGATGAACCGATCTCCAGAACCGACCTTGTAGGCAGTACCGGCCATCGCCTCGATAACCTTCGCCTTGAGGTCGGCTTCATCAATCGAGGGAGGAACCTCTACGGTTGCTCGTTTCTTCCCGCCGATCTGGATCACCACAGTTACCACATCGTCCTGCACAAGCGCTGTGTCGAAGCTCGGCCACGGCGAGAGGCTTGCCGCGTTGGAGTGGCCCAAGCGCTCCCACAACTCCTCAGCGAGGTGCGGAGCAAACGGACAGAGCACCGCCACAAATCTTTCGAGGGTATCCCTCGAGACCGGCTTGTCACCCACGGTGTTGAGGAACTCCATCATGGTTGAGATCGGAGTATTAAAGCGCAAGCCCTCGAGATCCTCACCGATCTTCTTCACAACTTTGTGAATCGCTCGGCGGTTCTCTTCAGCCTCAGCCTCGACAGCAACCGTCTCGCGCACTCCACTCTCAGCACCACCCGTGACGAAGGTGAAGGCGCGACGAAGGAATCGATGATTCCCATTGATCGCCTTGGAATCCCACGGCCGTGAAGCCTCAAGGGGCCCCATGAACATAAGATACGTGCGGAGGGTATCAGCGCCATACTGCTTCACCACCTCGTCCGGGTTGATCACGTTTTTGAGCGATTTGGACATCTTCGCCACGATGCGCTCGAGCTTCTCGCCCGTCTGCGTATGCGCGAAGGAACCATCGGACTCCTCTTTCACCAGATCAACGGAAACCAGCGCGCCACGCGTATCCTTGAAGGCGTGCGACTGAATCATTCCTTGGTTAAAGAGCTTCTTGAACGGCTCCTTGGTCGAAACCTGTCCGAGGTCGTAGAGCACCTTGTGCCAGAACCGTGAGTAGAGAAGGTGCAATACCGCGTGCTCGGCCCCACCAACATAGAGGTCAACCGGCATCCACCTCTTCTCAAGAGTTGGATCCCACGCCGCGTTCGGATTCTTCGGATCGATAAACCGGAGGTAGTACCAACACGATCCAGCCCACTGGGGCATCGTGTTCGTCTCGCGTTTACCCCTCTTGCCGGTCTTCGGATCGGTGACGTAGAGCCACTCGGTCGCCTTCGCGAGCGGGGATTCTCCCCCTTCAGATGGTTTGTAATCCTCAACCTTCGGCAAGAGAAGGGGCAAATCACTCGGCGATAGAGAGGTAGAGGTTCCATCCTCCCAGTGAATGACCGGAATCGGCTCACCCCAGTACCGCTGACGAGAGAAGAGCCAGTCACGAAGTTTGTAGTTCACTACCTTGCGACCGAAGGAGTTCTTCGAGAGCCACGCAACGATTCGCTCAGCCGCCTCCTCGTTCGAAATCCCCTCAAGTTTAAGCTCAAGAGCGACCGCATTAGTGTTTGGTAGCATCACACCGGCCTCAGTCCACGATACCTCCCCTGCCTTGACCGCATCGATAACTTTATCAGCGGCCTGGGCCGGAACAAGCACGGGAACGATCGGAAGGTTAAAGGTACGCGCGAACTCGAAATCCCGCTCATCGTGCGCTGGAACGCCCATGACCGCGCCCGTTCCGAACGTGGCCAAAACGTAGTCGCCCACGTACACCGGAACCTTCTCCCCAGTAATCGGGTTCTTCACGTAGCCACCGGTGAACACACCGGTCTTTTTGCGGTTCTCAAAGGTACGATCGAAGTCACTCATTCGAGCGGCCTTCTCCCGATACGCCGATACGCTCTCACGGCACGCGTCGGTCGTGACCTCATCAACCAGGGGATGCTCAGGGGCGATCACGAAGAAGGTCACTCCAAAGAGTGTGTCAGGACGGGTTGTAAACGCGACCAGCTCTTTATCCGTTCCATCAACCGCAAAGTGAATCTCGGCACCGGTCTTTCGGCCAATCCAGTTTCGCTGCTGCTCTTTGATAGCTTCTGGCCAATCAACCTCTTCAAGCTCAGAAAGAAGGCGCTCCGAATACTTCGTTATCCGCATCATCCACTGCTTCATCGGCTTGCGGACAACGTCGTGGTTTCCACGCTCAGATTTCCCGTCGATAACCTCCTCATTCGCGAGAACCGTTCCAAGGGCCGGACACCAGTTCACCATCGCGTCAGCGTAGTACGCGAGTCGGTGCTCAGCCTGGTACCCTTGAACCGCGACCTCACCCTGCTTCGCGATATCCGCTGGGATCGGCAGCTCCTCGATTGGGCGAGCCTTCTGCGCTTTCTCATCGAAGTATGAATTGTACAGGAGCACAAAGATCCACTGCGTCCACTTGTAGTAATCCTCGTTTGTCGTTGAGATTTCCCGGTCCCAATCGTACGAGAAACCGAGATCCTGCATCTGACGCGCGAACGTTTGGCAGTTTTTGGCGGTGATGATAGCAGGATGCTCTCCCGTGTTAACGGCGTGTTGCTCAGCGGGAAGACCGAAGGCGTCCCACCCCATTGGGTGAAGAACATCAAACCCCTTCATGCGCTTGTAGCGAGAGTAGATATCGGTCGCGGTGTACCCGAGTGGATGACCGATGTGAAGACCAGATCCAGATGGATACGGGAACATGTCGAGGACGTAGACCTTCTCCTTCCCTGTCTCGCCGGTCTTGAAGGTTTTATTCTTCACCCAATATGACTGCCATTTGGGTTCGATACTTGAAGGTGAATATTCGGCCACGTGAAACCTCGTCCGTTACTAAAAGATGAGGGTCGAACACCGATCCAACCCTTCGAAAGCGGGCTAAGTGTAAAATAACTTTAGGAAGTTGTCGAAGCGTAGAGCATTCAGATCCCGGTCAAATCAGCGACCTAACCCCCTCGTTTCTCGACTGATCCCTCCCGGGATATCATATTGATGTAAAAGACCTCGTCCGAAATCTTTACTTCGATTTCGTTTTTAGGTACTTATGCCCACCTTGCTGCAATTCTTGTGCAGCTACGGAGTCGTAGTTCAGTTGGTTAGAACGCTCGCCTGTCACGCGAGAGGTCGCGGGTTCGAGTCCCGTCGGCTCCGCCACTTTTGGCCCTTCAGGGCCAAAATTATCGAATCCCACGAAAATCGAAGCCGCGAGTTCTCGCGTGATTTATCACGCGACGAGGAGGCGTGCGCCGAGCGACCGAAGGTTGCCGGCATTAGCACGACTAGAGAGACACGGCTCAAAACGCGAGCTAGCGCAGCGTTTTCTCGTCAACAATGGCGGGTTCGAGTCCCGTCGGCTCCGCCACTTTTGCCCTTCAGGGCAAAAGAATCGAATCCTCACGAAAATCGAATCTGCGAGCTCTTGGGTGACCTTGGTCACGCGAGAGGAGGTGCCGCAGCCGTGAGCCCCGAAGGGGCGACGGCATAAAGGCACCTAAAACAACTCGCAAGAAACGCAAGCTAGCGCAGCGTTTCTTTCTTAGCAGGATTCAAGTCCCGTCGGCTCCGCCATCCGTCTCGTCTTCTTTAGAAGACGGACGAGATTGGCGAACATCGGCCCCTTCAGGGGACGTGCGCCATTATTCCCGCTCCGCGCTGTCGCGCAGGGGCTTCGCCCCTCCCGCACGCGGGAAGCGTGCTTCACCCCGATAATACATCAGCAAAAATTATATGACGCGCTTGTCCCACGTAGCGCCGCAGGTGCGGAGGGGGAAGCTTGCGCAGCATTTCTTCGCTAGAGGGATTCAAACCCGGCGCTACTCAGTCCTAAGCATGGACGTACTATTCCTACCAACTACCGAAACCACGCAGCAGAATAGTGGAAAATGTTTGCCTGTCCTGCATTTCGTGAGGTAGACCATCACCTCGGCAAGGAGATACCGCCCTGAATAGAGCGACTCTTTGCGTGACGAGATGACGCTGCTCATATCCTCACCGCCCTACCCGTGGCACTACAGCTAGCTCATGTATCGTCGCCTCTATACGCCACCACTCCCAAGACCTTTTAAGTACATCAAACACATGCTACTCATCCTTTGCTGTGTCATTACGCTCCGGGAATCCACCGCTCAGCCATCCCTTGAAGCCCTGAATCCTCCATTGGTATCATTTAATTTCGTGGCTAACGGCACATCGCTCACGTCTGATGCGGATTACATCAATCCATTTGGAGAGCGCTATCAGGTCCGGACCCTCATGTTTTATGTCTCAAGGATCCGTCTATCTCATTCAGTAGACACAAATACTGGGTACGATGAGGAATATCATCTCATAGACTTTTCTCACGCTGCGTCTCATACGTTCTCGGTTAAGGCTCCAAAGGGGACCTATGACACCATTCAATTCATGCTGGGCGTGGATTCCTTTCACAATACGAATGGAGCACAGGCGGGGGCGCTTGACCCCTTACATGGGATGTTTTGGACATGGAACTCAGGGTACATCTTTGCAAAATTCGAGGGACTGTGGGCTCGTTCATCGGGAGTCGATATTCCCTTTGCTCATCACCTGGGAGGATTCCGTCCTGGCGAAGATGCGCAACGCTTGGTTCTACTCACGTTGCCACCGCACCGAATTATCGAAGTCAAAGAGCAGCACAACCCTCGGATAGAAATAACGGTTGAGGTCTCTCGGTGGTTTAATGGCAAGCACGCCCTCTCTCTCGCAGAGTATCCTTCCGTAATGACGCCCGGAGCTAAATCTATGCTTGTTGCGGATAACGTATCCACCATCTTCAGCGTTCAATGAAAGACTTTTCTCGGACGACACAACTGTACCTGAAAGGGATCCTTGATGTGTTATCCAAAGAGTCTCTCTCCATACCAAGGGGCCTCACCACTAATTCACGCCCGCCACGTTACCTAATGGTTGTTGGAGGCTTGGTACTCTTTGGCGCTCTCTTTGCAATGACGGCTGAGCCGCTTCGCTCGGCTCACCGAAGCACACTTCCCGCTGGCGCCTCGCTTCTTCAGTGGGAAACTCCTCCAGGTTTCCCACCCCCTGTTTACACGTTTGCTTCGAATCCGCTTTCAAAAGAGGGATTCGAGTTGGGGAGACGTCTTTTTTATGAGGGCCGCCTCTCCAAAGATGGAAAATTCCCCTGTTCGTCATGCCATCAGCAGTTTGCGGCCTTCGCAACATATGCCCACGAACTGAGTCATGGATTCAATGATCAATTTACAACGCGCAACACCCCCGGCCTGGCTAACCTGGTTTGGGCCCCCTCCTTTCATTGGGACGGTGGAATAAATCATCTTGAGGTTCAGCCGTTAGCGCCCCTGACGGCCCCCAACGAAATGGCGGAGAGCCTGGAGAATGTACTCTTTAAACTCAATCAAGACCCCGAATACCGAAGGATGAATGCCGCAGCGTTCGGTACTCCCGAGATCACCTCTCAGAGTATGCTGAAGGCGTTGACTCAATTCATGGGCATGATGGTTTCAGCCAACAGTCGATACGACCAAATGAAGCGTGGAGATATTGATTTTACCCCGGAAGAGCAGCACGGATACGAGATCTTTAGGGACAGATGCGCGACTTGCCATCCAGAGCCGTTCTTCACGGATCACTCATCCCGCTACACCGGGATGGGGGTTACCTCCCGTGATAGCGACCTTGGACGTCAGCGCATTACAAACGACCGAAGCGATGCGTACAAGTTTAAGGTCCCGTCGCTCCGGAATGTGGAATTAACCGGCCCCTACGCTCACAACGGACGATTTCAAACCCTATCATCGGTTCTTGATCACTATCGATTCAGGATCGGTAACGATCCGCTCGTTGATCCGGTCCTTACAGGAGGGATACCACTTGATGAGGCCCAGAAGAGAGATCTCATTACCTTTCTACGAGCCCTCACTGATAGGGATTTTGTCTCAAATGAGAATTTTCGAGATCCTGCTCACAGTATAAAATGTAGGGCCGATCCCATACGCTGTAATTCAGAACCTCACAAAATGGGACTCCATCGATAGGTGAAATCCGGAAGGATCGCCTGCGACACTACGACGCAGTGACTCTGAGTCTGTCTTCTGGCACCATTTCATCAAATTCAAGGACCAGAACATGTATGGTAACGAAATCAAGCGCCCCTTCTCTTAGTATCTCTGTTCTCTCGCTTAGTCTGCTCGTTGCGCCGGGTTGTTCGAGAGACGAGAAAACCGACAAATCAACCGGTGGACTAAAGGTTGAACTTTTATGTAGCGGCAGTGGGTGCTCTGCCTTCGTTAAAGGAGGATCCCCAAGTATTCTTCACGATCCGTTGGCCCTCCAAGATGTTCGGAGGCAAATCCCTGCCTTGAGGCGCGTGCCGGACGAATGTCTAACGGCTCGTGAGATTGAAGGGGGTATCATCATTTCCATAAAGGCCCCTAAATAAGCTCTTTTGAGCTCAACCATTCTGTCCTCCTCTTCCTAGACCCTACTTCACCTGCCAGAAGGAACAGCAGATAACCCGATAAGGAACTGTCCGAATTAGGAGCGGGTTGCTATCAAATGAAGCATTCATGCTGCCGCTATCTACCAACTCCCGGCTGACATACCGCTCTAGTCCCCCTACGTCACGTAGACCGCGGTTCGCTGCTGAGGCCCCTCGCATCAGCATGCAGGACCGGACGCTTGCTTTCGCAACTAGGTTGCATATAGAATACTGCCCGGTGTCCTTTTTATGAAATGCCAAATTATCCCATTAGCCGGCTCTCCCCAGGTAGCGCCTCTAGAAGCTGATCGCATCGAGCCCCTCCTCGGAGCAGAATCCAGTGCCCTGCTAGACACGGGGCTCCTGAGGCAACTTGTTGCGTCATTAAGCTCACCTCTAAACGTTCTATTCCCCGAACGCGTATCCGAAAACGTAAGACCATTTCATGAGACGTTCGAACACTATGGCATAGACGGCAGAGTTTTTCTTACAACCAAGCCCAACCGCTCATCTTCCATCGTTCGAGAAATCGCGTGCTCTCCTACCATCGGGGTGGACGTGTCATCCGAAGGATCCCTCGCTGCGGCTCTCTCAGCTGGCGTCCCTCCTTCACGAATTGAGGCGACCGGTCCCAAAGATCAGGGATACCTCTCCCTCGCACTTCTGCAAGGGATCGTCATCAACGTTGATGACATCGCCGAGATCGATCTGATTTGCGCGCTCAAGAAAAAGCTCGGAATTGCGGAGAAAACTCAAATCCTCGTTCGCCTCTCCGGATTCAAGAGTCCGCGCAACGCTTTTGCGGTGAGTGATGGCACCTTTGGTGTCTCTATCGACAGCATCCCCGATTTATGGCCGAAGCTTCACGCTCACACCCACGAAGTATCGCTGCTCGGGTTCTCCTACCACCTCAATACCGATTCAATCGAATATCGGGTTCTCGCGCTTGAGCAGACCCTCTCAATTCTCTTCGCCGCCAAGCAAAGAGGTTACACCCCTCGGGTAGTGAACATTGGTGGTGGTTTCCGCATCAGGTACGCGAAAAATACCTACGAATGGGAGAACTTCATCGTACGCCTCAAAGGCTCTATCACCGGACAGGGTAAGGCCTGCACATGGAACCGGTCCGGTCTGGGCTTCAGCACCGAAAATGGTCGCATCAAAGGCTCGCCTCGATTCATGGACCATGCCGAGCCACTTCCACCTGCGGATCAGTTGTGCGCTCTCCTTCGTCAGGAATTACCCTCATTTTCCGCCGTGCCAGCGGGACGCCTATTGAGCGAGTCTGTATTGGAATTGTGGATTGAACCGGGAAGAGCCCTGCTCGATCAGGTGGGCCTCACCGTGGCAGAGGTACTCAGTGTCCGAAGATCTGAACAGGGGCACCCGCTTGTTGTGTTACGGATGAATCGCTCAAACCTCAATGCTTTTGAACTCACTCTCCTAACCGATCCTATTTTACTTCCTAGAAAGTTTTCTGCCGAACCGTGCGACCATGGGTATTTTCTGACGGGCAACCTTTGCGTCGCTAATGAGCTTTTAACTCCCCGCTCGATTCACTTCGGACAACGAGTCGCACCAGGAGATCTTATCGCTTTCGCGAATACCGCTCCTTACATCATGGATTTTGCTGAATCCCCGACCCTTCACCAACCTGTCGCGCGCAAAGTCGCGGTATGGTTTCGCGAACACGAGACTAAGTGGGCCTTAGATGAAGAGTACCGTCCCTACCTTAAGGAGGAGCTATGATAGCCTCATCAATCCATGAGCTTATTGGAAATACCCCTCTGCTTGAGATCCCAGCGTCGGTCCATGGATTACGCAACGTCCGCCTCTACGCCAAGCTTGAGCTCCTCAATCCATTTGGCTCAATCAAGGACCGCATCGCGAAAGCGATGCTTGCGCCCCATCGCGAACGACTACAACAGGAAAACGCGGTTGTCGTAGAGAACTCCAGTGGAAATACGGCGAAAGCTCTCCAGGCTCTATGCTCAATTGATGGCATTCCTTTCTCTCTCGTCAGTGGCCTGACCAGAGTAAAAGAACAGAAGGATATTTTGCGACTGATGGGAGCTTCAATTGAAGAGGTCCCAAATGCCAGCGACTGTTTCGATCCGAACGACCCCAATGATCCTCAGTACGCGCTTGAGCGGCGAGCTGCCGAATCCCCTAATCAGGTTTTCTTTACATCGCAATTTACCAATCGAGATAACCCGCGAGCACATGCCGAGACGACAGGAATTGAGATAGGCGCGGATCTGCCCCGAGTCGATTTTCTCATAGCAGGTGTTGGCACAGCGGGAAGCTCCTGCGGCACCGCAGATACTCTTAGGCTCGCAAATAGTGAGCTTAAGCTGATAGGCTTAACGGCTCGGAGGCATGATTTCATACCAGGCATTAGGAGCGCCGAGGAGCTATGGGAGAATGGGGTATTTCGCCGTGACGCCTACCATCAACTCCTGTCAGTCAGCTCACGAGACGCTATCGAGGGAATGGTGACCCTTATTCGAAGATGCGGAATACCAGCGGGCCCTTCATCTGGCGCGAATTTTTACGGAGCAGTTGAATACCTACGCACGATCGACACCGAGCTCGCACGACAACATACCGCCGTGCTCTTCGCGTGTGATCGTATGGAAAGTTATATCTCCTACGTTAAGGAACGACGGCCTGATATCTTTGGACTGGAGTCCCGTGGAAAACTATGGCACGACCTCGAAGAGGAGGAGATATCTGAGGCACCTGCCGTAAACGCGCTACAACTGCGAACTCTTATAAGGGATAGGCCTCCCTTAATCATCGATACTCGCTCAACAGTTGCCTACTCCCTTGAGCACCTGCCAGAGGCACTTAATTATCCACTCGAGGATCTCCAACGTATTCTTCAAACAAGCGTTCCTTTCCCGAGGGAGCGCGCGATAGTCTTTGTGTGTCAACATGGAGTATTCACTCGTCCCGTCGCGGCGTACCTCGCGAAACGGGGATTCGAGGCGTTCTCGCTGGAGGGCGGATACCGCGCGTGGCTGAACGCGCCTGAGGCTGTAAAGTTCGTCGCGAATACATAATTATTTCAACAACGAAGAGGTAGATCATGAGAATCGGATTTCTTGGCAAGGGGGGAAGCGGTAAAACGACTATTACCGCCGCTTTTACTCGCTGGCTGGAGGGGATGGGAACCCGAGTCATAGCAATTGACGGTGATGTTAACACGCATCTTCAAGAGGCTCTTGATATAGAGCCCGCTCCACCTCAACTCGGCAGATTGTACGATGAGATAGCTGGCTATGTTCGCGGAGAACGCAAAGACCTTGGAGAGCGTCCGCTACTATCCACAACACCTCCGTCCCCAGATTCTCGGTTTATTACTTGCGACGAAGAGGATCCGTTTCTTGCGCGCTACGCGACAACACGTGGCTCGCTGTCCTTCTTACGGGTCGGAGGTTTTCAAGAACATGATGTCGGCGCGAACTGCTATCATACCAAGCTGCACTCTATGTGCGTAGTCCTCAACCATCTCAAAGATACTGAAAATGATTGGGTAGTCGTAGACGCGACTGCGGGTGTCGACACACTCTCTACTTCGCTCGTTGCGGCATACGACCTGAACGTCTTTGTGATTGAGCCGACTACTAAGTCGATAAATGTCTACAAAGATTACCTCGCTACGGACGCGGAGTCAGCGACGCGCACGGTCGTACTGATCAATAAGGTAGTATCAGAAAGTGACCTTGATTTTGTTCGAAAGGCGCTTCCTGACGCGTGCATCGTTGGTAGCGTCTCTCACTCAGGACACCTTCGCCACAGTGAGCAGGGAGATCCTGCCGCGTTTCGAGCCTTTGTCGACGAGCACGACAACGTGTGGAGAACCCTTAAGAGTGAATGTAGTCGGCGTCGACGCTCCTGGGGAGCGTTCCAAACGCGCCTTCATGAGATTCATCAGAAGAACTGCGAATGGTGGTACAACGCCTACTACAATCAGACCCTACATACCGGTCTCGATGGACCATTTGAGTCAGATGGCAAACCCACCTAAAACTACCAGGGAGTAAAACTACCAGGGAGTGGGTTGTGCAATTCTTTCTAACGCAGCGATCAACGTAGTAGCTTTAACTCGAACAAGAAGCCGGACTTTGTGTTTTCGATGACAACCTTTAAGCTGGCTTATACTATTCCTTCTTAAGTTTATATCCACCCAAAGCCAGCCAGTGATACCACACGACCCTTACGAACTTCACTATTGAGCTTGCCACGTTGACGAGACTCACCCTCTCTTATCCCCGAGGCCCCTCGGGAGAGAAGTTGCGGGAGAGAAGTTGGGGTGGACCAGATTCTGGGGCGCTCTCGAACCTGGGCGGGGTTTTTCCCCGCCACAGGGTTCGACCGCTCTTACGCCCAAATACGGCTTAGGGCTTGCCTACTTAGAACTGATATCCAATACCGGCAATTAAGGAGAGATTGTTATAATCTACTCTGTAAGAGCCGTTGCCGTTGCTCAGGTCTGTTCCTGGTGCGGACATGAATCGCCCCTCCCCATAAAAGCGCCAGCTTTCGTCCAGTGGAACCTCAGCTCCCAGCATTGCCTGCCATGCGAAGACTTGGTCCTCTAGATCTTTTTGGTCCGATATCCCCACCAATTCGACGTCAGAATCAATTTCTTGAAGAAGTCCAACTCCTAATCCTAAGTACGGCGACCAAGTGTCGGAAAAATCAAGAAGGTAGTACCCATTTGCGATAATTGCCACTGACGCAAGGTCACCACCATCAGCGATTATCATTCCCCCGGATCCCTCAATCTTGTCGATGTCGTTCCGCCGGTACGAATATTCTAGATCGGCGGCGAAGCTCCTGTTAAAGCGGTACCCCCCAGCCATCCCCACTATCGCTCCTGCCTCTAAGCTAGCGTCACCAGAGGGAAAGCTTGGACCGCTCCCGTCAAAGTCCGAGTCGAGCGCAAAATTGAGGCCCCCATGGAGTTTAACAAACGGTCCCTGGTAATCCGGATTGTCCGCGAATGATTGTCGGGATCCCCCAAACATCATGAGCATCACTGCCACACAGCCTATGCGCATAACTCTCTTCAAACCATTTTCAGTTCCCATGTTCCGCATACCTCCAAAAAAAATAGGCCCTGAAATGCCCTTGTAGACTGAGCTGTAGCCCTTCTTCAACTCCCTAAGTATTTGGAATGCATCAGTGGCGAGCAAAATGCACGAGTGGTAAGCTCCTCACATGAGCGGAACGAAAAAACAGTCGGCAAGTTTGTTTAACTCAAACGCGGTGTCCGTCGAGAGGTACTTCCTCTTCAGCTCAGTGGCGCTCATTGTAATCTTCGCATGGATGGAACCTGCTGGGGCGGCCGGTATCGGTTGGTGGATGGGGCTTGTTTTCTGGACTATTCAAATATCCATCCTCATCCCCCTTTTGATTGCCACCCAACATATCGCCTCTCAGTACGTTAATCTCAGAACTCCCCAGAACCCATGGATACAAACAGCGCTGTCTGGAGTGGTGGCGTCCCTACTGTTCGTGCCTATTGCCTACTCTCTTGATCTGCTTTTCGCGATCCCTGACGATGTATCTTCCGACAGCATCTTACTTGGATTGATTGACGAAGCCGCGGGCGTGCTCGTCCCTGTGACAATAACCTGGATAGCTCTAAATGCCCCGTGGATATTCCAG
>JAIXQT010000232.1 GCA_027485595.1 Pseudomonadota bacterium | reverse complement strand
ACGGACTTTCTGAAAAGTCCACAATCATCTTGAACCTCGGCTAGTCTAAAACGTGTTTAAACCTTCTTTCTAGACGAGCTTCCTAGGTCCTTCAGTAGGATACGTCTTTCACCCTCCTTGGATACGCATCCCCTCTTTTGGTAACGGACTGGGTAACAAAGAAAGCACACCTCTATGCTCATATGGACGATCAAACGCCAAGCTCGAAGGGCGACTTTCTCCGTGTGCTACACGATACATGTTCGCGCAAGCGTTCCGATCTCGGTTGCAGAATACTCTGCAGGTTTGGCACCAGCAGAGACCCCGGATCGGGTAACGCGCTGAGCGATTCTTGACAGGATGCATGCGATCGCCACAATTGGAATGCACCTTGGTGGTCAAATGCTCGTTCGCCAGCACAGTGCGATACTGAGACCGACAAGCGTGTAGAACTTTTGAAACAGGGACAGACACTTCTCCCTTCCCACCAGGGCGGACAGGAGCGGCGCCATAGACGACGGTGATAGGTGGGAAATAGGGGTCCCCTTGGAGACTTGCAAAGAAGGACGCAAGAACAGACTGCTTGCGAGAGTGGACATGAAATGCCATCCTGTTCCGGCACTTGGCTGACCGTTCCTTCCACAGCAGGTGGTAATGCTCTTGCACCACCCGACGGTATGATTGAGCCAGTAAAGGGTCTGACGTCTTGAGCGTAAAGCGTGACATTTCAGACGTCACATGAGCCAACCGGTTCTCGAGACGAGCTATCTTGACTTGGGTACCCTTGTAACACTGAGCATAGCCTTTTCGGGACAGTGTCGAATACTTGCCCAAATAACTGTCCCATGCCGTGACTAGGTTCACTCGCCCTGGGTCGATGCACACGACCCTATCACCGGGCTTCAGGTTTGTAGTAGGCGCTTCCAAACGTTCCATCGGCTCACAATCGAAAGTCAGCTTGGTCCGTGCAAAGGTCAGGGAGATAGCAACCCCGTCGGTCGTCACGAATCGATCAAACTCCCAGGGAGCTGCTTTCAACTTGCGAAGGTGAAGAAACTTCTTCCACAAGTCTTGCGCTCCTTGACAAGTGACCTCGCTTGGTGCCACCTCGTATGCCGTTAGGGTGTCTCGTAACCACATTGGCACTTCTCCCACGCCACTCTTCTTTATAGCGTCTGCACAAGCTCTCAAAAAGAAGACAAGGCAAGTAGTATCAAGACGAATATGCCGACGGCGAATGCTGTAAACAGGAGCCAGAGTGAAGCCTCCTCCCCAACCGCGGGTAGACCGGTAAGATAGGATGTAGTAGAAGTACTGGAGGATGTCGGCCGTCTTCATGTTGTCTGGATAAGGCACACGCCCGTCTCGAAGCAGAGGGAGGTGATCTCTGTTCTCTTGCACAAACTGACGGATGTCCCGTGGTAGAACCAAGGGTAGGTGAAGGGTTGGAGTCTCTTCTTGCAGGTACTTGGTAACTACACGTAGCCAGGGTGACTGAGAGTAGCCGTGGTGTCGCAACCAGTCCTTGACGAACTTTCGTTGAATGCCTTCAAAATTCGTACAGAGCGAGTTCTTGAAATTTGTCAAGTACTCGAGGGCTGCGCAGCTGACGACTGGCCATGAGCGAGCAGGTGCTTCAGGGGCTGGAAAATCACCGAGCGTCGAGTCGAGTACCCGCCGCACCAAGACGTCTTTGCGATCTCCCGTAATGCACCTCCTGATGAAAGTCTGGTCCAACTTGGGTAAGTCCTGACCTTCTCTGAAGCACACCTGCAGCACCTCGTTTAACACAAGGGATCCTCGGTAGGTCATTTGTGAAATAGCAAGCATCCACTCGTCGAGCAATGCCCGAACCAAGTCAAGTTGACCGACGGCCCAAGTGTCGGTGCGCATCTGACCGGGCAGAGAGGTCTTCACGACAGCTGTGACAAGCGTCTTTCGCCTTTGTTTCCTGGCCGCCACATCAGGGCGCTTGATAGGCTCCTTGTCGGGTGGTTCCTTCTTCCGTTTACTTGCCCTCTCTGTCATCCCAATTAACCTGGAGGGCACACGACCGGTGAGATATCAGGTTGGATGCAGCTAGCAGGTGGAAGGATCGAAAGTGGCACACGAGCCCGTCAAAGCGCAAAATGATGCGCCTGTACTTGTCTAGCCAAGAAAACGCATGTTCCACGACAATGCGCCTGCGGTTGGATGTTTTGGATGAAGGAGATTTGCGCTTTGTCACCTTGTTCAGTGCTCCATGTTCCTGTATGACTGCTTGACACGGCCTTGTGTCGTACGCCTTGTCTCCGTACAACGGGGTGCCTACCAAAGACACACGTTTGACCAACCGACTCAGAAGGTGCGAGAGGGATTTCCCGTCGTTCTTGTTTGCCGGATGAAAGAGCAGTTGCAAAGGCGTTCCTACTTCGTCCACGGCTAGCGATACTTTGGTAGCTTTGCGCCCTCGGTCCACGGGTGATTTTCCCAAACACTGTCTTCCGTACACGCTCTTGACAAAGGATGTGTCCACCACCACATGACGAGGTTGGCCTTTCACTTTCAAGTACCAACTGAGCACTTTGTCAAAGGCCGCCTGAAACACGTGCTTTTTTGACCACTGAGAGAAGTAGTGGTATACAGTTTTCCAGGACCCTCCTGTGACAGGGAGGTGAGACCACTGGCATCCTGTCCTCAGTACATATCCTGTCCGGTCTATCACGTACTCCGTTGATAAGAGTGGAGGTCTACCGTACTGCTTTCTCTGACCAATACAGGACAGAAGCACGTTAAGGAGCACAGGGTTCATTGTTGATTTTCGGTTACTT
>JAIXQT010000151.1 GCA_027485595.1 Pseudomonadota bacterium | reverse complement strand
TGGTATTCTTGAGCGCGGACAGGCAGTTGCACACATGCTCCCACCATAGGTCCGGGTGCTGCTCAGCCCAGCCCGGTTGCGGAGTGTCTATCGCCATCTCGGTCGCTGGTGAGGTGGCATGGGCGATGACCCGCCCGGAGGCGCTATCGATGAGGGATGCCTTAACGGATGAGCTGCCGATATCGAGGCCAAGAAGAGTGTCTGCCATGCGGGTCCTCCAAATTTTTGGGGAAGCCTAGCGGAGATTGAGAGCGAGGCAAGAAGAAAAATCGCGCCGCTCTGAAGCCCCCAGACCACCGAATGGGGGAACATCCTCTGTCTCGGCACTTCCCGTTTCTCGGATATGCCGGTTACCTTGCTGTATTTTAACGATAATTTAGCAGTCTCTCCTTGTGGGGGCCTGGTCTTTCTTGTACTCTGGGAAGGGCGAACGGAGCGACTTCTTCGGGAGTTTTCTTCGTTGCTTTTCGTCGTTGAAACATTTTTACGCGCGCCGCGTGATGGGGTGATTCGCGATGCTCTTTCAGCGCATCGTACCTTTACGGACGTGAGTGTGTTTTTGAAGTCACCGTGTTTTTAAAGGTGCAACGTTTTTAAAGGTGAAAAGCGATAACGATGCGCGAAACTAGTAAGGGATCAGGAGATAGGGTGCGTTCCGGTTTTTCGGCCCGTGAAAAAGTTCTCACTAGTGTGTGCGTCTTGTTTGGTGTCGCGCTCGTCTTTACTGGCCGCCAGCTCCCCTCTGTCTCTGCCAAAGAGCGTGCCGGCTCGAACCTTTTCGAAGAGCTCAAGGTGTTCACTGACGTTCTGTCGGTGGTGAAGCGTGATTACGTCAGCGATGTTGAGAATAAGAAGCTCGTTGAGGGGGCTATTAAGGGGATGCTTGCGACCCTTGACCCACACAGTGGATATCTCGATCCGGATTTCTATCAAGATCTTCAGGTTCAAACGAAAGGTGAGTTCGGTGGTCTTGGTATCGAGATTACAATTAAAGACGGACTCCTGGTTGTAGTGGCGCCGATGGAAGGTTCTCCTGCTGAAAAAGTTGGGGTCCGTCCGGGCGATATTATCGTTAAGATCGATGGTAAGTTCACGAAAGAGCTTTCGCTCGTGGATGCGGTGAAGCGGTTGCGTGGACCGAAGGGTAGTCCGATTCAGATCTCGCTAAGCCGAAAAGGTATTCCGGACCTCATCGACGTCACGATCGTCCGTGACAACATAGAGGTGAAGAGCGTTCGCGCTCGATATCTCGGGGATGGTTTGGCGTACGTTCGGGTGAGCCAGTTCATGGAGCATACCTCCGATGATCTTAAGGCCGCGCTTGGTCAGATGGTTAGGGACAATAACGGAGACGAGCTTCGAGGGCTTGTCCTCGACCTCCGGAACAATCCAGGAGGGCTGTTGGCTCAGGCGGTTCGTATCGGTGACATGTTCCTCAAAGAGGGAGTCATTGTGTACACGGACGGTCGCGTTGATGCTCAAAAACAGAAGTTCTTTGCTCATAGTCGTGGTACGGAGCCTGAATATCCTATCGTTGTTCTCGTGAATGGTGGTTCCGCTTCCGCGTCAGAGATTATCGCTGGGGCGCTTAAAGATCACGGGCGTGCGCTTATCGTCGGGACGCAGACGTTCGGTAAGGGCTCGGTCCAAACTATCACTCCACTCGAAAACGGTGGGGCGCTCGCGTTGACCACCGCGCTCTACTACACCAAGAGTGGAAACTCGATTCAGGCTCGTGGTGTTAAGCCGGACGTTGAGGTCGAGGCGGTTTCGAATGGGAGCGATCAGCTTCAAGGTGTCCGCTCGCCGATCGGTGAGATCCGCGAAGAGGATATTCCGGGCGCCATCCGTAATCCGTCTACCGGCGACGCTCCGGCCCAAGATGGGGGAGCGCTCCAGAAGATCAACAAGACCACAGCTATTCGCCCTGACCTTACCTCGATAGATCCTGAGAAGGAGGATATCGCTGAGTGGGCTAAGAAGGACAATCAGTTCCAGCGAGCATACGAGCTGCTGAAGACTTTCGGTGTATTCAAGCCGGAGCAGGGTAAGATCTCTTAGTTCAAAGCTTGCTAGCTGCCACTTGTACCGCATCACCTCTTTAGACTATACTCCGCACCTGCTTATAGGCGCATAGCTCAGTTGGTTAGAGCGCTTGCTTGACAGGCAAGAGGTCCACAGTTCGAATCTGTGTGCGCCTACCAAAGTTGTCCTAAGCCCCTTCTGTTGCTAAAGAAGTGGGAGGCCCTTCTCGTCATAGGAGGGCGGTTGGTCGGTGAAATATTCGCCACCACGTCGCATTATTGTGCCGGCTTAGGGGGCGCCCCTCTTGATATAAAGACGGGGAAAGTGTAGGTAATGGGGCCCGTGTTGGTCACGGGTTCGGTGTAGTTAAGGTCTTTATGCCAAAGATAAAAACAAACAGAACTGCTCGTAAGAAGTTCTCCGTGAACAAAAACGGTAAGGTGAAGCGCGGTAAGGCGTACCACAGCCACAATACAGCGAAGAAGAGCCCTAAGCGTCGCAGAAATTTGGTTAAGACCACTTTGGTTGACCAGAAGGACGCTCGCAACATTAAGCGAATGCTCCCGTACGCGTAAGTGATTTTTTGATAAGAGGTACCTATGAGAGTTAAACGAGGAACCGCAGGACGTGCACGTCATAAGCGTCGTCTCAAATTAGCGGAAGGATATCGAGGACGTCGTAACGGATGTTTCAAGCTTGCTAAGCGCGCTGTAGAGAAGGCGCTCCAGTTCTCGTACCGTGATCGCCGCGCTAAAAAGCGTGATTTCCGCGGACTCTGGATCGTTCGTATCAACGCCGCGGCGCGTTTGAACGGACTCTCTTACAGCAAGTTTATTCGTGGGCTTGCTAAGGCTGAGATTCAGCTCGACCGCAAGGTCCTCGCAGAGATCGCTTTTTCTGATCCCGCCTCTTTCGCCGTCGTTGCTGAAAAGGCGAAGGCTGCTCTGTAGGCAGAAACGTTATGGCAACCCCGGAATCGAAGACACCGGGCGTCGATAACGGTAAGACCGGCGTCAACATGGATTTCCATGTGGCGCCGGTTTCGCATTTGTGGCTGGGGCGACTGGTCGAGATCGATGCGAATTGGAACCCGAAGTCCTGGTCGGTGCAACTCTTTGAGAAGGAGCTATCAAGCCGCTCAAGCCGCGTGCGGGGGCTTTTTGCAGGCGACGAACTCGTCGGCTACCTCATTGCGCATGTGGTGTGCGACGAGGCTCATATCGTCTCCCTTGGTCTCGCTCCCGAGTGGCGGGGGTGCGGAGGCGGACGGACGCTGATCTCTGATTTTTTCAGGAGCTGTGCGGTCGAAAGGGTCGCGAGTATAACCCTCGATGTCAGGGTGAGTAATATCGCGGCTCGAAAGTTGTACGAGTCGAGTGGGTTTTCTGTTGTAGGACTCCGCAGAAACTACTATTCCGATAACGGTGAGGACGCTCTCACGATGCGTCGAGATGGTCGCGGGTAGTGAGCGCTGAAAGAGGGGACAATTCATGTATAACACGCTCCTGAAACCGCTCTTTTTTTCCATGAATCCTGAGGCCGCTCA
This sequence comes from Pseudomonadota bacterium, assembly GCA_027485595.1. Taxonomy (GTDB): domain Bacteria; phylum Bdellovibrionota_C; class UBA2361; order UBA2361; family OMII01; genus OMII01. Next base: position 2,836 of record JAIXQT010000151.1, on the reverse strand, counting down.
TGACCTCATGCGGTGCGGGGCGCGGTTCGCGAACAACCCGCTCGTGTCTGGGATTCTCAAGAGGGGTTACGAGGTATCGGACCCTCGGTTGCGAGTTACCGTAGCGGGGATCTCCTTCCCTAATCCTGTTGGTCTCGCCGCGGGGCTCGATAAGAACGTAGAGCTTGTGGGGCTGTGTGCTGGCCTAGGATTCGGACATCTTGAGCTTGGGACCATCACCGGCCAGCCGCAGCCGGGAAATCCAAAGCCGCGGATCTTTCGCATAGCGGCCGAGAAGGCACTCATTAATCGTATGGGATTTCCCTCAGAGGGCGCTGATAACGCCGAGCGACGATTACGCGCGGTGCGGCGCCGCTTTGCAGAGCTTCCACCGATAGGGATAAATATCGGCAAGTCCAAGGTTGTTGAGCTCGATCGCGCGATAGATGACTATCGCTATTCCTTTGAGCGATTAGCGCCCCTTGCCGAGTACGTGACGGTCAATGTCTCCTCCCCAAACACGCAGGGGTTGCGACAGCTGCAGGAGCGCGATCGGTTAACTGCGCTTCTGCAATCACTTAACGGTGTCAACACTCATCAACGACCTATCTTTGTGAAGGTCGCGCCGGACCTAGAGCTGAGCGCCCTTGAGGAGGTCGTCGATGTGTGTGCGCAGTGCTCGGTCGCTGGAATTATCGCCACCAACACCACGATCGGTCGCGATTCGCTCTCCTCTGCTATTCAAGAGACTGGGGGGCTCTCTGGGGTGCCACTTCGAGAGAAGAGCCTCGAAGTGGTTCGTTTTTTGGGGCAGCAGATAGCCGGACGGATGGCACTTATCGGGGTCGGGGGGATAAGCTCTTGTAGTGACGTCCTTGAAATGATCTCCGCAGGTGCGTCTATGGTTCAGCTCTATACGGGCCTCATTTACGAGGGGCCGGGCATTGTAAGGGCTATAAACCAGGAACTTATCTCATTTATGGACACCCATCGCTGCGCAAGCCTTCAGGATGCCGCGTCGGCTTGGCTCGAGAGGCGTCAGGTGGCCTAAAAACGCTCAAAAACTCGCCGTTCTAAGGGTTGGAGCCTCCCAGTCCAAGTTTGACCTGAAGGGGGTATATGCGGTACACTCCTGCAAGCGAAAGCGGTTTTATTTGAGGTTGTCCCGTTGTTGTAGCTCTGCTTACACAGCGCCTCTATCCCCTTAAAGATCCCCGAAAGATACCTCCCAGTCCAGGGTACGTATCCTAAGGAGTGGCACTTCCTAAGGAGTGGCACTGCAGGGGGATTACTGCAGGGAGATTGTAGGAAGGTGGACTGAGTATACCGGTGTCGAAAGGCGCTAGGCTGTCGAAAGAGCTACACGTGCTGTTTGTCGTTATGCGCACCGGTTCCGAGCGGAACCTCGCACACAAGCGGTTAATTGGAAATAGGCATTGAGTCAAAACAAGATGCCGTCCCAAGGGAGGGGAGACACTTTGAAAACTAAGAACACGGGACCTAAGTCACACGCATTGAAGGTCAAGTCGACCGGCGCTAAAGCCACTAAGACCTCTCAAGCTGGGAAGCTTCAGAAGAAGCCAGCTCGTAAGGGTGTCTCCGTCGTTTCATCATCCTCTCAAAAAAGTGTAAAAGAACGCGCCGCCACGACCGAGAAGGTTTCCCTCGCTGAGCGCATCTCCAAGTCGAGCCTCGTTAAGAGCGCCGATGTCGTGAAGCTCAAAACGCAGCGTTCCAAGTTGAAGTTGGTTGCGAAGTCCGGCAGCAACGTTCCTGTTTCAAAGATTACTCGTTCGGAGGCGGGGCCTTCGTCGAGTAATGTGATTACCGCTCGATTCGGCTCTGACTCCATCGGAGCAGATAAAGCCGTTGCCGCAAAGCCCGTTCTCGCCGTTCGACAGCCCGTTGAAAAGCTTGTCGAGCCAGGCAAGCCTGTTGAGGTGGTCAACTTCAAGATGGGCGATAAGATCGTCTATCCCGGTCACGGTGTCGGAGAGATTGAAGGCGTACGCACTCACGTGCTTGGTGGGCAAGAGCACCACATTTACAACATCAAGATACTCGATAGCGGCATGAAGGTAATGGTTCCTGTTACCCAGGCCGCCGCTGTTGGTCTCCGTCGCATCATCGACAAGAAGGCGATCGATACGGTGTACGACATTCTTCGAGATAGAAATTTTAAGATCGATACGCAGACCTGGAACCGTCGTTTTCGGGAGTACTCGCAAAAGATTAAAACCGGATCAGTTTTCGAGATTGCGATCGTTCTTCGTGACCTCTCAGTCTTGAGCGCCGATAAGGAACTCTCGTTCGGCGAGAAGAAGATGCTCGATATGGCTGAGGCTCTCTTGGTGTCTGAGATCGCTATCGCGAAAGCTCGGCCCCATGACAAGGTTGCTGTAGAGCTCAAAGCACTTTTCGTGTAGCTCATGACGTACTCGGTAATCATCCCCGCCGCCGGAAGTGGAAGCCGGATGGGAGCTGATATTCCGAAGGTCTTGCTCAGGCTATCTGACGACACGTCCACCCCCACTATTATCGCTCGAACGGTTCATGTGTTCTCCTTTGATCCGTTATGTCAGCGTATCGTCGTGTGCGTTCCCGCCGCGTGGCGCGGGGCGTTTCTTCGTGAGATCGGCGCGGAGTCAAAGGTCACCCTCGTGGATGGGGGTGGAACCCGGCAGGAGTCAGTTCGCCTCGGTGTCGAAAAAGTAGCGGAACTGGTGCGAGCCGAGGGGTGCGACGATGCAGGTGAAACCGTGCTCATTCACGACGCAGCGCGATGCTGCATCTCCGCCGATCTCATCGCTCGGGTTGTTGAGGGGGTTGGTCGGTATGGAGCGGTAACAGCGGCCGT
>JAIXQT010000011.1 GCA_027485595.1 Pseudomonadota bacterium | reverse complement strand
GTCCTACGTCCTACGTCCTACGTCCTACGTCCTACGTCCTACGTCCTACGTGTCACGTTTCACGTCTCCCGTCTTACGTCTTACGCCTCACGTCCTACGTCCTACGTCCTACGTCTCACGTTTCACGTCTCCCGTCTTACGTCTCCCGTCTTACGTCTCCCGTCTTACGCCTCACGTCCTACGTCCTACGTCTCACGTCTTACGTCTCCCGTCTCCCGTCCTACGTCTCCCGTCCTACGTCTCCCGTCTCCCGTTTCACGTCTTACGTCCTACGTCTCACGTCTCCCGTCTCCCGTCGACGTCCTCGTAGGCGTTCTGGTGGCCGATTAATGCTCATATATTCAATCAGTTGCGTTCGGTTGAATAGCCCCCTTCGACCAGGTACACTCCCCTAGCAATTGTTAACCCCCTCTCAATCACCAAAGAGAGCCATTACCTACTCCGGATGGCTACTTTTGTGATTGTGAGGCTTCCAGCATGGGAGCTTTACAGATGAGATTTGGAATCCTTAAGGTCGCCTCCGAGAATGGAGACGACTCAAATAAAAATCGCCGTCCCGTGGCTGAGCCGCTCGGACAAGAACACTACAGTGAGATAGAAGAGCGCCTCCAGTACTCGTTTACTGAGAAGTCGTGGCTTGAGCGCGCGCTTACGCACCGTTCGGTTCACGCGCGAGGAGAGAAGACCGACTATGAGCGCTTGGAGTTCCTGGGCGACGCGGTCTTTGATCTCGCGGTCGCCCATCTCTTACTCGATCACCACCCCGAGGCTCGGGAAGGTGAACTCTCAAAGATGAGAGCCGCTCTCGTAAACACCTCCTCACTCGCTGAGATCGCTCGTGAGCTTGAGCTTGGGAAGTTCATTCGGCTCAGCCGTGGTGAGCTTGCGAGTGGAGGTTCGGATCGATCGTCTATTCTCGCTGATGTGCTTGAGGCCGTTGTTGGTGCTATCTACCGTGAAGGTGGATACGACATAGCGCGCGCCTGCGTTGAGCGTCTCCTCGGTTCGAGACTCGTTACTGTGAACCCACGCGATCCGAAGACAGAGCTTCAAGAGGCCTTGCACGCTGCCGGTAGCGAAGCTCCTGTCTATCGCCTTGAGTGCGTTGAGGGCCCTGAGCATCAACCGATCTTCGTCTCTATCGTCGAGGTCGATGGTCAGGTAGTGGGACGGGGCAGAGGCGCTACGAAGAAAGCTTCTCAGCAGAACGCCGCAGAGGAAGCGCTCGCGCACCTCAAGGGTGGCGACGACTTAGACGCGCGTTTCTTGGTACAGCCAGCCAGTGAGAATCAGGATCTGGCGCAAGCCCCAGCCCCAGCGAGCGTGAAGGAAATAACAACGGAGTCGTCGGAGTAATCATATGTCACACCAGAACTCACTCCCGACGGTGTGTATCGTCGGTCGAACGAATGTCGGTAAGTCAACTCTCTTTAATGCCCTCGTCGGGAGACGGACGGCGGTGGTAAAGGACCAAGCTGGCGTGACGCGGGATCGATACTACGAGCTCGTTACTCGCCACGATTTCCCCTTCACCCTCATCGATACTGGAGCGTTAGTGGGAGAGGAAAACCTCGTATTACATGAGGCGGTTCGTCAACAAACCGCGCTCGCGATGCAGCAGAGCGATCTCATTATCGTGGTTTTTGATGGGCTTCACGGATTACATCCTCTCGACAGCGAGGTCGTCGATCTCGTTCGACAGATGGAGAAGCCAACTATTTACGTAGCCAACAAATGTGAGAAGCCTTCCGCTGCCATGACAGCGACCGAGCTGTACGGCTTGGGTCTTGAGGAGATTATCCCGCTGAGCGCCGCCCACCGTCGTGGGCTCCGTGACCTCCTCGCTAAGATGGAGGAGCTCGTCGGTTCCTCTGGATTGCGAAGCGAGCTTGCCGATGGGAAGGACGCAGCGTATCAAGAGCAGGATGAGGACAGCGATGAGGCGCTTGTTCGTTTCAAGGACGAATCGGGCGATGAGCTCGACGAGGACGTAATCCCTGATTTGAACAACGATGAGCCAGCCCTTCCTGGTTTGGAGGAGGACCCTGATAGGCCGATTAATATCGCTATTATCGGAAAGCCGAACGTTGGAAAGAGTACCTTCGTTAACCGGTTGCTTGGAGAGGAACGATTGATAACCTCCCCGATCGCGGGCACGACCCGTGACAGCATTACCTGTGATTTGATCCGAAACGGACAGAAGTTCCAGATCGTTGATACCGCCGGTCTTCGTAAGAAAGCGGGTGTGAAGGAAAATACCGTTGAGCGCTTCAGCAACATCCGAACGCTCCGATCGCTCGCGCAAAGCGATGTCGCTGTGTTCCTACTCGATGCCTCTGAGGGTATCCCGACCGAGCAAGATGCTCGAATCGTTGGTCTCGCGCATGAGAAGGGCAAGAGCCTCGTGATCGTGGTGAACAAGTGGGATCTGATCGAGAAGGATCCGCGTATCGCTGAGGAGTACCGGCACGCGATTCGGATGACCTTCAAGTTTGCCGCTTACGCGCCGGTTATCTTTGTGTCCGCTCTTACGGGGCTTCGATGCCTCTCGGTATTCGACGAGGTCAAGAGGGTTCATGCGGCCGCTCGTGTTCGTTTGACGACAGGGCAGGTGAACAAACTCTTCACCGACGCGTTTAACTCGAAGCCACCTCCTGTCTATCGAGGTATTCCGATTAAGCTCCTCTACGCCACACAGGTAGCCGCGAATCCGCCGACCTTCGCGGTTTTCGTGAACCATCCGGAGCGTCTGAGATTTAATTACGAGCGATACCTGAAGAACACGGTGCGACGGCACTACCCGTTCCCAGGTAGTGACGTACGAATTCTCTTCCGTCGCAGGAGTCGAATTACCAATCAGCGACGGCGGGTTGCGTAATTCTATACCGCCAGGCCGCGAAAGGTTTCTCTGAACTGCTTCAGTACGAGCGGGGTGAAGTCTATGGGCTCAGTCAGGGCTAGTTCCCCCCTCTGTTTCTTTTCGACGAAAAGGGTAATCGCCGCTACAAGCTGATCAGGATTGCTAGCAGCTATTTCCATGATTCGAGGATGGATATCTTGGTTAAGTAATTCCTCGATCGCTGGAGTGTGCGCGGTGATGATGGGACACCCGGTCGCCAACGCTTGAAAAACCTTATTTGGGATTACCCTCTGGGTTTTCGGGCTGGCACCGAACACGCCGAGGCACACATCGCTACGACAGATCAGCTCCACGAGCGCGTCATAATCCAGCCACTGCTGGTAGTTTAATTGCTCTGGGTTCAGATTCGTTAAAAGTTGTTGCACATCGGGGTCAGACGGAGCTCCGCCAGCGATAGTCCACGTGATGTCGTGACGGTCTTTGAGCTTGAGCGCCGCTGAGGCGATGGTATCGAATCCATGCAATGGGGCGATCTGGCCAAAAAAGAATATGTTGAGGGGCCGTTTTTCGTCGGGCACGGGGGGTGAGGAACGATAGAATATCTTCTCTGCGCCGACATAGATCGTTTTGATCTTTGACCGATCGATCCCAAGAAGCGAGTGGAGGTAGTCCGCGTGTGTTTCTGTATCGGTTATCACTACATCGACGAGTGAACAGGTGAGCCGCTCCACTGTTTTTATCAATCTGGCCGCGATGCCCCCAGCTTTGAAGAGCTGGCGATCCTCAACAAGCATCTCGTAGGGCGACAAAAAATTATCAAAAACCACCTGTGCCCCCTTCAGCTTCGCGATCGGATAGGCGACGAAGAGATCAAGCAGTCCTGGGTATCCGATAACCACATAGGCATGTTTGGGAGTTAGGATATAGCGCGCCAGGAGCGACACGCAGGCAATAACTGAGAGAACTAATGTCGCAAGCACCTGTGAGAGACCGGCACGGCTCTTATCGCGACACTTCCATATATCGACGTGTACCTCTCGACAGGTAGCGCCGCTCTCAGCAGCCACGTTCATGAGGATCCTCTGGCGAGGCTTTGTTGTGTCGTACGTTCCGAAGAAAACGACATCTAATGGAGGAGTGCTATGTTTCATGCCGGTCATGTGGCGACTACAGGAGCTCTGTTTGAATATTTCTAACAAACCACAGGGTGAGGATGAGGCCGCTAACGCCGGTCCTGTGGTCGTTTCTCCCCCCATCCTCTTGTTAGGATGCGATATCCCCTCAGTATTCTCCCGTTATTTGGCTGCATCGGGGTTAGTTATGGAACACCTAAAGATAATGGTCTCAGTGACTTAGGGGGCGTAGGGTCTTGGGGTAAGAACCTTTATTTCTTGTAACCCTTTGGCGAGGCCTTCACGGGTCGCGCCGTGCGTATGACGTTCTGTGAGCGAATCAGCTTGTATGCCTCTGGAAGGTTGAAGAGAGCGGTGGTCTGTGAGCCTTTCAGCAACAGTCGCCGGTACACCATGCCTGACTGATTGTCCGCCCAGAATATGCCTGGGATCTGTTCATTCGCGTCGTTGGTGAAGATTCCCGTTCCAATCGTTGCGCTGCGAGATATGTAAAAGAGCGGGAATGCGAAACTGCCAGCCATCGTCGTAATTGAAACTTGCCGCCCGGTATTGGTAGTGCCTCCGAGCACCGCCAGGAGAGGTACCTGTGTCCCCGCGCGCCGCACTACAAAGCCTCGCAAGAACTGGTTATACCCGGTAAAGAGTCGCCGATTGCCGGAGGTGTCGAACGCCGCAATAGAGTTCGACTGCTTCCGGACTCCGCGGACTCGGAAAAGGATCTCATCTTTCCCGTCGCCATCCGTATCTCCACATCCCAGCAGATCGCCATGGGTGAGCTTGTTCAAGTTCACGACGCGTTTCGTCGAATTGTTATAGCCTCTAAAGACCAATTCACGTCGGTCGCTATTGAATGCCGCTAGAGCACTTCCCTCATCGGCTGCGAACTGACATCCAGATAGTATGGTGTCACCAAGACTCCCCACTATTTCTTGCGAAGTTTTCCCCGTGGAGGAGAGCTTAATGTTCCATTGCAGTTTATCACCGTCAATCCCAACCGCAGCCAGGTCGGTGACTCCATCGTTGTCGTAGTCGGCCGGGGCTGGATATCGACCGGTTATATCGACCGTGCTCCACGTGGATTGGGACGAGGTCCTCGTCTTGAATCGCATCTTGTCGCCAATTCTTCGAAACGCCGCAATGGAGCTATCTCCAGTGCCGGCGAAATCAAGAGGCGCGACGTCCAGTACGACAAGCTTGATTGGAGCTGAGGGAGCGCTTCTATTTCCGACTTCATCGATCGTTGTGGTGACTATCTCACGTGTTCCAGTGGCAAGCGGCGGAAGATTAAATTCCCACACACCCGATGTTGAACGTGCACTCAAGTCCCCTCTTGCCCTTACGAGCGCGGTTCCCACGACGACCCCATCGACCTGAACCTCAATGGTGTGCCCCGGAATCCCTGTGCCGGATATAGTAACCGATTGCTCTGAGACCGCGACTGGACCTCTCGCTGGGGAATCCTGAGGTATGCCGATCGCGAGGCTCGGAGGCGGTGGGGGAGGGATGGTTGGGGTGCTCGTCGGAATCGGCGTTAAGGTAGGTGTCGCGGTCGACACCGGGGTCATCGTTGGAGTTGGCGTTGTCGGCATGGTGATCGTGGATGCAACCACCTCGCCGAGTGTCGCGCCGGTCCTATTCCATGCCACAAGAAGGGTCGCGTATCCGCTTACCTCGGCATAGGAAGATATCTGTCGCGGGATTCCAGTTGTACTTATCGTGGATGGTGGTGACCAGGTGGTATAAGGATCTGCTGCCTCTGTGGAGAGAACCTCGTTGCCATCGATGAACCATGCCACGAGCTTTTGCGTCGCTGAGTAAAAGGTGCCCGTGACCGATGTCACCGTACCTGTGTGCACGGTGGTCGGAGTGCTCCACGCCAGCGGCGACCCCGATAAGGTTGTGAGCTTCACATCTTGATGTGAGTCGGTATAGAGAAGGTGTGCCGTTCCGTTCGTCCCCGGTATAAGAGACGCGACAGAGGATTTGCCGGTATCGGCCGCTGTGACCGGCCGTCCGTAGGCTAATGACCTGCTCGTTCCCGCGTATATGGCGCCGCTTGGATGGAGAGCAATGTCATAGACGGTGTGGGGAATTCCAGAGCCCAGCGAGCTCCATGCCGTGCCGTTCCACACCGCGATACGATTTGCGGGGTTCCCCCCTGCTGAGGTGAATGTGCCGGCGGCGTAGAGGTCGCCGTTCGACCCGATAGCGAGCGCCCCACCCAGCGCGGTGCTACTCACGCCCGTGCCGAGCGCATGCCACGAAGCACCATCCCACCGAGCGACTCGATTGACCGTGATGCCGCCCGCCGTGAGGAACGAGCCGGTCGCATACAGATCGCCGTTTGGAGCGACAGCAAGCCCCCGCACGTAGCTGCTACAGCCGCTGCCCAGCGCGCTCCAAGCGGAGCCGTTCCACTTGGCGATATTATTCGCTGTAACACCACCGGCCGAGGTAAAGTATCCACCAACAAAGATGTCACCGTTCGGTGCGGCGGCTAGTGCGAAGACGTAGTTTATCCAAGACCCAGCCATCCCTGACCCCAGAGCGCTCCAGCTGCTGCCATTCCATTTCGCAATACGACTCGCCGAGACACCCCCGGCAGTCGAAAAGCTTCCTCCAGCGTAGAGACCTCCATCTCGGTCGAATGCGATGGTACTGATAAAGCCGTTCGTTCCCAAACCCACCGGGCTCCAGGACGTTCCGTTCCACACCGCGATGTTGTTGGCTGCGGTTCCGCCCGCGTGTGTGAACGTTCCAGCGGCATACAGGTTCCCGGCTCCGTCGAAGGCGAGGGTCGCCACCGATGTGGAGCCCGAGCTACTGGTCATGCCTGATCCGAGCGGGCTCCACGATGTTCCGTCCCACATTGCTATGCGATTCGCCGCGACATCGCCGATCTTTGTGAAGTTTCCAGCGGCGTAGATTCGCCCGACGGAATCGAACGTCACATTTCGAACGGCTCCGTCGAACCCACTGACAACGGCGTGCCATGTTGTTCCGTCCCACGAGAAGAAGTTGGCGTTGCTCGTACCATCTGATGCTCCAACCAAGAGCGCTCCTTGAGCATCGAGAGCGACGACATTCGGTGTGACCGATACTCCGGCACCCAGCGCTGTCCAGGAGGAACCGTTCCACTTCGCTACCCGTGATGCCGCGCTGCCGCCCGCGGCGGTGAAGGAGCCACCCACATAAAGATCTCCGGAGCTGTCTATCGTGAGCGACTGCACCACAGCGTCTGTGCCACCGCCGAGTGCGCTCCATGAAGTGCCGTTCCACTTGGCAACTCGATTTGCTGGCACCCCGGCCGCGGAGGTGAAGGTACCTCCGGCGTACAACGCCCCGTTGGAATCGATAGCGAGAGAGTACACGCTCCCATTCACGCCTATATTTCCCCCGGATCCCAAGTTGGTCCAGGTTGATCCGGTCCATTTTGCGACCTTGTTCGCGGTGAGCCCACCGGCTGTTGAGAAATCTCCTCCCACATACAGGTGTCCCGCGCCGTCTACGGCTAGTGCTCGTACCGAACTGTTTACTCCACTTCCAAGTGCACTCCAGGCTGCGCCGTTCCACTTGGCTATGTACGGTGCGTAGGTGCCACCCGCGGAGGAGAAGGTTCCTCCGGCATACAGGACGTCGTTGCCATCGACGGCGAGAGCATTGACGACCGAGTTCAAACCTGACCCAAGTGGGCTCCATGCGTTGCCATCCCATTTCGCGATGTAGTTGGCGGAGGCACCACCCGCGGTGGTGAACCAGCCTCCCGCGTACACGTTGCCTTGCGAGTCAACCGCGAGAGCTTGTACCTGCCCACTGTTTGAGGTTCCTGTTACTCCGCTGCCGAGCGCGCTCCAAGAGGAGCCATCCCACATCGCGACATTACTTGCCGTGGTTGTCCCTGCGGACGTAAATTGCCCACCCACGTACAGCGTGCCGTTGGGTCCGCGCGCAACCGCGAGTACATCCATGTTTCCTGTGGCCGCGGATATGGACCAGCCAAATTCTCCGCTAGAGGTAATTTCTCCCCATGCGGATCCATTGAAGTGATAGGTGACTATGTTCTCTTTACTGCCCTCGCCAGTAAGAGCTATGAGCATCTCCTGATTGGCAAGTGGAAGGATCGAAAGAGCTCTCACCGATACAAGAGGCCTACCTACGGGTTGTTGGGCGTTAAATTGGAGTGGCTGAGCGCCCGAGGAGAGTGATCGTGTTGCTACCACCTTATAGCGATCGCCGGCAGATAAACCTACATCATTAAGTGCGGCTACCCAAACGTGACCAGCACTGTCGACAGCAACCGACGGTTTGATCAACCGGCTTGAAGAGTCTCCGATCTCAAAAGCTGAAGTTGGAGGATCGAATGATATTGACGTGCCGGAGATCGTTCCCCTGGTAACGCGTACCTCACAACGCTGATTCGGAAGGCTCAGTGTGTGGGTGTCGGTGAACGAGGTAACACCTAAACTCGAATAGTACCCATCACTGGATGTCTGCCCAGACGGATAGCTCGAATCCTGATAAGATGAGTCGCTCCAGCCTGAGTAGTAGGACGAGGTTGAGTCCTGGTACGATGAGGTAGTCGTTGCTTCAGTTGTTGAGGTTGAATCCTGGTACGATGAGTCGCTCCAGCCCGAGTAATATGACGAGCTTGAGTCCTGATACGCTGAGTCGCTCGATCCTGAGTAGTAGGACGAGGTTGAATCCTGGTACGATGAAGTAGTCGTTACTTCAGTTGATGAGGTTGAATCCTGGTACGATGAGTCGCTCCAGCCTGAGTAGTAGGAAGAGGTTGAATCCTGATATGATGAGTCGCTCGATCCTGAGTAGTAGGAATCGCTTGAGTCAGAGTAATATGAAGAGGATGACTCCTGATACGATGAGTCGCTCGAGCTGTCGCCAGATGATTCGCTAGAGCTTGAGAGATAGGGGTCTTCTGAGCTCTCGGACTCGGAGCTCGAGCTGCTTGAGAATGAGCTAGTGCTCGAGGATGAGCTAGAGAGAGAGCTTGATTGGGACTCCTCCGAACAGTTTCCCTCAGAGGCCAGAAACATATAGGAGGTTCCAGCGATCGTTTTCGTGGTTACCGCGAAGTTCGAGGTCCCGCTCGCGATAGTCCCTCCAGGAGTCCAGCTGGTTCCGTCAGAGGAAAACGCATATTGGATAGTGGTGCCGTTAAACCAAAATTGCCAGTGTTTTCCTCCCACCGGATCGAAGAAGCTCTGCCGTGCTCCGCTCTTGGTGGAGTTAGTGGAGGTTGAACCACCCACCACAGATTGAGCGTGTGAGGTGGTCGGCCACGAAAGGCCCAACGCACAGATGAAGAGAGAACAGAGGAGACGTTTGGTAGACATGCGAGAAATACGTAGGGATCGTGCTCCCATCCCAGGATCACAGGCCGTTCTTTTCATCGGTTGAGAGAGGCGATTCATAAGTCCTAGAAAACCGTAGGTCACACTGCTTCACCTAGCTCGTTGGTCGGCAGGGATCGGTCGTAGGTTGAGAGTTTTTTTCGCTTGAATGCGAATACGTGAGGTTGCATTGAGCCTGGTGAGGCGCTGGCTTGAGCAGTTACAGAGAGTTAGCGTGGGGGTGGCTGGAGAATCGGAAGGAGATGTCGTTGAAAAGACGAGACTAGCAGGGCGGTGAAAAACGGTTCCGTCGTGAGCGTTTTGAGAGTTTTGACGAAACGAGGCGGAGCCGACGAAAAAAACGGAGGCGTATCCACTGAGATACGCTGAGGATTTTTTCGGCGGCTCCAACGAAGTTGCAGTCAAACTATCGAAATGCGCAGCAGGAAATCATTTTTCACCACCCTGCTAGCCTACTCATTTACCTTGTCGCCCAACCGAGCAGGTTGAGTGCCGTTAGAGCGCTGCAACCTTGGGCCACCCCAAACGGTCCGCCATAAAAGACCCCGTGAGCGCGAAGGGATTAAAGGGCTATCGTAGTGAGAGGGTTACTTCGAGTTGGGCACAATGTCGCTGACAACACAAATTCTCTGGCGGGCTGACTTGAGCTTCACCTCATGCATTTCGTGGACGTTCTTGTCGCTGATATCGAGCAAGATGACCGACTTCGGATCTGCCTTCAGTACGAGGTGTTGTTGCAAGGGATTCGATCTCTTGGCGTCGGTCATGAACTTGTCGAGGAGCTTAATGCGTTCCTCCTCGTTTTTGGCGGCGGTTATTCTGCTGAGATCGCTGCCGTAGAGAATAACGCTTGACGGCTTGAGGCATTCATTTTCTGGGCGCACAAAGGTGCCGATCATCGGAGTCGTGACCGGTTTTCCGTTGAGCATGAGCTGGTTGTTATCTACGGTGTAGGGGAGGATAACCTTAGCGACCTCGGGGTTGAGTTGATTGGCGGCGAGGATAGTGGCGATGGCGCCTGAACCCTTTACGATCTCATTCAATCCTGAGAACCCGATGATCGAAGCGGGCTCCCCGCTTGAGGCTCCCTCGGTGACAACGGTCAGGTACGGATTGTTGTTGTCGATTCCAATAAACGTCTTTCCGATGGTGATGGTGAGGTTTCCGGAGACCTTGTATACCTTGTCGTTTATGACAATCTCGGAGTAGGTCGGTGGCTGAGCCTGTCCGTCGAATCGAACAAAGATATGCTTGACGTTTTCGGCCGATGTCGTCTCCAGATTGAACTCTTGGGGGGCGATCGGAGGTCCAGCCATGATGAAGATCCCTTGCGCGTCGTTCTTTGAGCCTAGGATCACCTTTGTAGAGCCGTTTGAATGTTGATAAACGCCCGAAGCTCTCGTCAGAATAAACTCCGCCGCAAGCTCCTGCGTGCTGCTCACCATGTAAGCGGTCGCGACGATCGCATACCACCACCTTCGCGTTCTGAATTCTTGACTCCTCATTCCCGTTTCTCCCTCTAAGGCGTATCGAGCCTCGTGCGTCATACGCCTCGATGTCGATTGGAAGGGCCTGAGAGACACCCACCATTTCAAGCCGTATCCTTTCGATACGTATGGTATTTTTGCATCTCTCGTGGGTTGTCGAGCCATCAAGTGGCTCGCCCCGTAGCCCTCTCGCCTAAAGAGGTGGTCGGCTCAAAATACCCAAGAACATGAGCTGTACTTTGTTCTTGCGCCCTGCGAAAGTAATAAATCATGATAGAGGCCCATCGGGACGCTCATTTTCGCGTAAACAAAGTTTTATATTCTTGGAGTCGCCGTGATTCTCATTCTTGATTTCGGTTCCCAGTACACCCAACTGATAGCTCGGAGGGTTAGAGAATTGAGCGTGTATAGCGAGGTTCGACCTTGCACGACCACCCCGGACTCGGTGGACCTCTCGAAGGTCAAGGGGTTAATCCTCTCCGGAGGGCCCTCAAGTGTGACTGGGGAGGATGCCCCAACGTTCGATCCAGGGTGGTTATCTTTGGATATTCCAACGCTCGGTATCTGTTACGGGATGCAATTAATGGCGCACCATTTCGGTGGCACACTCGGGCGGGGTATCGCTCGCGAGTATGGACCGTCTACGATTACGATTGAGGACAATGCGGGTATCTTTGAATCGTGGCCGAAGGGAACACAACTTTCGGTATGGATGAGCCACGGAGACCACGTTGAGGTGGTGCCAGCGGGATTTGTTACGTGTGCGTCGAGTAAGGGGGCGCCCATCGTAGGGATGCGTCACACGTCGAAGCCGGTCTCAGCCCTTCAATTTCACCCAGAGGTTGTTCACACGCCGGAAGGAAGGACCCTCATCAAGAACTTTGTCTTTAACGAGGCGAAGTGCTCCGCTGATTGGACGCCAGAGAACTTTATCGAGCAGCAGATCGCCAAGACTGCCGATCAGGTACCGGCTCCCGCTCAGGCTATCTGCGCCCTGAGCGGTGGCGTTGATTCCACCGTCGCGGCGGTGCTGGTCGCGAGAGCGCTCGGGGAGAGGCTTCACTGCTTCTTCGTTGATACCGGATTGATGCGCAAGAACGAGGCGCAGTCGGTGATGGAGCGTCTCAAGGCGCTCGACCTCAATGTGACCTTAGTCGATGCGAGCGCTCGATTCCTTGGCGAGCTCAAGGGAGTTTCGGACCCGGAGCTCAAGCGAAAGATTATCGGTCGTGTGTTCATCGAGGTTTTTGAGGAGCATGCGAAATCCCTGAAAGGTGTTACTCACCTCGTGCAAGGTACCTTGTATCCCGATGTGATTGAGAGTGTGTCTGTCCGAGGACCGTCAGCGACCATCAAAACCCATCACAACGTGGGTGGGCTTCCTGAACGGCTCCAATTCAAGCTTATCGAGCCTTTTCGGGAGCTTTTTAAAGACGAAGTGCGACTCCTTGGCAAAGAGCTCGACATGCCACAAGAGATCCTTCAACGTCAGCCCTTCCCAGGCCCGGGACTCGCGGTGCGGATTTTGGGTGAGATAACGCCGGAGCGTGTTACGACGCTCCAGGAGGCTGACTACATCTTTCTTGAAGAGATCCGCGCCGCGGGGTTGTACGCAGGGATATGGCAGAGCTTTGCGGTGCTGCTTCC
Source organism: Pseudomonadota bacterium (assembly GCA_027485595.1). GTDB lineage: Bacteria > Bdellovibrionota_C > UBA2361 > UBA2361 > OMII01 > OMII01. The sequence continues at coordinate 4,514 of JAIXQT010000011.1, read as the reverse complement.
GGTGAGAAGCGTTGGTGTGATGGGAGATGGTCGTACCTATGATGAAACTATCGCGCTTCGCGCTGTCTACTCAGAGGATGGGATGACCGCTGATTGGGCGTACCTGCCCGAGGATCTCCTTCGCCGGGTCAGTAACCGGATTGTGAACGAAGTAAAGGGTGTGAATAGAGTGGTACTTGATATCTCAAGTAAGCCACCGGCGACTATTGAATGGGAATAGCTCACCATGGAAGAGGTGTGGTCTAAGGAGTTTGAGGTTGAGGGACGCACCTTCGTGGCCGTGTGCATGCGACGACCTTTTCGTGAGGGGTTTGAGGTTCACATCGAGGTCGACGGAGAGGTGTTGACATTCGCTGAGCTGGGATTCGGAGACTCCGCGCTCATCGAGAAAGCTCGTGCCTTGGTTGAAGGACACCTGAAAGGCACAAGAGGCGAGGGGTAGTGTAGGATGACACTCGGCTCTCCTCACAACGCTCCAGAGCAGCCGACGCGGTTTGAGGGGGTGAGGCTTCCAGTTTCCCAGTTCGAGCTTCGTGAGATATCCACCGTGCTCTTCCTTCTTGAGCGCGATCCTCTCGAGAAGACTCTGCCGAACATGTTGTCCGTGGCGGCGCTCTGCCGCGCTATTGAGAATAAGCGTGGAGTTGCTCCCAAGATCAAGGTTATGGGAGAGAACCAGCTGTGGAATTCATTCCAGGGGGTGGGAGATAATGAATTTAGTAACGATGTCCGTCCAGGGGATCACGCACTCCTTGTAACGGCCGCGAGCCTCTATCGGCGCCAGATGGCGCAACTCGTCGGTACCTTCGCGCTGGCGGGCGCGACCTTTGATGGCTATCCGAACCTTGTAAACGACGACATTCCGTTAGGGGGTCGCGATGACCCCCGAACATCGGTCCGAGCGTTCGTGGACACGGTGCTCGGTGAGGTGTCTGATCCTCATGTGTCAGAGCTTCTACGACTCGCTTCGGCGAGTGAGCGTGAAGAGACTACCGAGCCGGTCGTGCGTAAGCTCCGACATGCGCTCTCAACCCTTCAGACGACCAGTTTCCCCTGGTACGAGACGAGGATGGGGGGGCGGCCGGAGGTAATCCCCTCAGTGCGTAACCTCATCGCCGAGTGGTGTGAGGGGGCTACTATTCCATCGCTGTGTCACTCCCTTCTGGAGCGACACGAGGAGGCAGAGGCGATCGCGCTCTCGATCTGGTCAGGGGCCGAAGAGATAGCGCCTGGAGTGTTTCAGTTGATAGAGGTTCCTTATGCGGAGACCGATGAGGTCGTGAGAGAACGACTTCGCAATCTCTATTCGAGGGATCCACGGGCTCTCTATGTGCTTGAGAAGGGAGCTGATCATCCCTCGACCTCCCTCTCGTATTCAGAGGCCCTTGCGTTTGATCGTCGACGTGGAGCGGGTGAGTCCCCCGAGGATCTCCTTAAGGAGGTTGAGGCGATCTTTGAAAGGCGCAACGACCGATCGTGCGCGGTTGATCTCGCGATGGCTGAACTGCGAGACAGAGACCCGAGAGAGACTCTTGAGACAATCCTATCTCGTGCTCAGTACCTTCCGGACCCAGGTGGTGAGCGGTACGCACTCCTCAAATCCCCGCAGCGGGATTGGGTGCGGATACTCGACGAGCGCGAGATTCCGCTGATCACGCACAATTCGTTGTGGCTCGTCGACATGAAGGAGGGGAAGGCGCGGCCCTTTAGGCTCTCGTTTCAGGGCCAATACCTGCGACGTTTCTTAGAGATGGTGGAGGATGAATCGTGATCCGGACAGCAGCGGAGGCGTGCTCTTCACTCTCTGAGAGTGGTCTGGAGTTTCAGCGATACGACCATCCGCCCGTGGCTACGTGCGAGGAGGCTGCCAAACACCTCCAAGGGATCGCAGGAACTGGCTCAAAGAATCTCTTCCTTCGAGATAAGAGGGGGGAGCGGCATTTTCTCGTGACGGTGCGTGAGGAAATTCGTGTCGATCTCGCCAAGCTCTCGGAGCTCTTTGGGGTAGGGCGCCTCAGTTTCGCCTCTCATGAGCGATTAGAGCGATGCCTTGGCGTCAAGCCCGGCGCGGTGATGATGCTAGCTTTGGTGAATGATGTCGCCGGACTCGTTTCGGCGTACATCGATCGTGGGTTGGTTGAGGCGGAGCTCGTCCAGTGCCATCCGATGGAGAACACCTCGACCGTCGTGATGAGACCGAAAGATATTCTCACGTATCTCTCTGTTCACGGACGGGTAGTGAGGGTGATCGATGTGCCGGCTAGCGGTGGGGACAGCATGAACGGGGGATGAGAGCTCCTCCGTAAAGAAGAGCCTTTACCCCGGAAAGCTTATAGATTTTCCACTCCAAACGCGATCGATGCTGCTTTCGACACCGTCGGTGATTCAATCGCAACGCCTCGAATATGCGGCATGGGTGGGGTGTGGTCGGTATCCTCAATCTCGTTAGGTTTATAGCTTGCGGTGTAGGTGGCAGCCGAGTTTATATGGTTTTGAAGCTTCGCGGTGCGGTGTTCGGTTATCGGCTCACCTTGTACTGCTGCAGATCGGGCTCTGGAGCAATTTGGAACAAACTTTTTGCCCGTGGTTGGCAAGGCGGTCGCAAAGAGAGCTCGCCCGATCTATTGTTTTGACGGGCTATAGGTGCCCACAACGGTTATCTTCACAATGCTCACGTTTTTACGCGAATTCGGCCACAACATAGTTTCTTCTGAGAGCAATCCGTTCCGAGCGGTGCGCCGTGCGATCTATTGTCTGATAGTGTTTACCGCCCTCGCGGTGCTTTTGATACGTGTCACTCTCGCCGGCACATCGGAGGCGGTCACAAACAGGGACATTATTCAGGACTACGTCATGGGACGAGCTATCGTCCATGGCGTCGACTACAGACTTCCCATACCGGACTTGGTGGGACATTTCTTAGGACAAGGTGCTGCTAGTTATCTGCCGCACCCGAGTCCTCACTCGCCGCTCCTGAGTCTCGTGTTCATCCCCTTTTCGCTCCTCCCGCTTGAGGTCGCTAATCAGCTTTGGGTGGTGGTGTGTGCTGGCTGCGGCATGGTTGCGTTCTTCGCACTTGCAGATATGGCGGGCGTGAAGCACAGGTGGCTCACAGCGCTTTTGTGGTGCTCGTTGTCGCTCCTGTCTTATCCGGGGCGCACCGATTTGTTATTTGGACAGTGGGGCTTCCCTCAGATGTTACTTCTCGCTCTTTTCTTGAGATCCTATGAGAGGGGGCTGTTTCGTTGGAGTGCCGCGTATCTCTCGCTTGCGCTCGCGTTGAGACCTATTTTGATCCCGGTGGGACTGTACCTTTTAGTCGCATCCCATAAGAGATTCCGCGTCACGTTACTCCTCTCTGCCGGTGCACTTGTTGGTCTACTCTGGGCCACGCTCGGTGTTCATGCCATACTGTCGTATCCCGAAGCGGCAGCAGAGGCCTTGCGGGTATGGGAGGGTGTTTGGGTGAATATTTCACTCCGATCCTTTGTTGCTAACATCGCGATACCGAGGTTTGGACAGCTTTCCGGGAATCTAATGAGCCCAATATCTCCAGGTCCACTTGCCCCGGAGTTCGGCGCGATCGGTATGTTGCTGGCGATAGGGCTAGGTTTATCGTCTGTGGTCAAAGCGCGAAATCGGGAGCCACGGTATGCGATACTCTCCCTACTGGTAATCTCTCCCCTCGTGAGCCCGATCGCTTGGGAACATTATCTGCTTATCCTCTTTATTCCCCTATTCCTCGATGGCGCAAGGCTTCTCCATCATCCGAGACCACGGGCCCGGCTTGTATTGGGAGCTATGATTGTTGCGCTCGTGTATCCGGTGGCGGATATATTTGCATGGGTTGTCGTCGAGGGCCCCTCTGAGGTTCCGCGAACTGTCTTGGTACCGTGGATAGGAAGGTTGGTCTACCCGGTCCTCACCATCTCTGTCGTTCTCGCGTGGGCGCTCTACCCGCTTCCGAAGCGCGTCGATCGCGAGCTCCCGTTAGATCGATAGAGCGCTTATGGGGTCGGCAAGGCGCCATGCGCAACCCGTCCTATGCTTATTCCGACCCGGTCGGTGATTCAATGGCAACGCCTCGAATATGCGGCATGGGTGGGGTGATCGGTATCCTCACCGTCGTTAGGGAAGCGATGCAAAACCTACCCGAAGCGAGAAAGTTGCGGTTGGGTGGATATTCGATCTTCAGTGCGTGAAAAAAACGCACCCGACTTCGCCAAGGCTTCGTCGTGGCCCTAGCTAGACAAGGCCCCGCCGAAGTGTCAACGAAGGCGGGGGGGATCCGCTGAGATACACTGAGGATTTTTTTACGCGCTGGAAATTGAAGAGCGACCCAAGATACGCTTTCGCAGCAGGGAGGGGTTTTGCCTCGCTTCCTTAGGTTTATAGCTTGCGGTGAATGTGGCCGCCGAGTTTACTTGGGTTCAAAAGCTTCGCGGTGCGGTGTTCGGTTATCGGCTCACCTTGTACTGCTGCAGATCGGGCTCTGGAGCAATTTGGTACAATCT
>JAIXQT010000155.1 GCA_027485595.1 Pseudomonadota bacterium | reverse complement strand
TTTCGCCGGCGAACGCTGTAGTGAACATGAATCTTCAAGAGCAGACCCGTAAGGTTCTCGCGACCCTTACACCTCGTGAAGAGAAGGTGCTGCGAATGCGTTTTGGTATCGGCGAGAAGAGTGACCACACCTTGGAAGAGGTAGGGCAGAACTTCGACGTTACCCGAGAGCGTATCCGTCAGATTGAGGCGAAAGCGCTCCGTAAGCTGCGCCACCCTAGCCGAAGCAAGAGGCTACGCGGTTTCATGGATAAGTAGAAAGGTTGAGCTGATGAAGCGTTTCGCCTTGGTTCTTTCGGTTGTGGTGGTTCTTGTTGGTTCCATGTGCGTGACAGGATGTGGGCGGTATAAGGCGCCCCTTCCTCCTGAGATGTTCGCGCCGAAGCCAGTTGATGTGCTGACGGTATCAGCTTCAGAGAGTGGGGTGTTCTTCGCCTGGACCGCACCTGATGAGGATCGTCGGGGTAAGGAGCTGACGTCTATCGATGGTTACGCGATCCAGCGAAAAGTGATTGCGCAGAAAGGTGATGAGACCAATCCCCGGGTTCGCTTCGAGACGATCGGTTTTGTCAGAGACCAACATGTCGTCATGCGGGAGAGTTTACGAAAGGAGGCTCGCGCCCAGGGGAAGATTGGGCGAACTATTGAGAGTCCGGAGGAGTTCACGAAATTTACCTTCGTCGACACCACCGCAAAGCCCTCAACGACCTACATGTACCAGGTTGTTCCGCGTAATCAGGGCGGAACCGATGGGGCGGTGAAAGAGGTTGCTCGTGTGACCTTTAAGGGCAGCGCGAGTGATATCGCCATGGTGCCCGCTACTGAAGTCATTGAAGATGATACCTCTCTCGATGATCGTGGGGCGATCTCGTAAGCGCGTTCTGAAGAGTGGGCGCAGATCTCTCGATTGTTGGTTGCTAGGGTAGCGAGGCAACTCCCCCCGTAAACGTGCTCGTAAACGTGAACATTCACGTGTCGGCGTTCACAATTAAACTACTAGCAGGTTTTGCCTCGCTTCCCTAGGGTAGCCTTTCGGTTAGGGATTCGACGCGAATCTTTCGACTGCATCGCTAACGATGACGCACGAGTATGAGATAGGACGGAGACTGTCTGCGGAGTTCGTTATCGTTCGTGTTTCTGAAGATTTCGGAACCCAAAAGTTTCTTTGATTTTTGTCGTGGCGCAGAGTACCGTGCCACCCACGAGTAACGCGTTGTTGCTCACATTTTCTGCGAGGATCGTGTCATGACCGCATCACCCACCCTAACGTTACGTGGAGTTATTCCAGCACTCGTTACTCCGTTTGCGAAAGATGGCTCCAAGGTGGATCTCAAGTCTCTCGGGAGGCTGATTGAGAAGCAGATAGGGGGCAAGGTGCATGGTGTTGTCGCGTGCGGTTCGACCGGGGAAGCCTCGACCCTTTCGGAGGCTGAGTATGTTGAGGTAGTCACCTTCACTCGAGCGGCTACTCGGGGGAAGATGCCTTGTATCGCTGGTATCTCCGTGAGCTCAACTCATCGCGCTGTTGAGATGGCTCGCACTATAAAGGAGCTCGGATGTGACGCGATTCTCGTAGCTACTCCGCCGTATAACAAGCCTTCCCAGCTGGGAATCCTCGAGCACTTTAAAGCGATTCAAGCGGCGAGCGGATTACCACTGATCGCCTACAATGTTCCGGGACGGAGTGGTGTCGCCATCGCGCCAGCGACCCTTGGAGCGCTCAGCCAGCAGGGGATTATCTCCTCCATTAAAGAGGCGAGCGGTTCGATCGATCTGCTCGCGGATACGATGCTCACGGTGCGAGAGGATTGTCAGGTGCTCTCCGGAGATGATTCGCTATTCTTGGCGACCCTCGCGTACGGAGGTCGGGGGATTATCTCGGTAGTCGCGAACGCCTTCCCGGAAGAGATGGTCGCGCTCTACGACGCGTTCGAGCGTGGCGATACTGTTGAGGCTCGTCGATTGCAGCTCGGCTTAGTGCCCCGCATGCGAGCGGCGTTCATCGAGGCGAATCCTGTGCCTATTAAGACTGCGTTGGCGCGCATGGGAGTGATAGAGAACGAAACGGTTCGCTTGCCCCTTACCGCGCTCGCGCCAACGAACTTCGAGAGGGTATGTAAGGAGTTTGTAGGATGAATCGGATCGGTGTCGTAGGAGCAAGTGGAAGAACGGGGCGATATGTTGTTGAGGCTCTGTTATCGAGTTCTTCGAGTAAGCTTCAGGTGGCTCTGGTATCCTCGGGCTCATCCCGGCTCGGAGAGGAGATCGGTTCGACCGGGGTATCATACTCCTCTGATTTTGCCACTCTCGCCACCTGTGATGGCGTCATCGATTTTTCCACGCCAGCTTCATCTGTATCTGTGGCTCGGCTCTGTGCTGAGTTCAAAAAGCCCCTTATCGTCGCCACTACGGGATTGAGTGCTGATGATAGTCGGGTAATTGAAGAGTGTGCTCGCGTCGCGCCCGTGTGCATTGCTCCTAATACCTCGCTCGCGGCGACTGCGTTGAAGATGGCGGCTCGGTATTTGCAAAACATCCTCGGCCCATCTTTTGACATAGAGGTTATGGAGATTCACCACCGCATGAAAAAAGACGCGCCGTCAGGAACTGCGCTCAACGTGATATCCGGCCTCACTACTTCGCCTGAGAGCGTGATTTTTGGGCGAGAGGGGCTGCGCAAGGAGGGGGAGATAGGGGTCGTTTCGCTTCGAGGTGGCGACGTCCCTGGCGATCATACAGTGTATTTCCTGGGTAATGGTGAACGGATCGAGCTCACGCAGCGCTCTCAAAATAGGGCTATCTTTGGCTCGGGTGCTGTGGTTCTGATGGAGCGATTGCTCAAGCGGAGTGCCGGTCTCTACCTCGTCGAGGACCTGCTTCAGTCTGGTGGAGGCGCGTAGCCTTGCGTCGTCAAGTAGGTTTCTGCTCCACCTGAGCGTGGCGAGCAAGATGAAAACCTATTAAAAATAGTACGTTGCGCTACGGGGATCGCCCTGTTATACCACGGACAAAGGGCTATAAAACGTTATTGTGCTCAGGGGCGCATCTCGGTTAAAAGCCACTGCATAGGGTGATAAAGCGTTTGTTTTAGCTTTCCCCAGCGGGATTTACGTCAAAAATTTTAGGTAAAAACTACCAAGTCAGGAATTAGCAACTTATGAAGCGCGAGAAATCGAATTACATGATCCAGTCCGTATCTCATGCTCTTGATGTGCTTGAGGAGCTCTGCAAAGCGGCGGGAGAGGTTGGTGTTACTGAGCTTTCCAAGCGTCTCAAGTTGCACAAGAACAACGTGTTTCGTCTTCTCGCTACCCTTGAGTTGCGTGGCTATGTCGACCAGAACAAGGAGACTGAGGATTATCGTCTCGGTGTGAAGGCTCTTCAAATGGGTCAGGCATATCTCACCCAGAGCTCACTCGTTGGTCGGGGGCTTCCTATCGTGAAGGCTCTCTCTGAGGCGATAGGTGAAACCGTGAGTATTGCGGTCCTTCAAGCTGGTAGCGTTCAGTTCCCAATCAGCATCGAGTCGAAGCGTCCTGTGAAGGCTTCTCCTCGTATCGCCGTTTCGTTCCCAGCTAAGTTGAGCGCCGCAGGGCGACTCCTCACAGCGCAGCTTCCCGACGCCACGCTCAATGAGCTTCTCGCTGGCAACACGGTGCAAGATGTAGCTATCCGAAATCAGTTGCCTGAGCTCCGTTCTACAGGTCAGATCGTTGACCGCGGTGCGATCGAGGCTGACGTTGTGTCGATATGCAGGATCGTTCGTGGAAATAACAACGAAGTAGTAGGTGCGATTGAGGTGCTCGTGCCTCAGTACCGCGCTAAGCTTGACCTCATCACGCCGAAGATCGAGGAGGCTGCGGCCGCTCTCTCGACAGCTCTCGGCGCGTCGAAGTCTGGTCTCTCAACCTCGCTTGAGAAGGAGGTCAGTGCGCCACCAGTTACTCAGCAGCCAACCACTCCCGCTACCACGGGGGGACAGCCTCAGCCAGTGGTTGGGGCTGCGGCTCGAATCATGAAGTAGTTCTTCGGGCCCCTTCTCAAGGGGCCCAGTCATTTGTGGGTTAGTATCTGTGTAGGAGTGGGTGATGTTGCCTCTCAGTGGACTGTCGTCTGAGCAAGAGTCTTTACGGGAGATAGCTTCCCGTTTCGCGATAGAGAAGATTCGTCCCGTAGCTGCCGCTCTCGATGAGCGAGCGGAGTTTCCAAAGGGTATCATTCAAGAGGGGCATGCCCTTGGATTGATAAATCTCACCATCCCTGCCGAGTATGGTGGAAGTGGCCTCGGTATCTTTGACGCGTGTCTCGTGATTGAGGAGATTGCGTGGGGTTGCTCCGGCTTTGGGACCTCGATGGTAGCGAACGACCTCGCGTTGACGCCGATAAAGATCGGTGGAACTGAGGACCAAAAGAAGCGTTTCCTTGAGCCGGTTGTATCAAGTGGGCAGTTCGCATCGTTCTGTCTTACTGAGCCAGGTGCGGGCTCTGACGCCGCTGGGCTCCAAACCACTATTGAGGATGGTGGAGACTCTTGGATCATTAACGGCTCGAAGCAGTGGATAACAAACGCCGGCTACGCCTCGCAGTTCACTGTATTCGCGTCGCACGATCGAACGAAGCGACACAAAGGGATCTGTTGCGTCGTTGTGCCGCGTTCAACTCCTGGAGTTTCCGTCGGGCATCACGAGAATAAGATGGGGCAGCGGTGTTCAGACACCTGTGTGGTCACATTCGATAACGTGCGAGTGCCGAAGGATCATATGATTGGGGGGCTCGGGGACGGATTTAAGATCGCCATGCAGACCCTGGACGCGAGCCGGCCGATGACGGCCGCTATCGCTGTCGGAATCGGTCGAGCCGCGTTTGATCATGCGCTCGCCTATTCTAAAGAGCGCAAGCAGTTCGGCTCAGCGATTAGCTCCTTCCAAGGCATTCAATTCATGTTAGCCGATATGGCTACCGCGGTAGACGCGTCTCGATTGCTTACGTGGCGTTCGGCTTGGATGCTCGACCAGGGTGCGTCGGCCTCGGTAGAGTCGAGTATGGCGAAACGCATGAGCGCCGATACGGCGATGCAGGTCACGACCGACGCCGTACAGATCTTTGGTGGCTACGGTTACACGAAGGACTATCCAGTAGAGAAATTAATGCGGGACGCCAAGCTCCTTCAAATCTATGAGGGAACGAGCCAAATTCAACGGGTCGTCATCGCTCGAGAGCTCCTGAAAGGGTAGTTTCTCGGGATATGGGCGATATCTTTGATAAAGCGGGTGCCTTAGAGCGGGCAGGGGGCGATCTCGTTCTCCTGCGGGATCTCATTAACCTCTGTCATGAGCAATGCGATTCCCGGATGATGGTACTTATGCATGACGTTCGGCATAAGGATCTGCCCGCTGTAAAACGCCATGCGCATCTTCTCAAAGGTTCATTGGGAAATGTTGGGGCTGTTAGAGCCTATCAGGCGGCAGTCAACTTGGAGAAGGCTGCGGCTGCTGACGAGGTTGAGCGAGTTGAGCATCTCGCCGAAGCTCTCATCGACGATATCAATCGCTACTTTGAGGTGGTGGTGGCTGCGCTCAGCTCCGACTAACAAAAAAGCAGGCCTCAGGCCTGCTTTTTACGTCGTGCGTTGGAAGGTTGTTAGACCATCACCGCCGAGATCTGCTTAAGGGTTTGAACTCCCTGGTTAGTTATCTGCCAAGTTTTGGAGGTAAAGTCTCCCTCTGGGAATGGGGAAACGAGCTTCTGTCCCTCAAGGATGAAAAGGAACCGTTGAGTCTCCTTTTCGTCGCGAAGCCCGCTTATCTCGGCGATCTCGTCGATTTGAAGTCGCCGAGGCTCAATAGCCGTAATGGCCTGGTGCGGGGCGAGAGCGTTCAGAATCTGGATCTGGCTTACGGAAGAGGGTGAGAGACGCTTCTTTTTGCCACCTTGATTTGACTCCATGCTCAATCCTCCTTACAGCGTTACTAAACCGACGTAATCCGGTGCTTGAGTATACGGCTGACAGCTCGAATACGCAAATCCAGCCGATCTGAAAAAATGCCCGTGGCGACAGGCCGGGAGTGGTTGGTGGTCTAGGGGGATAGGGGGAGCCAAGCTACCGATTAAAGGGAGGTTTTATCGCCGCAAGGGTGCCGTTGTGCCGTTGCTACTTACCTATGCTTACGATACAACCAAGGCCGTATGGTTGACACGAATAATAGAAGTAGCGAGCTCCTTGAAACTCTCCAGAAAGAGTGTGGTGACGAGCTCCAAGATTCAGTCATAGAGCGCGGCGATGTCGTTGTAACGGTAGTCCCCGAGAATCTCACTAAGTTGCTCACAACGTGCAAGAATTCTCCGTCGCTCGCCTTCAACCTTCTCGCGGATCTTACCGCTGTCGATTGGATGGATCTTCGCGACGAGCGGTTTGAGGTGGTGTATCAACTTTTAAGCATCTCCAAGCTCTGGCGAGTATCCGTAAAAGTCGCGGTTTCAGAGAGCAACCCAGAGATTCCATCGATCGTGTCTCTATGGGCTGGCGCGAGCTTCATGGAGCGAGAGGTGTGGGACATGTTTGGTATCCGTTTTCAAGGGCACCCCGACCTGCGTCGCATCCTGATGTACGAAGAGTTTGTTGGACATCCGCTACGGAAAGATTACCCGGTGCAGGGCAAGCAACCTCGAATCCCTTTGCGCGCTCCTGAGGTTGAAAATACCGCCCGACAGATGAATCGTCCTGACCTCGTGACGATTCGAGCGAGGTCACGTTCACGTGGGGCAGATTCGCTGAGCGCGGTTGGGCAGGGCTCTACGAAATAAGCGCGAAAAGGTTCGCGCGAGTAGAAGGTACGTTATGAATGATGGAAAGCTTCTTGAAGTTGATCTTGGTGTAGGCGGTATCTCTACGAACGTTCGGCCGCGTGCGCTTGGCGATGACCTTCACTCGGAGACGATGGTCGTTAACCTTGGGCCGGCCCATCCGGCTACGCATGGTACCATCCGCATCGTCGCTGAGCTCTCTGGCGAGAAGATCGTGGATGCTGATGTTGACGTGGGGTATCTCCACCGAGGCTTCGAAAAGATGTCGGAGACGGTCGACTATAACCAGGTGATGCCCTACACGGATCGTCTTAACTACGTTTCGCCAGCGATAAACAATTTTGGGTGGTGCCTCACGATCGAGAAGCTTCTTGAGATCGAGGTTCCAAAACGGGCGCAATACATTCGTGTTATTCTCTCAGAGATATCGCGAGTGGCTGACCATCTCACATGTCTCGGCGCGTCAGCGATGGAGCTCGGCGCGTTCACCGTAATGCTCTACATGATGGAGGCGCGCGAGGACCTTTGGGATTTGATTGAAGAGGTAACGGGCGCTCGACTCACGGTTTCATACGGGCGCGTTGGCGGAGTGAAGGAGGACCTGACTCCAGGATTCGCTGAACGTGCACAGGTGGCGTTTAAGAAGGTGCGCGCTCATTTGGTAAACTGCGATCGACTCCTCACCCGTAATCGAATCTTCATCGATCGTATGTGCGATATCGCTGTGCTCTCAGCCGATGAGGCGATTAACATGAGCCTCACTGGACCTCTTCTTCGAGCCTCCGGTGTTAAACACGACCTCCGTAAGGCGACCCCTTACTCAAGCTACGAGGAGTTTGAGTTTGATGTGCCCGTTGGAACTAAAGGTGATAACTACGACCGGTTCCTGGTTCGGTTCGCAGAGATGGAGGAGTCGCTCAAGATCTGTGAGCAAGCGCTCGCGAGGCTCCCGGAAGGACCGATTGTGGTGAGTGATCCTCACGTGGCGCTCGTTCCGAAGGACGAAGTGTATAACTCGATTGATGGCATGATTAACCACTTCGAGTTGGTTATGTACGGCGTGAAGCCGCCAAAAGGCTCTGTATACAACGCCATCGAGGGCGCGAACGGGGAACTTGGGTTTTACGTTGTGTCTGATGGTACCGGTCGTCCATACCGAGCGCATGTTCGCGCGCCGAGCTTTATTCACATGGGTGCCATGAGGAAGATGATCCTGGGAGCCAATATCTCGGACATCGTCCCAACGTTTGGCATGATCAATATGATAGGTGGTGAGTGTGACCGATAACGTACAAGTTTTTCACATCAATACTCGTTCGACCTCGGCGCAAGCTGAGCCGCTGAAGGTGAGCCCTGAGGCGCACAAGCGCGCACAGGAGCTCATCGCGCAGTATCCGCAAAAGCGCTCTGCGGTCATGCCTCTGCTGTATATCGCGCAGGAGCACACCAAGTACGTCACGCAGTCGGCGGTGGAGTGGGTGGCGGCGCAGCTTGAGATGTCACCGGTACAGGTCTGGGAGGTCGCGACCTTCTACACCATGTACTACAAGAAGCCGGTTGGTCAGTATCATGTTCAGGTCTGCCGAACATTGCCGTGCGCGCTCCGTGGCGCTCGAAAGGTATCAGAGTACTTTCACAAGAAGTTTGGTGTGCAGCCTGGCGAAGTGACAAAGGACGGGATGTGGAGCTTCGAGGAAGTTGAGTGCCTTGGCTCGTGCGGTACCGCTCCGATGTGCCAGATCAATGACGTGTTCTTTGAGAACCTGACCGACGAGAAGCTCGACCAGATCGTGGCTCGTATTGAGAAAGAGAAACCTGACCTTAGGTACTCGACGGTGAAAGACGAGTTGGGCGCTGGGTTAGCCGGATGTCCTAAATCTGAGATTATGAAATCGTAGAGCGACCCGATGAGTGAGACAGCGACACCAAAACAAGTTGAAGTTGTAAACGTAACGATCGATGGCAAAGCCACGCAGGTTCCCAAGGGGACTAATATCATCGAGGCCGCTAAGACCATCGGCGTTGATATCCCGCACTACTGCTATCACCCGCACCTCTCAATCGCGGGTAATTGCCGTATGTGTCAGATCTCCGTAAAGGGCATGCCGAAGATGACGATCGCGTGTAACACGGGCGCGACAGAGGGGATGGAGGTTGCAACCCATCACACGAGCAAAGATGTCGCAGACGCGCAGGCCGCGACTCTTGAGTTTATCCTGATTAATCATCCACTCGATTGTACGGTGTGTGACCAAGCTGGGCACTGTAAGTTGCAGGACTATCACTTTGAGTACAACGCTCGTCCGAGCCGCTTCGTTGAGGAGAAGGTTCACAAGATTAAGGCGCTTCCACTCGGTCCCACGGTTATGTTGGACGGAGAGCGGTGCATCATGTGTACACGATGCGTTCGTTTCTGCGACGAGATCACGAAGACCTCTGAGCTCGGTATGTTGAACCGTGGAGACCAATCAGTGATAGCGGTCAGCCCAGGAAAGGAGCTGAACAATCCGCTCTCAGGCTCCGTAGTTGACCTCTGTCCTGTTGGCGCGCTCACGCATCGTCAGTGGCGATTCAACACCCGTATCTGGTTCACGAAGCAGACCGATTCGATCTGCCCAGGGTGCTCGACGGGGTGCAACGTCAAGGTAGCGGAGCGTGACGGTAAGATTGTGAACGTTAAAGCTCGCCGCAACGACGGTGTGAACAAAGAGTGGTTGTGCGACGAGGGGCGGTACGGATTTGAACGATTCCTGCCCGCGAATCGAATCACGGGCTCATATCGCAACGTGCCGAGTGGTAGTCGTGAAACAGTTCAGATCACCGACGCGATAAACACTTTAAAAGGGACGCTCAAGACCCTCACTGTGTTACTGAGCCCTGATCTTCTCGTCGAGGAGTATTACCTTCTTCGACAGCTCCTCAATCGAGCGACCTCAGTTGGACGCGCTGTTATGACCGGATACAAGCGCTCGATTACCGCACTTGAGGAGATCCTGGTCAGTCCTGATTACGCGAGCAACATCACCGGTGCCCGTGTTGTTGGTTTGGTAGGGGACGAGAGTGACGGCGAGTACCGAGATGTGCTTCAAAAGATTCGTCGAAAAGAAATTGAGAATATTCTGGTCCTCGGCGACCGAGCGATAGCGCCGCAGGATATCGACGACGCGCTCCTTGAGGGACTCGCGGCGGCTCGTGTTTCGGTTGGTGTTCTGACCGACGCCGATTCAAAGCTTGCGTCCACGCTGGGGATGGTTGTGGGTGGTCGCAGCGTTCTTGAGAAGTCTGGACTTTTGGTGAATGGCAAGCGTCGATTGCAGTACGCTCAAGCTGTTGTGCAGTTCCCGGATAACTCAGTTCCGGAGTGGAGACTTCTTGGTCTCGTTGGGGAAGCCGCGGGCTACAAGATGCTTCCCGTGAACCTCATGCACGTGGGGGACCGAGAGCTTACTCGATGGTATCTCGGAAGCGATCCGGTGATGTCTGCTCAAGGTGTAACGATCGCCAAGATCAAAGATGGTGGTGTTCAGCTCAGCGTGGCCGCGAAGGACGGCTCAGTTGGAACACAGAGTGGACTTTCGATGGGAGCGTCTCCAGCGGCGTAACGAACTATGGTTGAACTTCTTATCCTCCTCCTTAAGGTTTTTCTCGTAATGAATCTTGCCCTTGTGCTCGGTTCGACCTGCACATGGCTTGAGCGAAAGGGCTCGGCGTTGATTCAAGACCGAGTAGGAGCGAACCGCGCTGGAGCGTTCATTTACTCAGAGAACCGGTTCGTAAACATCCTTCTCGTGCCTCTTCGAATGGCTGGCTGGCTCGGACTGATTAACACACTTCTCTGCGACTCCCTCAAAGGTATCGCGAAAGAGGACTTTATCCCTGAGGGCTCCTCGAAGTTCCTCCACGCGATGGCACCAGTCGTGGCGGTACTTCCGATCATGTTGGCGTTCGCCGTGTTGCCTCTCGCTCCTGATTTCTACGCCTGGGGACATCTCGTTCACGCACGAGTGGCGCCGATCGACGCGGGGATCCTTTTCGTGTTGGCGATGGGATCTGTCGCGGTATACGGAATCGCGCTTGCTGGGTGGACCGGTAATAACAAGTTCTCCATCCTCGGCTCCCTCCGAGCAGTCGCTCAGATGATCTCCTACGAGCTTCCGATGGGGTTGGTATTTGTATCCCTTATCGTTATCTACGGCTCTCTCGACGTGTACACGATGGTCGAGAAGCAGCAGGAGCTCCTCTGGGGAGTCGTCCCCGCATGGGGGGTCGTCTATCAACCGGTGGGTTTTGTAGTGCTCCTCTTGGCTGGAATGGCTGAGACGAAGCGTGGCCCATTCGACCTCCCTGAGGCGGAGTCCGAGCTTACCGCGGGGTACTTCACGGAATACTCCGGCATGAAGTTCCTTCTCTTCTGGTTAGGTGAATTTTGCGAGATTGCGCTCTTCGCCCTTCTCCTCGCGCTTCTGTTCTTCGGTGGATGGGATATCCCCTGGGTTACCCTGCCGGAGGGGGTATGGTGGGCTGCGCTCATCGGGCACGCCGTTCTTATGGCGAAGGTTATCTTCTTCTGTGTTCTTCAAATCGTGATTCGATGGACACTTCCTCGATTCCGGTATGACCAACTGATGAACCTCGGGTGGAAGATGTTACTTCCCGTCGCTCTCGTTAATCTCGTGATTACAGCAGTCGCTAAGGTGCTTCTATGAGTTTTATGGAATTTGTTCTCGCGGCGATCGGTATCGCGTCGGCCATTGGGGTGGTTGGCTTCCGGAATCCGCTCTCGAGCGCCTTCTCGCTCATAGTTCACCTCCTCGCAATTGCCGGTCTCTATGCTCTGTTGGGAGCACACTTTCTTGCTGTATCGCAGGTGGTTGTGTACGCGGGAGCGATAATGGTCTTGGTGCTCTTCGTACTCATGTTGCTCAACCTCAAGAGTGAGTCAGGTCGGCGTATTGGTATCGTTCGGAGCGCTCTGACAGTGGGGATAGGGCTCGTTATCTTCCTCTCTATCTCAGCTCCGATGCTTGCTCAATTCGCTGACCTCCCCCAAGCGACCTTGGAGCAAAACATAAAGTCCTCAGAGGGAGGTGTGAAAGCAATCGGCGAGCTCCTCTACAGCCAGTACATGGTTCAATTCGAGCTGTCCTCTCTCGTGCTCCTGGTGGGAGTTGTTGGGGCGGTGATGCTCGCGAAGCGAAAAAACGTTCAATTAATGCCCCGTGAAGGTGGCATGGGAGGAGTGAAGTAGATGGATCCAATTACCTCATACCTTGGAATCGCGTGCCTTCTCTTCACGATCGGCGGCATCGGACTCTGCCTTCGTAGAAATGCCATAGTGCTCTTTATGTGTGTTGAGATGATGCTCAACGCGGTGAATCTAGCGTTCGTTGCTTTCAGTAAGATACACGGAAATCTCGATGGTCAGGTCGCTGTGTTTTTTGTGATGGTAATCGCCGCCGCTGAGTCCGCAATCGGGCTCGCGATTATCTTGTCGGTTTTTCGTAGCGTCGCCTCGATTGAGACAACGGACGCTGCTGAGCTTAAGTGGTAGGGCAATCGGTTATGGAAGATACTCGTTTAGCGCTTGTCGTTCTTGTTCCTCTCGTCGGAGCGATTCTCTCGTACGTCCTTGGCCGAGCGGCTCCAAGGATCGCGGGAATTCTGGCCACCGCCGCCGTGGCCACCTCTTTTTGCTTCGTGGTCTCTCTCTGGCAAGCGCTTGAGGGTGGTCAGACATTCTCTTTCACCTTGAGTTCATGGTTGTCGTTCTCGAACATCAAGCTCCCCCTCGAAATCTACTTCGATAAGCTCTCCGCCGTTATGTGCTTGGTGGTGACCGGTGTCGGTTCACTGATTCACCTCTACTCGATCGGCTACATGGCTCATGACGAGAGCCGTCCCCGTTTCTTCTCGTATTTGAACCTGTTCATCGCATCGATGCTTATCCTCGTTTTGGGTAAGTCGTTGCCCGTTATCTTCATCGGATGGGAGGGAGTAGGGCTGTGCTCGTACCTCTTGATCGGCTTCTGGTACACCAATCCTGACTTCGCTTCGGCTGGTCGCAAGGCGTTCGTGATGAATCGAATCGGCGATCTTGGCTTCATCGTTGCTATGGCGATCCTGTATCACTCCTGCGGTTCGCTCGATATCACGGTTCTCAATCGCCCGGAGGTGCTCGCTCGTATCCCGTCCGAGATGGGATTCATCGCGGGAATCGCGCTCTTCCTCGCCGCGACCGGTAAGTCAGCGCAGCTTCCGCTTTTCACTTGGCTCCCTGACGCGATGGCCGGACCCACTCCTGTCTCAGCGCTCATCCACGCCGCCACGATGGTGACAGCTGGCATCTACCTTATGGCTCGGATGTTCGGGGTGATTGAGCTTGCTCCACTTGTTCCAGCGATCATTCTCTGGACGGCGCTCGCTACCTCAGCGATCGCCGCGATCATCGCTATATCTCAGAACGACATTAAGAAGGTGCTGGCCTATTCTACCGTAAGTCAGCTCGGTTTTATGTTTCTTGCGGTTGGAGTAGGGGCGTACAGTGTAGCTCTCTTCCACGTAGTGACCCATGCCTTCTTTAAGGCGTGCCTCTTCATGAGCGCTGGATCGGTTATTCATGGATGTCATCATGAGCAGGACATGCGTCGGATGGGTGGTCTCGCGAAGTCGATGCCGCTTACCTGCCTTAGCTATGGCGCGGCCACCCTCGCAATCGCGGGTATCGCTCCGTTCGCTGGGTACTTCTCAAAGCACGCTATCCTTGAGTCCTTGGCGCACGCGCACAATCCCTACCTGCACTCCTACGGTGAGCTTATCGGGTTAGGCGCTACCGCTATCGCTATCTGTACCGCGTTCTACATGACTCGATCCTTCATCCTCACCTTCCTTGGGTCTTACCGAGGTGAGGGGCATCCGCATGAGGCACCGATGGTTATGACCGCCCCAGTGCTTGTACTGGCGGTTCTCTCTGTCGTGGGTGGATTGGTCTTGAACCATGGATTCTTCACCTATCTTCAAGGGCCACTCCCTCCTGTCGCTACGCACTCGGGCGGAGGAATCCTTGGGAGCGTTCTTGGGTCAGTGCCAGGACTCATCGGTATCGCCGCCGCCTACGCGCTCTTCATCGTTACGCCAGCGGTTAAGGATCAGATCCGAAAGGTACTTTGGGTCGGCGAGAAGGTGTCCTCGGGGAAGTTTTTCCTTGATGAGATACTCGGACTCTTGGTGATCGCTCCTTTTAGGGGGCTTTCGGTGGTTGTGTCTCGGGTTCTTGACCAGTCGGTGTCGATCGGCACCGGAAACGCTATTGGCGGTATCAGCCGAGCGGTCGGTGAGCTTACCTGTCGCGTCACAACGGGGCAGGTGAGTACGTACGTCCTCTGGATGTTCGCCTCAGCGGCCTTCCTTTTGTATTGTTTTCTTCCGGTGAGGTAGTTTCATGACGATCCCGTGGCCGCCACTTTCTTCCCTTATCGTTGTGCCAGCGCTCGGTGCCCTTGTGTGCTTGGCGCCGTGGTTCTCCTCAAAGATCGACACGAAGGCACGGTTCGTTCGCCTCTGGGCGCTCGGTGTTTCGATGCTTACCTTAGTCATCCTTGCGGCTATCGCTCGCGCTGCGACTATGTCGCACGGCGCGGTGTTGGGTCTTGAGGAGGCACACCAGTGGATTCCATCGCTTGGTATTACGTACCACCTCGAGCTCGATGGACTCTCCTTCGCTTTCTGCCTTTTGACAGCGATTATCTCGCTTGCGGTCATCGCGTGGTCCGCTAAGCCCGCAAGCGCCGGGGCAGGGTGGTATGCGCTCCTCCTTCTCGGTGAAGCTACGGTGATGGGAGCCTTCCTGGCGACCGACCTCGTTCTCTTCTACATCTTCTTTGAGGCGATGTTGTTGCCGGTGTTGGGAGCGATGGCGCTGTGGGGTGGGGCACAACGTCTTAATGCTTCCTTAAAGTTCCTCATCTACACGATGGCAGGATCGGCACTCATGTTCCTCGCCATTCTCTACCTCGGATGGACTGCTCGGGCGATGGGGCATACCCTTGACGGGAACTTCGCTTTTGAGATTACGACCCTCGCGAGCATGAAGATGCTCAATCCAACCGAGGAGTTGGTGCTTGGACTCGCGTTCCTCCTGGCGTTCGCTATTAAGATACCCATGGTTCCGTTCCATGGATGGTTGCCCGACACCTATCGCGAGGCCCCGCATGGTGTCGCTGCTTTTACCGCGGCGCTCCTTGGTAAGGTGGGTATCTACGCTATCCTCCGGTTCATGTGGCCGCTCTTCCCAACCTTCATGGTTCAGGCGGGTCCATACCTCGCTGCGGCTGGCGCTGTCGCGGTCGTCTTTGGTGCTCTCGTTGCCATGGCGCAGAAGGATCTTCGCTCGCTGCTTGCATACTCCTCTATCTCGCATCTTGGTTTCTGCGTGCTCGGTATCGCGGGTGTCTCCACGATGGCGATGACGGGAGCGGTGTTCCAAGCAGTGAGTCACGGGCTTATCACCGCGGCGCTCTTCCTAACGGTTGGCGCTGTTATCGATAGACAGGGCTCTCGAGATTTCGATCGTCTGGGTGGCTTAGCTCGATCGATTCCGCTCACGGCTTTCTTCCTTATGGTCTTCAGTGTCGCGGCGGTCGCGCTTCCGCTCACGAGCAGCTTCGTTGGTGAGTTCCTCATCATCGTTGGCTCATGGAAGTTGTTCCCCGCATGGACCACGGTGGCGCTCCTCGGCGTCGTGTTGGGCGCAGTCTATACGTTGACCGCCTACCTTCGCACGATGTTCGGGCCGCTCCATGACACGGACCCTCGAACGGGAGGCGATATCCGTGGGTTCGACGTTGTTGTTCTTGCGGGTCTCGCGGCGGCTATTATCGCGCTCGGTATCTTCCCCGCAGATCTTCTCGGGATGATTAGCCCGGCTGTTGAGGTAAACGCGGTTCCATCGGTGGTCGCTGATAGCAGCGTCGCGTTGGGTTTTTCTCGGTAAAGGATTGTACAGGTAGGCATCTATGAACGCGCTCGTTCCATTCGCTCCGGTTCTCGCTCTCTCGATAGGGAGTCTTGGGTATCTTGTATCGGGACAGTTTCTTGAAAGGGCTCGTTTGACCTCGCTGTTCGCCCTCAGCCTCATCGCCGCAGCCGCGTATCTGATCGTCGGACTTATGCCGATGGCGCCAACCTTGCCGCATGGGTTCATCATTAATGACTTTTCCAAGTTCTTCGCTGTTCTCGCGTGTCTCGGAGCGTTCGTGAGCATTATAGGAACGGCCAGCTCCCTCGCTGAGGAGAAGATAGGGATGCTCAGTGAGTACTACTTCTTGATGCTCACCTCGTTGTGTGGCGCGCTCGTGATGATCTTCGCGTCGGACTTCCTGACCCTCTTTATCGGTATCGAGGTTGCGTCCCTCGCGCTCTACTGCTTGTGCGGCGCTCGAGTGACAAAGGAGTCCTCCTCTGAGGCAGCTCTCAAGTACTTCCTTTTGGGATGCGTAAGCTCCGCTTTTATGTTGTTCGGTATCGCGCTCTGGTACGGAGTGACCGGCGGACTCGCGATAGCACCGATAAACACGGCTGGACCTCTCGTTATCCTCTCCTTTGTGTTGATGATGGTCGGACTAGCTTTCAAGATCGGTCTGGCGCCGTTTCACCTCTGGGTTCCCGATGTGTATCAAGGCGCGCCCACGTCGGTAACCACGTACATGAGCTGTGTTGTTAAGGTTGCCGCGTTTGCTGCGCTCTTTAAGATTGCGCTCAATGCCTTCCTGCTTCCCACCGAGTGGGCTGTGGGCATCTTGTGGTTCCTCTCGGTGCTTGCCATGACGGTTGGTAACCTTGCCGCTCTTCAGCAGCGAAGCGTGAAGCGAATGCTTGCATATTCAAGTGTTGCACAGGCTGGCTACATGTTGATCGGGCTCGTTGTTCTCGGTGATACAACAAGTGTTCTCGCCTCGTCGGTCTTCTACCTTACCGGATACTGCGCTATGACTATCGGTGCCTTCACGGTGTTGTCAGTGCTCGGTCCTGATGCTGATAGCGTTGATGACCTGAAAGGTCTCGTGAAGCGGAGCCCGTTTCTCGCTACCTCAATGACCCTCTTCTTCTTGGCGCTGGCTGGATTACCGCCAAGCATGGCTGGCTTGATGGGTAAGGTATACCTCTTCACCGGTGCGCTCTCATCTGAATTCTACGGATTGGCGATAATCGCGGTGCTCAATTCAGCGCTCGCGTGCGCGTACTACTTCCGCGTTCCAGCTGCGATGCTCTTCCAGGCCCCTCCAACGAGTGAGCCTGTAAAGGTATCGGTGCTCTCAACCTTCGCGCTGACATTCTGCGCGGCTACTGTTATCGGTATCGGGATTTATCCAGAGCCGCTCGTTGAGTTGTGTGAGGCGGTCGCCGCTGTCGCTGCGAGGTAATAGCGAAAATCTGCAAGGAGGGGAGTCCGTTCTCAGGCGAGTGATGAACCCTCCCGCGTGTTACATAAGCAAACTGCGCAAGCGCAGCGTGACTGTGCGGTGTGCGGCGAAAAGGGGGTCCGGCAGGGGGGGAAAGATGTGTGGCTTGTGGCAGCTCGCCTTAGTCTTACGTCACGGTTGTTATGTTGAGCCCAGTCATTCAAAAGTGCTTTGTAGGGACGCTCACCCTAGCTCTCGGGCTGTCTCTGATGGTGTGGGAACCCGTTTCCTTTCCAACGACCCTGGATTTCTCTCAGCTGTATGTGAGTCTTGAACGAGCCTATGACGGAGGAGCACTCTATCGCCTTGATAGAGCGCTGGACGCCCCCACTAGTGGCGACGGTGAGTTACAAGGGGCTTTCCCATTTGCGGGTCCCCCCTGGTATCTCGCACTTTTGCTCCCGCTCGGCGTCCTCTCACCCCAGAAAGCCGCTTTCGCGTGGGCGCTTCTCAATGTCGGGTTTCTCTTCCTTACCGTCGCGCTCATATGCCAGCGTTCTTCAGCACGAGCAATTGCCTTGATCACCTCTAGTATTCTTTTAAGCGCGCCGGCGCAGGGCCACCTGATAGTGGGCCAGTTTTCAATGATCGTTGGGGTTGGTATCGCCCTCACTCTCTGGGCGTCAATTCATCGTTCCCATGCTCTTGTGGCTGTTGGGCTGATGCTGACAACCCTCAGACCCCACCTAGGTTTTCCCTTTGTCCTCGCGTTTCTACTTTGGACCCTCCGAGGATCGCGGGCTGTCTTTGGTAAGCAGGTGGCACTCTTTCTCGCTCTCTTTGCGGTGCTCCTGGTAGCCTGTGTGCTCATCGATTCCACGAGCCTCACCTCGTATCCCGGATATCTCGTGGCGTTGAACTCTCTCTCCGTAAACAAGGTATGCGACACATGCTCGAGTATCCCCATTTTTATGACCTCTCTGCAGAGCGTCGCTGATGCTGATATCTGGCAGGCCCGGTTTCTGGGCAGTCTATTCTTTGGATCTCTCTTGATCGCTCCGTTGCTCCTGGTTCGGCAGAGCACTCCGCTTTTTGTCTCGGGGACGGTCTTTGGAATACTTCTCTCAGCTCCGTACCTGAGGAATTATGACTACGTCCTCATGGTTCCTCCGCTTCTGATTACCGCCCAAGGGGCGTTTCAGGTGAGCTCGACATCTACCCGAAGAAAAGTCTTTGCTCTTCTCATTCTGTCCACCATTATCGCGGGGCTCCTTCCATACCTCACGGACCGTCATAGCCAAGGAAGCTACCTGTGGCTAGCTCCGCTTATGGGATATGTCGCTACCAACCTTTTGATCAAAGAGAGCTCAGCGCGCGTTCGTGGTGCCGTTTAATGCGACCATTTCCAAAGGAGATAGGTTCCCCGTGCTCAAGTCTTTTCATACACATCGATGATTCTTCGCGCGTCGAATAGTCTGCTCAGCTGGAGGCTGGAGTGCTTGATCGCTCATGCGAAAGCCACTGCAGCGCAGCTTTTCCCTCCGCAGAGAGCTCTAGCGGATCGATAGCCTTTAAGACATCAAGAGCACGCCCCTTATCTCCCAGCAGCACCAGCGCCGCGGAGCGCTCCTCTTGCACGAGGGTGCTGTTCGGAGTGAGCTCGAGCGCTTGATCAAGGAACGCGAGGGCAGAGGCCGCGTCGCCCCGACGTAAGAAGCATCGACCGAGCTCAAAGAGAGCAGTCGCGCAGTAGTGTGATTTTTTGGGAGCAAGGATAAGGAGGGCTTGCGCCTCAGCGTAGGCGGTAGCTACGTCGTTGACGGCTAAGCTTTTCGCAGCGAGCAAGGCCCGTCCCTTCACCCAGTATGGGAAGCGACGAATGAGTGCTCGAAGAGCCTCAACTTCCGCGGTATCAGCCGGGTCTTCATCCGTCGAAAGAGGGGAGGGCGAGGGGCGGTTCGTACTAACGGCGTAAGGGCGTAAACGCCACAAGATGTCGACGCAGATAGGTATGACTACGTGTGAGATTCGACGCACGGGGTACGAAGACTACTTCGTTCCTGTGCCGCCCTGCGCGTCTGCCTCGATCTGAAGAGGGAGGAGCTGACGTTCGTCAGTTACGCCGGATGGAAGAGCGGATTGAGCAACGCGAAGCTCTCGAAGCTGGGCGTTGTGAGCGATATCACGCTCCTTAGCTTTACCCATAACGGATTCGTCGGCCCAAAAGAGGAAGAGGCTCAAGCCAATAGCGGCAGCTCCCGCTCCAAGAAGCCATCTGAATGCACCGTTTACTTCGCTAGTTTTGAGTTCCATAGATACCCTATCATATTGAAAGCGTTGCGAGTGTATACCCGGTCGCCGGATTCGAGCAAGAGTGATCGGCTCGGTTGACGTTGCTCCCCGAATTGGGAGAAAGTGCAATGAATACAGTTTGTTGAGAATCGCTTTGATTCCGGTGCCGGTTCGGCCCCAAGATATAGGGGTGGAGCCTTGAGGAGATGTCGGTATCTGCGTAGTGTGGGAGCCCCGTTCTTGGGGTCGATCGAGGGAGCTTTTCATTATGATGTTGTCAGATGCGGATATTAAGAGGGTCATCGAGAGCGGCGAGCTCAAGGTTTCTCCATATTCTTCTCAGTGGATTCGCTCCTCGGGGATCACGATGCACTTGGGCGCTGAGCTTTTGAAGCCTCAGGCTGGTCACGTCGTTGACGTGCGCACCTCCGGTCCACCTCCCTACGATTCGATCATCATCACCCCGGACCAGCCCTACGCGCTGCAGCCAGGCGAATTTATCTTGGGGCACACGTATCAGAACGTGACGGTTGGAAACTCGCTCGGCTTCATGATTGAGGGGCGTAGCACCTTAGCGCGTGTTGGTCTCACGATCGTACAGACCGCGATGATGGTGTATCCCGGACACAGCGATCGTCCTGTGACGTTGGAGTTGGCTAATCACGGACCGAACCCGATCCTGCTCTACCCGAAGATGAAGATCGCTCGAGTGGTTCTCTTCGAGCTCAAGACCCCGAGCGCGGTGCGTTACGACGACAAGGGGAAGTATCGCTACCAGCAGTCGGTTGGAATTCCGATCTACAACAACGAGATCATGAGTGACGACGAAATTGAGTAGAGCCTCTTAGCGTGTCCAATCCATCGCTCGAAAAAGATGTCCCAGTAGGCTCCGTGCCCTTGCGCGCGGTCGTCGACGCCGCTCTCCGTGTCGCGGACGCGCGCGGTGAACGTGTTGTTATCGTAGGCGGCTTCGTGCGTGACCTCCTCATGCGACGCTCTGTCGGGGATTACGACCTTGATCTTGTGGTTGAAGGAGACGGGCTCGCGTTCTCGTTGGCCTTGCAGAAAGAGATTGGTGGAGAGCGGCGTGAACATGTGAGCTTCCTCACCTCGAAGCTCTTCTCACCGTTTCGACCGGAGAGCGGAGACGCGCCGCATCTCTCTGAGGTCGATATCGCCACGGCGCGGAGCGAGGAGTACGCCCGTCCTGGGGCTCTCCCCGTTGTAAAACCAACCACGATTGAGAGCGATCTGTGGCGACGAGATTTTTCAAGTAACGCTCTCGCGTTGCCTCTTTCAGCGTATCGCGACCTTCTCGCCGGAGTTGTCATTTCAGATGATTTAGCTCAACGCGTGATCGATCCCTGTGCTGGGTTGGCGGACATCAAGGGCGCGACACTGAGAATTCTTCATCCTCAAAGCTTTATTGATGATCCAACACGACTCTTTCGAGCAGTACGCTACGTGGTTCGTCTCTCGTTTAACTTTGACCGAGCGACACTCGCTGGTTTCTATGAGGCGGTTCGTGGAGGCGCGTTAGCGACCCTTTCACCCCGTCGGGTATGGAATGAGGTTGTTACAGCGCTTGGAGAGGAGTCTCCAGCTGAGGTAATTCAAGAGTTCGTAGAGCGAGGGCTCTTTTCGCATCTCCCTATTGTCGACGAAGAGCGAGGCGAGGATGTTGTCGACGCGCTGAGCGCCATCGTCCCACACCGCACCCTGGTCACCGCGCAGGAATTTCTTGAGGCAGGAAAGCTTATCATCCTCGCGTTTCTTCTGCAGGATGGGCGCGAGGATATCGCTCAGGCGACGAGCGAAGGGACTCGGATGATCCGCCGCGCGAAAGCCGCTGTTGATGGACAGATGTCGGTCTCCACGCTCAACTCTAATGCGGACGCACTCGCTATGTTCGGGCTCCTTCGCCAAGAGGTGTTCTTACGGTCTCTCAAAAATGGTGGCGCGGTATGAGTACGCTCTCCCGGGTTCTTTCAGAATCTCTTCAAAGGCGGTATCCCTCTGTTGAGGTTACTCTCGGCGCGCGGTTTCTGCCGATGCTCGATCTCTCGAAAGGAGAGGTGAGTTCGACCGCCGCAATTGAGGTGGCTCGAGCGCTTCGTGGTGACGCGCTCGCTATAGCGCGAGATCTGGTGTCGGATCTCAAGGCGCACGTTCCTGGCGCGTGGAATGTAGTGGCGGGATATATCGTCCTGACAGAGACCCCTTCGAACATCCTTCGAGAGGAGGCGAAGCTGCGCCATGAGCTCTTTGAGAACGGTAGTGGAGCGACCGAGGCTCGCACGATCATGTGCCTCGTTCCCGATTCGACGACGCCCGTGTATGCCCGACTTCGCCTCATCGCATGCAGCGCGATGCAGGCGCTTCTCACTGTGGCGTTTGAGGGAGGGTGTCGCCTCGGGTTTGAGCCTGAGCCTCCTCGTTTCGTCTCGACGCAGGATGAGGTGATCGATCTGGCGCAAGACGCGGTAAGCCGCTGCTTCCGTAATGAAGGCGAGTCCCGCTTGTCGTATGCTGTGCCCAAAGAGTTTATCAGTCGCGAAGCGCCCGTTGTAGTGTGGAGTTCTCATCATTACCACGATCGTTTATCACGTGAGGTGAAGCAGTGGTTTGTGGACACCCGGAACGCGGGTATGGGGATTCTCAAAATCCCTTCCGATGGGTGGCTCCTCAGTCGAGAGCGTGCCCTCTCTGAGCTGCTTTCGGCGGCGGTCCTTGAGAAGGTCGTGCGGCGATTGAGTGGACGGGAGTTGTGGCTCCGATGGATACATCACATGGCGTCTTCGATTCCGTCTGGGGATCTCGACCCGGCTGTCGCTCTGTATGATGAATGCGCATCCCCACGGTGGACCCTTCAAGTTTTACATCAACGAATAGGACAGCTCGTCGCGCCGATTGCAACTGAAAGTCAGGCCCAGCTTCTCGATCGTGTTGTTTCGCTTCCTCTACGTGACCGTGACCTGTTTCTTCGGGCGCTCTTGCTTCCAGCGCTTACCGCCCGGGCCGTCCGTGAGGGCGAGGTGGTGGCGTGGAGCACCGTGGCTGAGGACTTCGCTGCCCGAGCCCATGCGGTTTTGAACGCGCCCCACTACCGCGCTGCGCTTAGAAACGGGACTCTCACCGATGAAGTGATGCAGATAAACGCTGGTCTAGTGCTCGGTGTTGTCGGTATACTGCCAGCAATAACGGAGGGCTAATGCGCAAGTCTTCAGCAGAGCACGCTACACAACAAGGTTCCGGAACCGGTGTTGGACGAGGATTGACTCAGGGGTTCCGTGTGCGCCCCTCAGAAGAGAATGGGAGACCATCAATGACGGCGAGACGTGGCAACAGTCGTGGTTGGGAGATCCGCCTTGGGGCACTCCAGGTAGTTGTGTGGCTCGGCCTCGCTATCGGCGCGATATTTGGCTCCTATTTTATCGGATTTTTCTCCGGTCGGTATGTAGGCTTTGAGGCAGCTCGCACAGCGTCAGGCGTTGAAGTTCCTAAGCTCGCGCTCAACGAGGAGTTCCCCGACAAGAACAAGAAGGGATGGGACGATGTCTACGGACAGCTCGGTGGTTCAGCGGTTGTTGGATCCGAGGATAAAAAGCCTGTCGACGCTGTGAAGCCACAGGCGCCTGATCAGCGCATTGTGAAGGCGGTACAAGAGAGTCGCCAAGAGATCGCTCAAAAGGCTCAAGAACAAGAGCCCGCTGTGGTTGCTAAGAGGGATGCGATCTCCGATTCTGAGGCGATTTTTAATCAGGATATTGGTGGAGCACAGGCTCTCGTTGATGACTCCGCGGTGAAAGATATCTCCGGAAAGGGAGGCGAGGTGCGAGTTCTCGGCCGAGACACGGATGCGGTTGAAGGTACAGGTGCTGAGCGTGAGCCGGCTGTTACCGCCAAGAAGGTGCCCGCTGTCGCTCCCGTCGAAGAGATCGTGACTAAGAAGGCTAACGCAGTAGAGGAGGAGACCCCTCCTGCCAAGGTTGCAAAGCAGGCTGATCCTAAGAAGGAGAAGGTCAATGTCGTGAAGCGCCTTCCGAAGGGGTACTTCGCGCAGGTGGCTGCTCCGAAGACTAAAGGAGAGGCCGAGGAACTCGCCCGTAAACTCAGAAAATCTGGCTTCCCGGTAGTTCTCGAGGATAACAGTACAGGACGATCACCTTTCTACCGAGTGATGGTTGGTCCTGAGGATAACAAAGTTCAAGCAGATCGGATGCTTGGACAGCTCAAGCGCGAGAAATACCTAGACGGAAAGATCTTCGTCCGGCAGGTTAAATAGTCCTCCTCGGGGACTTCCTGTAGTTATTTTATTGAGTTGGCGGCTTCGATCTCCGATAGTTACCGGTATGAGCGTCGGGATGATAGGCATCTTTCCTGGCCGGCGCTCGGGAAGCCTTCGTATAACCGCGCATGACAACCTCCACGCAACAAAGAGGACTCGATCTCGGCTCGTTACGGTGTGCCGCGGGTACGGATGTTGGCATGCGGCGTGAAGAGAACCAGGACTCCTTTGGCGTTGTGCGCCATCCGTCTTTTCAAGGCTTCTTTGTGGCTGATGGTATGGGCGGGGTGAAGGGTGGCGCCATCGCATCACGCCTCGCAATATCCGTGTTAGAACATGACCTTCCAGCCCTAGGTGGCGCGATAAATCCAGAGTCCCTTAGCTCGGTTGTTTCCACGGTCAACTCGAAGATATTCGAGCAGGGAGCGGCACAGCCGGAACTTGCCGGCATGGGGACTACCTTGGTTGGACTCGTATTCACCTCTGACGCGATGTTTGTCGTCAATGTCGGGGACTCTCGGGCCTACCGCATTCGGGGTGATACGATCTCCCAGATCTCCGAGGACCACACCCTCGTCAGGGAGCTGGTTCGGTCCGGAGCTCTATCGAGTCAAGAGGCTGAGCATCATCCGGTCTCTCACATGTTAACCCGCTCCCTCGGCCCGCTCGCTGAGGTGATGGTCGAGTGCCATCGCGAGGGTGACGATCCTCAGGAGGGAGATATCTACGTGTTGTGCTCGGACGGGCTCTACAACTTCGTGCAGGATCAAGAGATCTTGGACGTTGTACGGCAGAATCCGCTCGATGACGCGAATCAGATCCTAATTAATCTAGCGAATCGACGTGGTGGTAGTGACAACATCACTGTACTCGTTATCTCAATCGGTGAGGTGGGTGGACGTCGGCGTGGTCAGGACTACCGAAAAGTTCGAGAACTCTCCGGCTCTGCCGTCGGTGATCGTGGTGGAGAGGTAGCGAACCCTGCAGTTCGAGAGCTGCAGGGGGGACAGATTTCGCAACACGGGCTGAGCGCTGGGGTGCAAGACTCGGCTCCTTTAGAGGCCCCTCAGGTTGAGGAACCCAAAGATTATCACGCCGAGCGCGAGAGTCTCAAAGAGCGCAAACGGCGCATTTATCACCAGAACCAAGGGGTTCCGGTCACCCTGATGCTCGGGGCTGCTGTGATCTTTGGTCTCGTCGTGGGAGACGTGGCCCGTCGTTGGGGGGCCTTTCCTGATATAGTTTCGATTCTGGATGTCCGATCGTGGTCGTTGTTCTCCCGTAGTGAGGGAGAGAGGCCCGTCACCAAATTCGATGACCTCACCAGGGAGCTCGCGCTCAATCGTGGGCAGTCAGGGGCTCGAGAGGGGCTTCCAGATATCGCTCGGCGAGTAGGAGATTTGGACTTCGCTTCTCGGGGACGGGCGGGCCAGCCGCATGGATTCGCTTTTAAACGAGAAACCCTTGAGAGCGCAGCCACAAAGATTGAAACCCAACTTAGGATCCTTTCAGAATCCAGTCCGGATGTAGCGGCGGCGTCACAGCAAAGAGCGCAGTCACAACGCGACGGGTATAGTCGGGAGCTTAAAGAGATAGAGGGGCAGATCGATATCGCATCCCGTAAACTTTCATTGTGGTTTGGAAGAAAAAAGAAGGCGGAGAACGAGGGGCAAGATCTCTTTCAACCCGGTGGTGATATGGAGCGCGTCGGGACCGTCTCTGAGAAAGTTAAGAGGAGAGCCGCTGAGTGGACCGAAGCGACCTATCGTTTACAGGCTAAGCAGGATGAATTTGAGCTGTATCCGTCGAACGATGACCTGCGTCGAGAGGTGGATCGGTTGTCGGAGGTTCGTTCGCAGCTTCAACGAAAGCTTCGAGAGGATGTTTCAGCGGCGATTGAGGGGGTGTTGGCTGAGACCTATCGTCAGCTCGAAGAGTTGAAGGCGCGTCGCGATATCGTGGCCGCGCAGGCTAACAACGCCCAGGAGGAGGTCGAGTTCTTTCAAACGGTCGCTAATCCGGACGATGCCGCGCGGGCTTCGCTGCGTAGGCGTTTGGAGGGAGATCTAGCCGATATTCGGGAGGCGCTCGCTGGGATGAGTGGCGAGTAACTACCTTGTTTTGTTGGTGAAAATAGCGGGCCAGGGCGAGGTTCGTAAGGCCTGAGAAGTCATTGTTTTCGTTGGCGTGCGCATACGCATACACATGCAGGAAAGGTTTCTTTCCCCGAAGCGGTTCGATCAAGAGCAGGTGTAGACGTACGAGCACAATCGGGGGCGCAAGGCTGCCG
Source organism: Pseudomonadota bacterium (assembly GCA_027485595.1). Taxonomy (GTDB): domain Bacteria; phylum Bdellovibrionota_C; class UBA2361; order UBA2361; family OMII01; genus OMII01. Next base: position 14,599 of record JAIXQT010000155.1, on the reverse strand, counting down.
GACCACTGCGCGAAAGAGCACAGACTTTCACTGGAAAGGAAGGATGGGCCAGGGTATCCTACCGGCGCAGTTCTAACGTGCGTCTCTAACGAGTTATCATCCCATGAACAAATGTGCTCTTCTGAGTGTCTCTGACCGAACCGGTCTCCCTGAATTAGCGGCCGCCCTTCATGGTGCCGGATACACCTTGCTCGCAACCTCGGGCACCGGTAAGGCACTAGATGAAGCGAGGATCCCCTGGACCTCGGTTGAATCGTATACAGGGCTCGCGGAACTCCTCGATGGGCGAGTTAAGACCCTCCATCCGAAGATTCATGGCGGAATCTTAGCGCGGCGAGATCAGCCGCATCACCTGAAGCAGATGGAGGAGGCTCAGATCGGTCCGATTGATGTGGTCATCGTCAATCTCTATCCCTTCCTCAAGTATGTGCAGAGTGAGAAAGCCTCAAAACCTGAGGAGATGACCGAGCTCGTGGATGTTGGTGGTCCAACGATGATCCGCGCCGCGGCGAAGAATCACGCGTTCGTGCTTCCCCTGATCGATCCGGCTGATTATCCCGAGGTCATCGATGCTCTTGCCGCGAAGAAAGATGGGGATCCTTTCTCACTTGAGATGCGGCGTCGTTTGGCGGCGAAGGTTTTCGCGACCCTCTCGCAGTACGATGGAGCTATTGCCAGATACTTTGGCGGGCTCGTGTCCGGTGAGCAGCCAGGGTTCGCGCAAGCGGAGCTTCCCGCTGAGTGCACCGTTACTCTTTCGAAGGTCTCTGACCTGCGATACGGAGAGAATCCTCATCAACGAGCGGCGCTCTATGAGGCTAGCTCCAACTCCTTGACGCTCTTTTCCGGTCCGAGGTGGGAACAGTTAGGAGGTAAGGAGTTATCCTACAACAATATGCTCGATCTTGACGCGGGGTTGCGACTCCTCTCAGATCTTCCAACCGAGCGCACGACCGTTGCTATTCTGAAGCACCTCAATCCATGTGGTGTGGCGGTAGGGAAATCGGTTGTTGAGGCGATCGAGCGAGCGAAGGAGTGTGATCCTCGAAGTCATTTCGGTGGTGTACTGGTGTGTAATCGTCCCGTTGATCGGGCGGCAGCTGAGGAGATTCGAGGCGACTTCGCTGAGCTAGTGCTTGCGCCTGATTTCGTCGATGGCGCACTCGATGTGCTTCGTACCAGCAAGAATCTACGAATCCTTAAAGTCGATGTCTCAACGCTCAAGGGATTCGACGTGCGAACAGTGGCGGGTGGAGTGCTCGTACAAGAGCCCGATATCGATCGCTCCCGCATCGCGCACGCGGCGCTCTCATCATCTCGCACACCAGCGGATGAGGAGCTGGCTGACTTGGAGCTTGCGTGGCGTATCGTTGGTCACGTGAAGTCGAACGCCATCGTGCTTGTTCGTGATGGGCTCCTTATCGGCGTTGGGGCTGGACAGATGAGCCGGATCGATTCCGTAGAGTTGGCTATCACAAAGGCAAAAGCGCATGGTCACCTCCTGAACGGCGCGTTTGCCGCCTCGGACGCCTTCTTTCCATTCCCTGATTCCGTAGAGACGCTCGCCTCCGAGGGGATAACGTGTGTAATAGCTCCAGCTGGAGCGCGGAAGGATGATGAGATCAAAGCGACCGCAAGCGCGAAGAATGTCTCGCTCTTTTTCGCGAGCGACAGACACTTTAGACACTAAAAGGGATCTCCTATGAAAGTTCTTGTAGTTGGAAGCGGCGCGCGAGAGCACGCCATATGCTGGCGCCTCGCGATATCGAAGCACGTTTCTCACGTGACGTGCGCGCCTGGTAACGCCGGTATCGCGACGTGCGCCGAGGTTGTTCCAGTTGCGGCTACGGCGGTGAACGAGCTCCTGGCACTCGTGCAAGAGAAGGGGATCGACCTCACGGTTGTTGGACCTGAGGTCGCGCTTGAGGCTGGGATCGTGGATCTCTTTCAAGCTCATGGAAAAGCTATCGCTGGTCCCTCAAAGGCCGCGGCGCTTCTTGAAAGCTCCAAGGCATTCGCGAAAGAGGTGATGGTTGCCGCAGGAGTTCCAACAGCGTCGTACGAGGTGTTCACCGCGGAGCGTGAGCTTCGTGACTACTGCCACAAGAAGGGCGCTCCACTCGTGTTGAAGGCTGATGGTCTCGCGTCGGGTAAGGGCGTTTTCGTCGTAACCGACGCCACGGAATTCGAGTCCGCGTTTCAGCAGCTCTTCGGGCCGCTCCACGCTGAGCGGGTGGTTGTGGAGGAGTTCCTCGATGGCGTTGAGGTGAGTTGCATCTTCGCCTGTAACGGGCGTGACCTTATTCCGCTCGCGCCTGCGCACGATTACAAGCGGTTGCGAGATAACGATGAGGGCCCGAACACCGGTGGTATGGGGTCCGTGTGTCCTTCCCCCCGTATCTCTGGGGCTGAGCTTGAGTGGATTCAGGAGCGGTGCGCCGCGCCGATCCTTACGGAGATGGCGAAGCGGGGGAATCCGTTCTCTGGATTCCTCTACGCGGGACTTATGGTTCCCCGCGACCCGTCGCGGCGCCCGGAAGGGATCCGTGTTCTTGAGTATAACACTCGACTTGGTGACCCGGAGTGTCAGGCGATCCTGGTTCGTCTGACGAGTGAGCCAACCGAGCTTTTCCAATGGATAGCTGGAGTTCGTAACGAAAAGCCGACGCTGTCATGGCGAAAAGAGGTCAGCACCTGTGTGGTTATCGCCTCCGATGGCTACCCCGAAGGGGTGGCGAAGGGAGATGAGATCGTAGGGATTGACCTCGCGGGGCTCGTTCCTGACGCAATCGTGTTTCACGCATCGACCTCAGCGAACGAAAAGGGTCGCCTAGTATCCAATGGCGGACGCACCCTCAGCGTGGTTGGATTAGGGAATGATGTGGAGTCATCACGACGTGTGGCTTACAAAGCGGTCGATCTCATTCAATTGCGTGGACGTCGGGTGCGCAGAGATATTGGGAGCTAGCGAGGGATGATAAAATTCTTGGTTGGATTTCTTCTGGGTATCCTCGGAGTCCTCGTCATTCAGGAGCGCTCGGAAGCCGCGGACCTCAAGGTCGTCGATTCGACCGGCCTCATTCGGGGAGTTCGAGTTGTGCGGGATTCTTCTCGAGTAACTGTGTCGCTTGTCGACCCAAAAGGTGCTCGCGGTGAGTGTGTCGCGGCGAATGTCGACGGCATCGCGTCGGAGCGCCGGGAACCTATAACGTCCAAGGGTGAGTGCGTGTTCAACGGGCTCGCCGCGGGCACGTGGCAGGTGACGGTTACGGGTGGAGCGCGATGGCGGGTGCGAATCGATGAGTAGCTCCTGGCTCTCGCTCTACTCCTCTGAAGAGGCGAATACTCAAGGAAACGAAAAACCGTTCAGCAACCTGCTGAGTCGAAAGGAAGCTTTCCGACTCATGGAGGGTGGACACCGCTTTGATCTCGTTGTCTTTGGATGTGGCCTCTCAGGTATCGCAGTGGCGCGGGAAGCGGCCCTTGAGGGCGCTCAAGTTCTTGTGATTGAACCGGGATACCCCGGTGACCACGGGTGCTCGTGGCGGGAGAGTATCCTGAGAGAGCTCTCACGAGCGCCGTGGGCTCTCGTCAGAGGAGCGCGGACCCTGCGGCAGGCTGTAACCTCATTCGCCCCGCACTTGGCGCGTGGGATACTGTGCGACCTCTCAACGTTTCGGGGGCTCGGGGCTCGCCTCGCGTCGCGCTCACTCCGCTCGATAGCGAGCGCGCTCACGCACGCGGATGGGCAATTCGATCTCCCCGATATGGATGAACGCGTGCTTATTCGCGAACTCACTCTCGCGGCCCGACAAGAGGGTGTGTTCGTCATGTGCGCTACGACCCCAGGTTTCGTGGAGCGAGATGTCGAAAGCGGCACCTTTCGTGTCGCGGTGCGAGACCTCCTATCAGACGAGCAGGTGGTCATTCGTGGGGGTGGGCTCTTTGTCGACCCAACATTCTCTCAACCGCTGGCGAGTCGGATCGGCACGCCGATAACCAAAATAGTCCCGGTGAGTCGGCCTCATGTGGTCGTTGTGTGCTCAGTCGAGGGGGATGTTGATGTGGGTCGCTCGCGGCTTGTTGAGCTCCCCGATGAGAGCTTCGGCACGGTGTGTGAATTGCAGCCAGGAATAGTCGAGGTCTCCCTCCTCGAAGTGGGAGGGCGCGCTGACCATGATACCCTTTCGAATCTCGCTCGCCATGCTTGTGAGGTGGCCGGATATACGATGAGAGGTGAGCTTAGTCGCCGGCGCGCGGGCGCTGTGTATGGTCCAGGCGTGAGCGTCGAAAATCGCCGCGGGATACTCCTCCCTCACGAATCCGCTCCTTGGAACGTTTTGACGGTGATCAAGAAAACCCTTGCGTTCGTTGAGAGCGATGGTGTGTCTCGGCGGGTGAGACGTCCCTTGCCGGGAGAGTGGCGTGGATCCGAGCGAGAGAGCTTCATTCGATACGCTCGGGGCGCTGGTGTCTCTGAGAGCGTTATCGCCGCTGTTCTCACGCGATGGCAAGGGCGGGTGCGATATATTCCAGATATGGAGAGAGCTTTTGAGGAGGTATGTCCCGGAGTGCTTCGCGGTGAGATCGCGCTCGCGGTCGCGAGTGATCTTGTGACTTCGCTGGAGGACCTCGTGTTTGGCTCCCTCGCGCTACACACGACACCAGGGTGGCGAGAACTCTTGAAACCTATCGCTGAGGCGTTAGGTGAGACTGGGGCGGTTGATGCTCGTGAGCTTGATGTCGAGCGAGTGATGCTCGCGCAGGGAGAACGTACTTCGTAGACGATGACGAGCTCCGTTGACGATACAGGTGAAACGACCACGGGTTCCGTACTTCGTTCCACGTCCTCGTCTTCGCCCCTTTGCGACAAGCCGCCTACGGCTTCAACACAATCTTCCCAAACTGCTGTCCATCCTCGAGACGCTTGATCATCTTGATCCCCTCGGAGAGTGGCGCCACCGTGTCGATAGGAATACGAATCTTGTGCTGGAAGATGAACTCCATCGCTTCCGTGAAATCCGAACGGCTGCCCATCGTTGAGCCGATGAGCGACACCTGCTTCGTAAAGAGAAGGCGATTGTCGAAGGAGAGCTCGTATCCCTTGGTGTTTCCAACGGTCACGATACGCCCACCGCGGGCTACGCTGCGGAGGCTCTTCGGGAAGGTCTTAGAACCAACGTTATCTACTACCACATCAACGCCGCGCCCCTTCGTGAGTTTAAGAACCTCAGCTGGCCAATCCTGATGGGTTGTGTAGTCGATGACAGATGAAGCGCCGAGCGCCATCGCCTTCTCTAGTTTCTCTGGAGATGAGGAAAGCGCGATCACGTTCGCACCCGCAGCCTTCGCGAGAAGGATCGAGAGAGAGTTAACGCCACCGCCGGATCCTACCACGAGCACGGTCTCGCCAGGACGGAGATTCGCTCGCTTGAAGAGCATGCGCCAGCAGGTAAGGCCAACGAGGAGTGGTGCCGCGCCATCCTCAAACGATACGGAGTCGGGCAGCCGATAGAGGTTCGTAGCGGGAACGCACACGTATTCAGCCAATCCACCACGCACGTGCTCGCCAAGGATCTTAAATCCGGGGCTTAGGCTATCCTCTCCCTTCCGGGTCCATTCATCGTCAGAGGTTATGATTCCTGGATTAACGATGACTCGAGTGCCAGGGACCCATGTGGTTCCCGCCGTGTTGACCGCGACTATCTCGCCGGCCACGTCAGAGCCGCTGATGTGTGGCATCTCAACGTTCAGTCCCTTCCAGCCCCGTCGCACCCAGATGTCGAGATGGTTTAACGCGACCGCTTTAACACGAACGAGCGCCTCCCCTGGTTTTGGTTCCGGTTGGGGAATGTCAGCGTACTTAAGTTTCTCAATCTCTCCGTGCTGCTCAAAGAATATCGCTTTCATAGATCTCTTGTAGTGTGTTCGTGCGGGTAGGGGGCCTTTCGCTCCCTCGTTCCCTCACTCTTAGATAACCACTCCACCGGTGAAACAGGCAAGAGGAATCACTCGGCTACGGGGGAGAAGAGGCCAAGCCCGCACCTTACTACGTGAACGTGCACGTGCACCTGAACGTAAACGTGCCCGATCTGAGAGCCTTAAGGTTTTGGGGTGCGTTCACGTTTACGCGCACGAGCACGTTCACGTGTTTAGGTAACGGGTGAGATTAAAACTCCCAGGGGTGGCCGGCACTAAGACGGAGGAATAGAGGATTCCTCGACCTTCACCGTTAGGGACGGGTAAGGGTCACGCAGTGCCACCCGTTCTCGCTCTTCTCTTCATCCAATACCCAACCATGGTTCTCGGTATAGGTATCGACGACTGAATCGCGCACAAGTTCGGTGATGCCGGACATTACAGCTATGCACCCCGGTAGCGCGAGCCGAGTTACCTCGGGCGCAAGTTGGACGAGCACCTCACCGTACAGGTTCGCGAGGATGAGATTGAAAGGGGTCTTGAGATCCTCTATCGGAGTTGTTGAGGGAGTTATGAGGTGTGAAAGATTGTTGAGCGCGACGTTGTCCACGGCGTTGGTGATCGCATAGGGGTCGTTGTCCACCGCTTGGACCGGCCGATTGAAAACCTTGGCCGCCGCGATAGCGAGGATTCCGCTTCCCGTTCCGAGATCGAAGATTGAGAGGTTGCGTTTCGCGAGATCAGGAGAACGTTCGCTGAGTGTCTGCAGGATCATCCGTGTGGTTGGATGGTGTCCGGTGCCGAAACCTTGACCGGGAATGATTTTAATTGTGTTCGGGTCGGTCGCAGTGGCGTCGTCGCTCGTTTCGACGGGTAGCACCTTGAGAGTGCCAGCGTCGACCGGTTGCCACACCTCGGCGCACTGCTGATTCCAGTTCTCCTCTTTGACGGGGTCCACAGAGACCACCCCACATCCCTCCGCTGCGGCGAGGCTCGCCAAGCGATCTGCCTCGTCTCTCTCTCCGTTCACGAAGCAGGAGATCCTTCGGTCGGCCTCCACGGTTGTGCCAGCCGCCCCTGCCTCCATGAGAGTGCAGCAGAGGGTATCGAGTTCATCACCGGTGAGTGATGAGGAAGGGGAGAGGGTTATGCGAAACCATTCCATGAGGAGCTCACAAATAAACACCCCGCTTACCCCTAAAGTTGAGGGGTAAGCGGGGCTCTTCAAAGCGATCTGCTAGACCGAGTTAGATGGCCTTCTTGATCGTCGCTACGAGCTGATCCTTTGGAACTGCTCCAACTACGCGATCAACCTCAGCTCCGCCCTTGAAGATGATCAGGTTTGGGATAGCGCGTACGCTGTACTGAGCAGGGCTCTTCGGATTGTCGTCAACATTTACCTTTACGATCGAAACCTGAGCTCCGAGCTCCTTTGCGATCTCGTCAAGAACGGGGGCGATGCTCTTACATGGACCGCACCAAGGCGCCCAGAAATCGACAACAACCACAGGGGCTGAGGCCTTAAGTACCTTTTCCTCGAATTCTGCGTCAGTAATCTCTGCTACGTTTCCGGCCATATAAGTCCTTACAAAACTACACTTTCATATCTGTTGGCGCCTCCGTCCCAGGCTCCCTGTTAGGACGAGCCGGTGGGTCTGAGAGGGTACCACCATGATCTTTCACGGTCCCTAAGAGGGATCCGGTTACGGCGCCGTTCCAGCTGCCGTCGACGATTATTCAACATGGAGCAGGGGGAGTAAATCCCTGAAAGCGGATCGTTGCCGGTCTTTTTTCTTTCGGTGTTTAGGGGGGTTACGAGGGAGTAGGGGGCAGGGTGAGCGTTTTCTTGTCTTACTTTAAGTTGTTTGAACCTATTAAGCTCTGCACGGCGTCATAAGTTTAACGAGTTTAAAGTACGGGCGATTGGCCATGGTGGCCGTCGTGTACCGTACGCCAACAGGGGGTTCGTATGACTAAGGCAACGACAAGTGGGGGAGCGCAGTTCAAGCCCTCACATCCCATTCTCGTAGTTGACTCGTACGCACGGGGCATATCGATTGGACGGATAGACCCAGCAGGGTCAGGCCTCGAACTTGAGATGGACGGGGAGCGGTCCACACCGATGTCGCTCCGTAGTAGGTATGTGATGAAGCAGGGGGAGCCGCTTGTTGATCTTGAGCGACACCTGCAACGACTCTCCGTTCGAGGGGAGTTGAGGAGGGCAACGGTCGTGTTTGGAGTTGCAACCGATCCCTTTCATCCCTTCGATGAGAAGTTCGCGACCAGCATGAAGTTTCTTGAGCTCTTTGAGCGATATGTGCCCGGGAGACTGATAATTCAGACCCGTTCACCACTGATCGTTATCGGCTTGCCGATGCTCAAGAAGGTGAAGGAGACGACCTACGTATCGGTTGGGATCGAGACCCCTCTTGAGGAGGTCGCTCGGCGATACACTCCTGACCTTCCAACCGTTGAGGAGCGGTGGAAGACGATGCGGGCGCTCAGGCGCTTTGGGCTCAAGGTAGGGGCGCAGGTAGCTCCCATCTTGCCCTACGGGGATTGGCGCAAAGACGCTGGAAAGTTCGCTGAGAGGCTCTGCACCGAGGCGGATTATGTGAGCGTGAGGTCCATGATTCAGACCTGCGGGGTTCCTCGACCGACGACGCCGGTTGCTCGGAAGCTTGCGAGCGACCGACAGTTCTTCTGGTTGCGGCAAGACTCCCACACGCCGCTCCTTGATGCTGTGCTCGCGGCCAATTCGAAGAAGCTCTTCCATCCAGCCGGGCTCCAGCCATCCGATCCGCAGTTGAAGTTGTTCGCGAAAGCTTGACTACGAAACCTATAAATCTCCCTTGCGGAGATAGCTGGTTCACGGGAACGTACCAACGCTAGACAATATGATGGGCGCCGATGCCGGCGCTCATCACCTTTGAGGTTTCAGGCGTATGCGAGTTGCGATTGTTGGTGGGGTGCGAACTCCTTTTGTGAAGGCAGCCGGAGTTTTCTCTAAGTACTCCGCCCTCGACATGGGTAAACATGTTGTTGTTGGGTGTATTGATAAGCTTGGACTCGACCCAAGCATGGTCGACGAGCTCTATTTCGGGACGGTGCTCCTTGACCCGCGCATCCCAAACTTGTCACGGGAGATTATCCTTCGGTCGGGGTTGTCCAAAGCAATAGACGGACACTTCATCTCCAACAACTGTATCACCGGTCTTGTCGCCGCAAGCGCGGCAGTGGACGCAATATCGTCTGGTCGGATCTCGTGCGCTATCGTCGGCGGCAGTGAATCGATGTCACAACCAACCCTTACCTTCCCGCGAAAAGGGGAGAAGTTCTTTATCTCTCTTGCGAAGGCTCGCGGGCTTGGACCGAAGCTCAAGATGCTTTCGTCCTTTCGCCCCGGATTTCTAGCTCCTCAGGCGCCCAGCCCGAAGGAGCCTTCGACCGGTCTTACGATGGGCCAGCACTGTGAATTGATGGCGCAGGAGTTCAAGATATCGCGGGCGGATCAGGACCAGCTCGCGTATACCAGTCATTCTCGCGCCGCTGAGGCCCGTTCGTCGGGATTCCTTGGAGAGCAGATCCTTCCTTTGGGAGGAGTAGGGGAGGATAACCTGATTAGGGCTGAAACCTCCGTATCCGCTCTCTCAGCCTTGAAGCCGGTATTTGATCGGAGTGCGAGAGGAACAATCACCGCTGGAAACGCGAGCGCGTTAACCGATGGTGCCTCCGCGGTCGTTCTCATGTCTGAAGAGCTCGCACGACAACAAAACCGAGAGATCCTCGGCTTCATCGATGGCGTACAGTTCGCGTCGGTACCTCCTGGTGATGGCCTTTTGATGGCTCCAGCTTTGGCGCTTCCACGCCTCTTGAAGCGGCACAACCTTGGCTTTCAGGATATCGATCTCTTCGAGGTGCATGAGGCGTTCGCGGCCCAGGTGTTGTGTAACATGAAGGTATGGCGCGATGGATGGAGCCGCTATCCTGCGACCGAAGTTCGGGGAGAGATTCCGAGCGAGAGGATGAATCTCGCTGGAGGATCTATCGCAATCGGACATCCGTTCGCCGCCACCGGAGGTCGACTCTTGCTTACGACCTGCCAAGCGTTGCGGCAACGCAAGATGAAGCGCGGCGCGATTAGTATCTGCGCCGCGGGAGGAGGGGCGGGCGCAGTGTTGGTCTCCACGCCTTAGTGGCGATACCCTGACGTCGTCGTAGTTCCCAACTCGTTTCCCGCAGTGGCAAGAAAATCTTGAAAGTGCTTCTCGTCAGAAGTCCTGCCGAAAGTCGTCATCCGTGTCGTCGTACAATCGGTCGTCTCGATTATCCTGGTAGTACGGGTCATCGGGATCTCTCTGGGTTGAATCGCCGGAGTTGTTCGGCTGAGATGCGCTGCTACTATCGTACTGGCGCCCTCGCTTGAGCTCCTCAATCTCTCGTCGCTGGCGTTCCAGCTCCCGTTCTTGTCGTCGAAGACGCTCATCTTGGTCTTCGCTTCGTTGACGCTGTACGTCCCCCTGAGCACCGATTAAGGCACCTCCAAGGGCCCCTGCGCCCGCGCCGATGGCGACCCCTGCACCGGTGTTTCTCGATTGATTACCCACAATCGCGCCAACTCCAGCTCCAAGCGCGGAGCCGGCGGCTGTTCCGGTCACGGTGTTGTTGACGGCGAACTCTCGGTCGCTACAGCCAGCGAACGCAACCGACCAGAGGCACAGAAGGGAGAAAGTTTTTCTTGGTATCATGGGATCAGAGGATGGCAGAACGGCGCCGTGTTGGCTAGCACGTCGCGTAGTCCGAATTGTATGGCTATTTTAAATGGTTATCTCACAGGCTTTCCCCCGGGGCCCGAGCAAAATGAGAGGGGCTTAAAAAGAGCTTAAGCTTTTAGCCAGGAAAGCCGTATCAGTCCCTAGCAGGGGGAAACTCCTGGAGCAGTTGAAGTGGAAAAACGAGCGAGTAGTTAAACAAGAGCAGGTGGTTTCTCAACCATGCGCGCAGTGCCTGGCGCGCCGGGAGCGGGGGGCTAGCTGTAGTCGGTGTCGGGTGTCCGTAGATAGGTACGGCAGTCTTCGTCAACGGATTGACGGGGCGATATCGATAATTTCACGGAGGAAATACAATGCCAATTAATATTAATACCAACGTCGAATCCCTGCGAAGTCAGAGATTCCTCAAACTGTCATCCGACAGCCTCACGAACACCTTCAGTAAATTGAGCTCCGGTAAGCGAATTACCCGAGCGGCTGATGATGCCGCGGGTCTTGCTATCGCTGAGACCTTGAGAGCTCAATCACGTATCGCTGGACAGGCGGTGCGTAACACCAACGATGGTATCTCAACGATCGCCATCGCAGAGGGTGCGTTGGGGGAGGTAGCTAACATTCTCACCCGACTCGCGGAGCTAGCCTCACAGTCGGCGAACGGAACGCTCAGTACGACGCAGCGATCCGTAATTTCAAACGAGTTTGTGGCTTTAAGCTCCGAAATTGAGCGTATCGCGGCTGTGACGGAGTTCAACGGTACCAAGCTCCTCTCTGGAACGAGCGCGATCACGATTCAGGTGGGCACCGGTTCGGATGTTTCATCTCAGATTGGGTTCACGAACCAACTCGCCACGTTGCAGGGTATCGGACTGGGGGACGGTTCCGGAGGCCTCTCCTACTCGATTAACGGCAGCACGGATGCTATGGCGATAACGGCAGCGCGGTTCGCACTCGACGCCGTGTACGGCGCCATCTACTCAGTCGGAGCCTCCCGCGGTATTCTGGGAGGTATTGAGTCTCGACTTTCAACCGCGATCGTGAACCTCGGTGTGACGCGCGAGAATCTCGTGGCCGCCGAGAGCCGAATCCGAGACGTGGATGTTGCCGAGGAAGCCGCCAATCTGACTCGGTTGAGCATCCTTCAACAAGCGGGCGCAGCGGTTCTTGTGCAAGCTAATCAGTTGCCTACCTTGGCGCTGCAGCTCCTGCGATAAGAACTTCGGTCTTTGTGCCCACACGAGGAGGCTCATCGGTGCTTCGGCACCGGTGGGCCTCCTCTCGTTTGCGCGGGGCCCATGCGCAGCTCCACCGTGAGGTCCGTGCGCTCCCTGGTCGTTTGCGCTCCTAGTACCTCGTTTGACAGGAGCACCTCGTTTGACAGGGCTGGCGGCTGAAATGCTGTTTGGATAATTCTCCTACTACTCCCCCATGATTGGTCGCATCGAAAGAGTATACCGCTCTTCTCAGTTTTTTGAGTTGCGACGGTGCGGTGTTTCCCAAGACCCCCATGGTAGTGCAGATGAGGATCCCCGGGACGCACTGTTTCACGCAGGGCCTCCCGTTGTGTCCTGCGGCGTTACGTGAACGTAGTGCGAGAGGTCGGGCTTCGTGATGTGGGCGAGTAAAACTGTGCCTTCATTCAACGAGTCTGGCTACGAGGTTTTGTTCGGCAAGATACCAGGCTGACAAAGGCGAAGATTATGTCTAACGCGCGTCTAGCGTTGAAACGAGGTTGGGTGCCATCGCTCTGCTCTGTCGTGTTGTCCCTTGTGGCGATGGCGTCGGATGTCTATGGAGCGGATGGCAAGATCTACGTGATTCGGGAGCCGGGAGGCGTTATCCGTTTCACAACGAAGCCACCCGAAGAGGGGCAGCAGGCGGAGGTCTTCACCGCGCGGGCCAACGGGTTTAGCTATCACCGTAAGACCCGTCTCAAAGGGGGGAGGCGTCTTCATTCGGTCGCTGCGTACGAGCGGGCGATCCATGAGGCGGCTAGAAGACATCGAGTAGATCCTAATCTTATTAAGGCGGTCATTCACGTCGAATCGGGGTTTAATCCCCGCGCGGTATCACCCAAAGGAGCGCAGGGATTAATGCAGCTTATGCCCAGCACCGCGCGGATGTTAGGTGTTCGAAACGCCTTCGTGCCGGAGTGGAACATCCTGGGCGGAACGCAGTACCTTTCCCGGTTGCTTAAACGGTACGGAAACGAGGCTCTCGCCCTCGCGGCGTACAATGCTGGGGACGTGCCTGTGCAGCGCTACGGTGGCATTCCGCCATATTCTGAGACTCAGAACTACGTCAGACGTGTACTGTCCCTCAAAAAGCAGTATACTGCCGTTGCTCATGGCTAACTGGTTCAAACGAATTCCTAATTGGCTGACCTTCCTTCGGCTCATCCTCATCCCGGTGTTCGTTGCCGTTCTCATAGAGCCTACCCGAAATTCTCTCAACATCGCGGCGATTATCTTCGTTTTTGCCGCGCTTACTGACTACGCCGACGGGTACATCGCGCGTCGCTACAAGGCGGTCAGCGACTTCGGAAAGCTCTTCGATCCACTCGCGGACAAGATCCTCGTGATGGCGGCTCTCGTGATGTTGGTCGGCCTACGGGATGACAACTGTGTCTCGTTCGTCCCTGGATGGATGGTGACCCTTATCCTCGCTCGAGAGTTATGGATCACAGGTCTGCGAGCGTTCGCTGCCAAGGATGGAACGATTGTAGCGGCCAAGTCGGGTGGGAAGGTGAAGAGCGCCCTCCAGATGATAGCGATTCTAGCGCTCCTTCTCTATGACTACTCTTTTAGTGTCTTGGGATATCGTGTAACCGCTCATTTCATTGGTTTGAATATCCTGGTCGTCTCTTTGGCGTTCTCGTACCTCTCGGCGATCGACTACTCCCTCGCTATCCTCATGCCTCAGCACGGAACCCTTGCCGACATCACGAAGAGAATCGGGTCGACGGTGTTGGGGAGTGGCGACGGGGCTGAAGTTGTGGAGGCAGAGCCGGCGGTGGTTGAAGAGCCCAAGGAATCCAAAGAGCCGGGGAAGGTGGAGTAAGGGGCACTGCCGGTGCGAGTTCCCGTCCATGTGGATACAGGCCCCCCAGGGTCACCCAATTCCTGAAACTGGGTAGTGCTTTCTTGTTTTAAGAGTGTTAAACCTACAAGCGTCCCTGTTCCGATTGCTCAAAAGGTGTTTTGAGTCGGTTTGGGATCATGTCGGTTCTCCAAAACCGGCGGCCCTTTCAATATGTGTAGTTTTGAGCGATAGCAGTTGCGATGCGAGTAGAGCGTTTAGACATCTTCGGGTTCAAATCATTCATGGAACGCCTGGTTCTTCCCCTTGAGGCGGGAATTACTGGGGTGGTTGGACCCAACGGCTGCGGAAAATCAAACATCATTGATGCCCTTCGCTGGGTGTTGGGAGAGACCCGAGCTTCGTCTCTTCGAGGTGACACCCTTGAAGACGTTATCTTTAACGGCACGGAGTCCTTTCGTCCGCTCGGTCTCGCCGAGGTCTCCCTCGTTATCCGAGCCGATAAGGGAACTCTCTTTCAGGATCTCCTGAGCTACTACGAACAGACTGAGGCCGCGAACGTAGTTGAGCCCGGCGCTCAGGGTGAGGTCGCGCCTGAAGGCGCTGTGGCAGCTCCGTTGTTGGGGGGGACGCCAGAAAACACTGATCAAGTAGAGATGGCGCAGGAAGGCGAGATCGCTGACCAAGGTGCTGCTGAGGTCCCAACCACCGAGGAGTCTCAGGGTGAGGTTGTGGCTACAGATGCCGCCTCCGCAGAGGTGGTCGCTCAAGAGACCGCACCGCAACCGGCCAAGATTGAAATCGCCGGAGAGGTTGTGTCAGGTGATTTCATATCAGACATCCGAGCGTCCCTTTCTAAATATTCATGGCTT
>JAIXQT010000230.1 GCA_027485595.1 Pseudomonadota bacterium | reverse complement strand
TTTTTTTTTGTTCCAACGAAGTTGAAGTCAAACCATAGAAAGGCGCAACAGGGAATCATGTTTCACGACCCTGCTAGGCCAGATTGAGAAGCGACGACGATGACGTCTACGTCTAACGCCTCACGTACACCGTCGACGGGTCACGTTGTACGTCACCGCCAATCGTCAACGTCTGGGACTGACCGGAAAGAGGATTCTGTCGATGCCTTACCGAGCATCGTTGCTGAGATCAGTCAACAACGACACAACGTGAGCGTTGAATTCGCGTTGATTACGAAGAGCGGGACCAAAGACCGCATTAATGACCGGTTGCAGGATGCGCTTACCGAGAACGATAAAAGGTCCGACGATCTTGCGATGAGAGGTCGGAGCTTGCGGGCGAACATCGGCGGAATAGATCTGACAGAGCCGCCTCAACAACTCCACCCTTTCCGGGGTCGCGACGAATCCATCCCGAGTTACCGAGAATGAGAGGTGCGCTATGTGCCGCTCGTCGGCTTCGGTAAATTTTCCAGCGGCACGCAGGTCGGCGACCTTTCGAGCGAGAGCTTCTCGCACGACGTGGTCTGATTCTCCAGCGATGGAGATCCAGTCTTTCTGTGGGGTGATAGTGGCTGCCATGTGCGAGAGGCTATCACAAGAAGCGGTGGCGATGAAGCTCCACAAAACGGAGTCGGTGAAACGCCTCCCTTTTTGTAATATATCCGGCATCTAGCCCCGCCATGGCGGACACCAAGATTCCAGCCCCTTCGAGCAATCCAGGCCCAGTTTGATACAGTCGAATCCCGTCCGAGAACACCACTTCACCTCGCCTGACCGCGGGCAACGAATCCCACTGCGGCGACTCCTCAAGCTTTCGAAGGTATCGCACGCTCTCCTCGAGGCTCTTCCCGCGAGGCGCCACAAGGAGAGAGTCGGGAGCGAACGCTGCGATCTCTTCCCACGTGACACCTACGCTCATCCCCTCAAGGTCCGTGGGCATCGGCCGCCCAGAAACCACCCTCACGATATCCGGAATCCAACAACCAGCCACCTCAAGGGGCTCAACAGATGAGATCACCACCGTCTTTTTATTTCGAAGCCTGTCGTAGAGGTTGCGCCCCCAGTCCAGGAGTTGGGATTTCATACGCTGCGCCCGGTCACGTCCCGCGGAACCTACGCCAAGAAGCGTTCCGAGCTCACCATATGCGTCGAGAAGGTCCTCAAGCCCTTCGATGCGGAGCGATATGACCCTGACGTTCTTCACCCACTGGGCCTGAAAATACCCCTGGGCAAAACTACAGAAGCTGTGTGGATTGTCATCCACAACCGTCGTAACGATGATCGATGGCGATACTGCCTGAAGCTTATCGAGATCGACCGAGATGGCCGAGAGACCGGCTTGGAGCTTATCACGGTGACCGCCTCCGGCAACTCTCGGCGGAGTGGCGAGCGTTACGATCTCAGGCTTGTGGTCGGCAAAGGGTGACGGAGGGCAGAGGTGCGTGACACCAACAACCTTAGACCCATCATCAAGGGCGTAGAGAATCTCCGTAAGGGTTGGGTTAAGGGATACGATCTTCATGAGCACCTTTGCGAAAGGCAATCCTTTCGATACACCTATCATCGGCACAAGGGGCACTGAGCTTGAGATCGCTAACGCTATCACCTCATACCCGGGTGCCAAACCCCGTATTCACCCGCCAAGTTCCGGCTCCAAAGGGTTTTAGGCCGCCCCACGCCATAGGAGCTAACCCCTTAACTGCGTTATTGGTATTGACGACCAGGCAACCCAGGGGACACTCTAACAGTATACCATTGACTGAGTATGCGCGCTGGCACGAAACCCGGCACACCCTTTTATAGTACAAAGCCATGACCCCCTCGCACCGCCTCCCTCTTCGTCTCCGCATCGCTCGAGGACTCGTCGTCGCGGTACTTGTGTGCTCCGTCTCAGCGCTCGTCGCATGCTCAACACGAGGCTCTAAGTTCTCTTCACTACTCAATCAAGGTATTATGCCGGTAAGTGAAGAAAACGCTTTCATGGGGGCGAACCTCTTCCTTGCCCGAGAGATGGAGCAGAGCGTCTACCTCTACAACTTCATGAAGGAGCGTGGGGCCCCGCAGGGTATCGAGCTTAAAGGGGATACCGAGGAGGACGTCGAAGCTCATTTCTATTACACCTCTGGCCCAGAGGAATATCTCGCGAAGCCAGCACCTCGACCTCGCTTCAATCGCAACAAGGATACCCGAAGGGAGTGGATTATTATCGGCCCATTCGCGGTCGACAAGGAGCGATACCGAGAGATTCAACAGTTGCAGGCGACCGGTGGAGGTTCCTTTGAGATCTTTGGTCGACGAGAGTTTTTAGGGCAACACTCGAGTCCCGGTACGCAGGTCACTCTTCGCCCTGTTTTCGTTCCGACCCCGATTCCTCCAAAGAAGCACATCACAAAAAAGCCGAGCGTGGACACCTCCCCCTCATCCACGAGCAATTCCCGAGAGCCTATGAATTTCGATCAACAGGCGCTCAAAGAGGCAAAGGATATGGCGCCGCGCGACGGCCAGGGCGACATCGTCCATACTGTGACCTCAAAGACCGAAACGATTCAGTCCATCTCTCAATGGTATACCTCAAAGTCTACGAGCGCGGCGGAAGTCGCGAAGAAAAACGGGCTTCCTGAGGATGCGACGTTAACGCCCGGCGCGAAGATCATTATTCCCAAGAGCCTCATCACCAACCCGAAGCGGATGCGGTAGTCACCACACCAACCTTGCGGGTTACCTTCTTAGCCTAGCGCGAGAAGTCGACGCTCAAGGAGTGACGAGGAGAGATCACGCCCGTTCTGGTGAACATACACCGTGCCATCACTCCGCGAGATCGTCATCTCATTCCGACGGTCGAGGGTATCCACAAGTGACGATATAAAGCCCTCATCGAAAGAGTAAAAAGCAACCTCCTCTCCTCGAAATATCGGGGCGGTGGTGAGCTGCTGATACACAACATCCGCGGAACGGTGACAATACACCGCCACACGCTGAGCCGCCTTCGCCGCACGATGCAGCCGCTCCGCGCTCGGCGCGCCAACATCGATCCAAGCTAGAAAGCGACCATC
>JAIXQT010000033.1 GCA_027485595.1 Pseudomonadota bacterium | reverse complement strand
CAATATCCTGCGCCAACTTTACACGACCAAGAAATCAACCAACATCAAGGTTGTTGCTATCAACGACCTCACTGACCCAGCAACCCTGGCTCACCTGCTCAAGTACGACTCCGTACACGGCCGCTTCCCTGGCACGGTTGAGGCTGGCGACGGCTACATCACCGTCAACGGACAGCAGATTAAGATCACAGCTGAGCGCGACCCAGCGAAACTCCCTTGGAGCTCCCTCGGAGCTTCGATCGTCCTTGAGTGTACCGGTATCTTCACGGCTAAGGAGAAGGCACAGCTTCACATACAGGGCGGCGCGAAGAAGGTTATCATCTCCGCTCCTGCGACAAACCCTGACATCACCCTCGCCTACGGCGTTAACCACACCGAGTACAAGGCAGCTGAGCACCACATCATCAGCAACGCTTCGTGCACAACGAACTGTCTCGCGCCACTTGCGAAGGTACTCGTTGAGAACTTCGGAATCGTTCGTGGAACGATGACGACGATCCACTCGTACACGAACGATCAGTCGATCCTCGACCTCCCTCACAAGGACCTCCGTCGCGCGCGTGCGGCGTGCATGTCGATGATCCCAACGACGACCGGCGCCGCGAAGGCGGTAGGGCTCGTTATCCCTGATCTCGTCGGCAAGGTAGATGGATTCGCGATTCGCGTTCCAACCCCAGACGTATCAGTAGTTGACTTCGTAGCGGAGCTCGCCCAGGACGCTACAGCTGAGGACGTGAACCGCGCCCTCAAGAGCGCGAGCGAGAACGCTCTCAAGGGAGTCCTTGGATTCTCTGAGGAACCACTCGTTTCGATCGATTACACCGGCGACACACACTCCTCTATCATTGATTCACTCTCAACGATGGTTATCGGAAAGCGCATGGCGAAGGTCGTATCGTGGTACGACAACGAGATGGGCTTCTCGGCACGTATGTGTGACGTAACCGAGATGATCGCGAAGAGCCTCTAAAGAACGGCTCGCGACCTAAGCGGGGGGCGCCTTCAAAGTGCCCCCCGCTTTTTTAATTACTTCATTCTGAGAACTGCTCCTATGCGCACAAAACACCTCCTTGCTGGAAACTGGAAGATGAACCTCGGGCCAACACACGCTCGCTCCTACGCCGCCCAATTAAAAGAAGCGATACAACCCCTCTCCAAGACAGACGTATGGGTAGCTCCAGCTACGATAAGCGCGGCGGTTGTAGCGGAGGAGCTCAAGGGCACAGCGCTTCAGGTCGGCGCTCAAAACGTGCATTGGGCAGATTCTGGGGCGTTTACCGGCGAGACATCCCCCCTCTTCCTCAAAGATATCGGCGCGACGTTTACCCTTACGGGACATTCAGAGCGACGTCAGTTTTTCGGAGAGACCTCTGAGACAACCGCGCAGCGCACACAGGCCGCTCTCAAAGCGGGGCTTGAGGTAATCGTATGCATCGGCGAAATGGAGAGCGAGCGCACGAGCGGACTGACGAAGCGCGTCCTTGAGGAGCAGCTTCAACCAGTTCTCGCTGGCCTCTCAGCCGACACAGCCACCAAGGTCATCCTGGCGTATGAGCCCGTATGGGCGATCGGCACCGGAAAGGTGGCGTCGATTACGGACATTCAAGAGACCCATCAGCACATCCAGAAGGTATGGGCATCGCACAACCTTCCTGGAACGGCGGTCATCCTCTACGGGGGAAGTATTAATCCAACCAACTTCGCTGAGATCCTCGCCCTGGAGGAGGTTCACGGCGCTCTTGTCGGCGGCGCGAGCATAAAGCTCGACCAGTGGTTGGAGTTGATCGCGATAGCGGAGAGGACGGGGGTGTAGTCGACCATCGACGGTTCCATTCATCCGGAGGGCGAGTTCCGGCCCGTCAGGAGACGGGCCCTCCGGATAAACGATCCGACAATGGAATCTAAAACGTCGATATCATCGAATCACCGCTCTGTCTGAGCGCTGAACTTCCGACGAGGAAGTAGCGGTCTAGCGAGTTCGGTGCGCTATTCGGCTTAAATCCGATCATATACTGACCGTCGCGTGATTGACGAAACCTTCGCACTTTAGGATAGAACGAATAACTCTTCCAATAAGGGCGAGCGCCAAATCGATCGTAGGCGACAAAGGTCCACACGCCGTGAGCGTCCCCATTAACCCGGATAGATCGACGATTGTCCGAGGGATTTCGAGGCCCGCCCATTTCAGATATCTTCCGCCCATTCGCGTACACCATAACCCGCTCGATATCGGTTCCTCGGAAGGAGAGCTCAGCTCGAAGGGTCGCTGGAGAACGTCCATCCATACCCCACCCACGGGTATGACGCTGACGAACGCTAACGTCCCGCAGAGTTAGACGCGGCGCGAAGTAATCCTGAATCTTCTCCTGCGCGTGCAATCCGACGCGATCGTCAATGAATGATACGATCGGAAGTTTCAGCCACTCCAAGATCGTTCCCCGGTCGAGCCCTGACCGCGACAGCGCCTGTATCGTGCTTACATGCAGGTCCTGAAGCCCCTTCAGCAGCTGCTTCACCGGCATCCCCTTTGCACTCTCTCGAGCGGCCAGATCGAGTTGGTCCATGAAGGTTTCCACAACCGATTGAGCCTCTGCATTCTTTGAAATCTGTTTCTTGATGAACACCTTCACGTCGGTTCGACTTTGCTTGAGCAGTCCCTGAAACTCCTTGCCACCGAGCTTCTCAAGCGACATCGACGCTGGCACCTGCACAGCAGGCCCCTGTGGCTCACCTGCCTTGACCTTAAAGTTCCAACCATCGAAGAGACCGGGGCGCTCAGCGGCCCCCTCCTCTCCATCTTTGCGGGAGACCTGCCGCACAGGAGTTGGGGTAGCGCCAACGGCTGAGCTCAGAGCCTTCAGAGCGTCCGGAGAGAGCGCTCCCCTCTCCTCGGCCCGCTCCTTCGCCTCACGACGTGCGCGACCTTCCACTGCGACGCGCTTCTCACCACCAGACTTACCGGGGGCGTTAAGAGCAAACTTAATCGCCTCAGGAATGAAGAAGAGTCCAACCACCGCTACCGCGATAACGAGCGTCACCACGAGGGTGCGGCCGGAAAGTCCTAGAAATCGGCTATCTTGAAAAGGTGCCATGTGTTCCTTGTTACGGAATAAGTCCTCACTGGATATGGAGGGATCCACGTTCCGATGTGACATGTTAATGGTCACAAAAACACTATGCAAACAACGGGGAGCAGATTCAGACAGTTAGCGACTCAAAGAGACGAATAGGGAGAGACTAGGACCGCCTTCTGGGCGCATATCTTTCGCATGAACGAATACGGCGACCGAGTGCGGCCTCCCCCTAACTTGGGAGGACGGCCGTCCTCGGTCGCCGCGCTGCGGGATTATCCCAAGGTTTTCCCCTACCCTACCAATCCCCACAACGACTTCACGTCACCTGTGAGACGGGCGCCAACTTGGCTGATCACGTGACGAGCAAGAAAGCACGCGCGATGCGCGGCATCCTGAGGCTTTAAGCCCCTGGTGACCCCGTAGAGGAACGACCCCGCAAAGGTATCTCCAGCACCGGTCAGATCGCGAGGCTCGCACGGAAACGCGGGAACGTGCAGCTCTTCTCCTTCCCACCAGATGTACGCGCCTCGCGGCCCCGCTGTGATAACAACGTGAGGAAACCGATCCTTGAGCTTTCGTCCCGATTCCACAACGTCAGAAGCCCCTGAGAGCGCATTCGACTCCTCCTCATTCGCGAAGATCAGGTGAGTGTGCTCGAGAGCCGCGTTGAGGTGCTCGCCAAACGCGTTCACAACCCATGCCTCTGAACAGGTAACGGCGATCTTGGTGTTGGATTCACGAGCGACTCGAATAGACTCCTGGATAGCTTCCCTGCCGGCGTCAGAGTTAGAAAACACATACCCCTCAACGAACAACCAATGAGAATCGGCGATGATCTTCGGATCGACGTGCTGAGGAGCGAGGCTCAAGCTTGCACCGAGCGCGGTTCTCATCGTTCGCTCAGCGTCGGGGGTGAGCAACACGACACATGTGCCCGTCGCGAGATCTCTGGACAGAGGAACCGGAACCTTCATTCCGAGCGAGAGACACTCATCTCTATAGAAACGTCCATATTCATCATCAGCGAGGTGGCAACACACCGCGCTCGTGCCACCCAACTGAGCTATCGTGATCATTGAGTTAGCAACCGAACCACCACTTCGCATCACAGGACTCTTCGCCCCTACCCGTTGGAGAAGATCCTTTTGGTCGGCAGCCTCGACAAGACGCATCGTTCCCTTCTCGTACCCAAGAGCCACGAGTTCCTGCTCAGAGATATCGGTGAAGATGTCTACTATACCGTTACATACGCCTGTTACATCGATTGACTTCATGGTGACGTCCTTTTTGTTCATTAGCCGGACGAGTCTGCCACATTTGGCGTCACCACGAAACTAGCGCCTGATCTCGAGGGGCTCTTATCCCACTGCCCAAACGGTCTCGCCACGGGCACCAGTGGTTTCGACAGTATTTTCAACGCCAAAGGGGGCGAGAACGGAGAGCCTTCGCGGAAGATACGCAACTGACCGAGAGAGCCGCGACACGATCTACGAGCTGAAGCTCCTGCGAGTTATCTGTTCTACGTCATTTAGGCATTCGGCGACCTGGCGTATTTCTTCCCCTCGACAAGCGCCCATCCACGCCATCTCTTGTAGGAGTATTATTCGTGATAGCGATCACTCGTTCTAAGTGCGGAATCCCAATTAGCGATATATTTTTCGCCAACAAAGTCGAGGAGGGATCGCCGGAAACTCCTCTCTGCTTCTTTCAACAGACAGCGACACGCCACCCCAATTTCAAACCTGTGCAAACCTCGGCCATCGATCTAACCGCACCTCTTGAGGAGATCTCCGCGCCGATCTCAAAAAATACTCGATATAAGATCCAACGCGCGGAGCGAGAGGGCTTCACGCCTCGACTCGTCATAAACCCAACCGCTGAGGAGGGCTCCCTTTACGCTCACTACTACGACACCTTCGCGAAACATAAAGGACTACCGCCCTGCAATCGAGCAAAGTTGAGAGCGCTCTCAACCTCTTCCGCCCTGCTTTTGTCCTCGATAGCGGACACAGAGGGCAATCTCTTATCGGCCCACGCCTACGTGAAGGACGATTCTGTCGGGCGAGTCCGCCTCCTCTACTCGGCATCACACTATCGATCCATGGATGATAGCGGCGAACGTAACAAGGTGGGGCGCGCAAACCGACTTCTACACTGGTACGAAATCCTAACCCTCAAAAATCTCGGATTCACGTTATACGATCTTGGGGGCATTCCCCTCGACTCCACGGATCAGGCGAAGAACGCTATAGCTCGATTCAAGCTCGAGTTCGGCGGAAGACTCCTAGTCGAGTACAGCGGACTCCTTCCAACGAACCTGTTTGGTAAAATTATTCTTCCGATTGCGCGGAGGCGATTATGATGAAAGCTCGTTACCTCTTTAGAATGGATGACATTACGCCTACGATGGACTGGGGGCGATTCTGGGCCCTTGTGCGCCTTTTTCAACGACATCGGGTAAAGCCCCTGCTTGGCATAGTTCCCGACAATCAGGATAAAAAACTAAACAGGCAAAAACCTGAGCCGCATTTTTGGGACACGATGCGACTTCTTGTCGAGCGAGATATCGTCCAGATCGCGCAACACGGCTATCAACATATTCTGACACGAACATCAGAACACGCGCTACTCAAGAGTAATCAAATAGCCCGAGTAGAGCGCTCTGAATTCGCGGGATACTCATTCCAAGAGCAGTTGGAGAGAATCGAGAGGGGGCGAGAGATCTTGAGGGAACGCGGATTGGCAACCAATTATTGGTTCGCCCCTAATCACTCGTTCGACCACACGACCCTTAATGCCCTCAAGACTACCGGCTTCACCGCTATCTCAGATGGGATCGCACTTCTTCCCTATTCATACCGGGGATTAATATTTATTCCTCAACAACTCTGGAGACCCACGTGGGTACCGACCGGCGTGTTTACCATCTGCCTCCACTCGAATGAGATTACCAACGCGGAGGTAAAATCGATCCGTCAATTTTTGCGCACGCCAGCGCATATTACGAGCTTTGACGCTGAGGTGCGCGGATTTCGTCACGCGAAACTGGATGGAATTAAAAACTCGCTCTTCAAGCGCCTCTATCAAGGCGCGCGAGGCGCCCGACGAGCGTTCGCCGGGCCGCGCATATCCTCAGACACCGTCCCTATCCACCGACCGCCTGAGATAGCCCCAGGGAGGATGGATAAAGGCTCGATATCTTCGATATAACAGACTCAACCATCGCGTCTGGGCAGCTCGCTCCCGCGGAGATGAGGATGTGCACCTTTTCTCTCTGAGTCGGCAACCATCCACGACTACTCACAACCCGTTTGGTCGCGAGATCGAGGTGTCGAATCTCATCGGCGCTCACGATCTCATCCGCGTCCTTGACGTAAAAAGCTGGGAGTTTACCCTCACACAACTCAACAAGGTGCGAGGTATTCGAGGAGTTATAACCTCCAACGATCACAGCGAGGTCCGCCTCTTCTTGAAGGAGCCCTTTCATCGCGCGCTGGTTTTCAGAGGTCGCGTAACACAACGTGTCTCGTGTATCGGCGTAGTGCTCTCCTACCACCTCCGCGCCGAAGCGAACGGCGAGGGCGTCCCTGACCATCAATGAGATCTCCCGGGTTTCCTCAGCGAGCATAGTTGTTTGATTCACTACTCCCATTCGAGTGAGGTGATATGCAGGATCAAAATTCGCTGAATAGCGGCCGGCGAAATCGATTGAGAACTGCTCCAGCGGGAGCTCCGCGCGGATGTACTGCGTCAGGCGCTCAGTCTCCTCTTTATCTCGAACGACAACGCTTGGGCCATCAATTTGGATGTGAGAGAAGGTGGCTCGGGTTTCCTCGTGGGTGTGTTTACCGTGGATCACGATCGAGTAGCCCTGCTGCGCGAGCTGCTTTCCACGCTTCCACACCTTCTCCACGAAGGGACATGTCGCGTTGTAACTTTGAGGATTAATGCCCAGTGCTTTCAGCGCCTCAAACATCTCACGCGTCGTGCCGAACGCCGGTATGATAACGACATCGTCCGCGCGAAGTTCCGCAAAGGGGATTAACTGATCCCCCTCAGCCGTTTGAAGAAATCGTACCCCTCGACTCACAAGGTCAGAGTTCACATGAGGGTTGTGAATCATCTCACTGAGAAGGAAGATTCTCTTACCTGGATTCTCTTCAAGCGCTCGGTACGCAATCTCAATCGCGTTCTCAACTCCGTAACAGAACCCGAAAAAGCGCGCGATGTGAAATACGACCGGCCCAAGATCTACCACGGTGCCGTGCAGCTGCTCCTTGCGGGAGTCCTCCGCGGAACGACGCTTCTTAATCTGACCGATTATATCGGAACGGTACGAGCGTGGGATGTTGAATTGCTTGGCCATATCGAGCCAAGGATATCACGTCTTGCACAACACAGTCCACGGAGCCAGGCTTGGGAATCGAGGCAAAACCCCCTCGAATTATGAGCGTTTAGGCTATCTCGGCAAAGACTATCGGCAGAGACCAGGAGCGACTACTCGCTGACTATTGCCCCGTAGACCATCTCCTCCTCATCCCGGCGTTTCGGTTCTGGGGAGTTAAGGGGAGCGACAACAGCCTCACTGCCTATCTTTGTGCGGGCAGCATCGGAAGATGCTCCCTGCTCGGTTGGGCCCTCTACAGAGTCCTCGAGCAAGGCCCCTGTGGGGGGCTGCGTCATTCGATTAACGAGCTCAGCATCGGAGGTCCGTGAGCCGGTCGACTCCTCGCCGGCCGTCACGGCGGTCGCCGCTGTGCTGGGAACCGTTGTAGGTGTCGGGGTCAGGACCAGCGCCTCAAGCGGCTCTGTGGAGTTCGTAAAGATCGGCCCTGCACGCAGCGTAACATCTCGGTAGCCATCAGTTCGCACGTTTATCGAGACGGCTCCGGCGCATTCAAGCCGTCCAGCTCCGCGCAATCCCTTACGGTTTACGTTTGAGAACGGGATGATGAGGTGTTGCGGCGGCCTCCCACTCGAGCGACGAAGGATTGAAGCTGAATACGTTTGTCCCGTAGGGTCGGCTGAGTCATAGATCCTGGTCTCAATCACAAACGGGGGACACTCACGCTCCGCATCCTTATCACCACACACTCCCGTAAGCTCAAAGCCATCTACGATGATGGCGGAGCCTCCTTGATGGCGCATATCGATACACTTGAGCCCTGAGCTTGAGAGCTGGTCCGCGTACGTATCACTATCCCATGAAAGCTGAACGCCGCTCACAAGCGGCCCCTCGGCGTGAACCTTCAGCGTCCCTTTCGACACCGACACAGTAGAGCGCATCTCTCCTCCTCCACGCACCCAAATACCGGTGTACGCGCCCAAGGTCGTCTGTGCTCGCAGGGATCGTGCGCACGAGGAGTCCCCCGCACACGTAACATCGAGCTGCTGATCAAACCTCTCAAGGGGGAACGCGCGCGCGTCACTAGACAGGCAGACAAGCGAAACGAGAGCGGCTCCGAGGGTCGTACGAGATGCGTTCCCGAGCATGCGAAGGAGAGATTTCATACTGAATACTGAGATGCTCACGATAGCGAGAAAGTTACGCTCGACTCTGACCTTTGTGAGGCGGAAAGTCTATGTGATTCGTCGTCTTTCTTACGCGAAGTCTAAACAGAGAACCTCTCCCCGATCGTTCAGTGGTGGGCGGTCCGGAAAGTAGACGTCGAAGGTCGTTCCCTTACCAAGGGCGGAGGTCACATCGATCGAACCGCCGTGAGCCGACACGATGCACTTGACGATGAACAACCCCAACCCAGTTCCAGATACTTGAGCATGGGAAGCGAGTCTACCGTACCGATTGAAGAGCCTTTGGGCGTCCGAAGGCTCCATACCGGCGCCAAGGTCTCGTACCGAAAGGGTCAGCCCTGTGGGATTGCGTTTGATTTCAACAGATACGCGTCCCCCCTTCGGGGTGAACTTAATCCCGTTACTGATCAGATTTGCGAGTACCCGTTCGAAGCCTAATACGTCAACGCACCCCTCGATCCCCTCTTTCTCGCCATTCCAAACGAGATCAACTCCTCGGGTCTTTGCCGAGAGCTGAAAGTTCTCGACCACCCGGGATACGATAGACCGAACATCGGTGACAGCGGGACGGAGCACAAAAGCCCCCTCCTCGATTCGCCGCAAACTCAGGAACTCTTCTATCAGTTGAATGGCGCTGCTCGCGGAGGAGGAGATTCGCTCGAGCATCACGTGAACGCGATTGTCCGCCGGCGGCGTGTCCAGTAGGACATCGCACGAAACGGCGATAGCGCCTAAGGGACCTTTTAGATCGTGGGTGGTCGTCGAGAGTATCTCGCGTTGGAAACGCTCCCGCCTGCGCCGCTCACGGATATCTCTGACCCATAAGAGGAAAACCCGCTCAGTGCCGGAGTCCTTCACCGCAGAGACGGATACATCGAAGGCGGCGTGATCGTCCCCCTCCTCTACCATCTCCACGGTCAATACCGCACCTGGCTCCAGATTCGCGAACTGCTCTCTCAATTTGCCCATGACCTCTTCGCCACGAACTAACCTCGACGGATCTATCGTGAGGATCTGACGCTCCTTT
>JAIXQT010000123.1 GCA_027485595.1 Pseudomonadota bacterium | reverse complement strand
TGACTTCGGTTGGCGGCAGGGGCAATCCCTCCCGTGCTCGAGGGACAATTTCGTATAGGGTATTTCCAAAGACTACGCGACGTGGGCGAGGCATGACTATAGTTCGTCAAATCCATGACAAAGTTGCTCGCTATCACGACGGTTGAGGATGACGGAATCAATCAAAATCTAGAGTGTACCAGAGAGGACCGCTGACGCAGTACGGCACACACCGCCCCCAAGGACACCCCTTGAGCCTCCCATAACGCCATGAGGTGAAAGAGGAGATCCGCGGACTCATTCAGTAGACGATCTGTATCCCCGTTCTTTGCCTCAATCAGAACTTCAATCGCCTCCTCTCCTACCTTCTGGGCCAATCGATCGAGCCCCGCTTTAAAGAGTGAGGCCGTGTAGGAATTGTCAGACATCGATTTGCTGCGTTCTCTAATGACACCTTCAAGGTCGCTGAGAATAGACCATGTCGTAGAAGGCGCGTCTCGAAAACAAGTGCGGGTGCCCTCGTGACAGGTGGGACCATTCGGAACCGCCCTTACAAGGATACTATCTCGGTCACAATCCACAGTGATATCCGCAAGGTCGAGAACGTTCCCCGATGTCTCCCCTTTCATCCATAGCGTCTGCCGCGACCGGCTAAAAAAAGTTACCCTTTTCGTCTCTACAGTCTTTCGGAAGGACTCCTCGTTCATATAGCCGAGCATAAGCACCTCACCGCTCCTCGCGTCTTGTACCACCGCCGGTATCAGTCCATCAGATTTTGAAAAATCAGGCTCTCGCATCATCTTCGTACCTCTATCCCCTGTTCACCCAAAAAATCTTTCACGGAATTCACCGTAACTATCCCTTCGTGAAAGATACCCGCTGCAAGGGCAGCATCGGCACCCGCCTCCCGAAAGACCTCAAGAAAGTGCTCAGCCCGACCCGCTCCACCAGAAGCAACGACAGGCACCGAGACCACATCTACCACCCGGCGGGTTATATCGAGAGCAAACCCATCACGAACTCCGTCACTATCCATGGACGTTAAAAGGATCTCTCCAGCGCCACGTTCCGTTACCTCGCGAGCCCACTCTGCGGTGGACCTGCCCGTCGCGGTCCTACCAGCTTGAACGAATACCTCATCACCTCGCTCTGAGCGTTTCGTATCGATCGCGACTACCACGCATTGGCATCCGAATCGTCGCGCCACCTGATCAATAAGCTCAGGAACCTGTACCGCCGAGGAGTTAAGGGAAACCTTATCGGCTCCAGCATCAAGGAGGCGAGACACGTGGTCCACAGTAGAGATCCCCCCCCCAACGGTAAACGGAATCGAGAGTGCCCGAGCGACCCGCTCAACGAGCTCGATAGTGGTGGAGCGCTCCTCACTCGTAGCAGAAATATCGAGGAACACCAGTTCATCCGCGCCCCCATCGCTGTACCGCGTCGCCAACTCAACCGGATCCCCCATATCCCTCAGATGTAAGAACCTGGTCCCCTTGACGGTTCGCCCACCTTTGATATCGAGGCAAGGGACAATTCGTTTCGCTACCATACGAACTCTCGCACCTCCTCTGGTCGAAACGTGCCGGCGTAGAGCGCCTTCCCCACGATAACCTCCCGGACGCCCACTGCGGCGAGCGTGCGAACATCATCCGCGCTCTTCACCCCACCGCTCGCGATTATGTTAAGGTCTGGGTAATTGCATCTCAATGCTCGATACATCTCAACTGATGCCCCTTCGAGCATCCCATCACGAGAGATATCGGTCGACATGAGCCACCGGAGCCCTGAATCCACGAAGCGCGCAAGCACCTGCGCAACCGTCAGGGCACTTCCCTCCTGCCACCCCTTGATCCTCACCTCTCCGTTCAGAACATCCAGCCCAACCGCAACAACATCGGCTCCAAATCCAGATATCCACTCTCTCACCACTTCAGGCTGTTCGACAGCCGTGGACCCAATGATGACTTGCCGAGCGCCGCTCTCAAGCGCACGAGAGATATCAGCCGTGGTGCGCAGCCCTCCACTCACATCGATAGCAAGACCAGTCTCAGCGACTATCGCGCGAACGAGCTCCAGGTGCTGTGGAACGCCACTCCTTGCGCCGTCAAGGTCAACAACGTGGAGTCGCCGAAAGCCGCTCGCCACAAACCCCCGAGCGACCTCCACCGGGTCATCACCGACGACCTGCTTCTCCTGGAAATTTCCCTGACGTAGCCGCACGCACCTTCCATCAATCAGATCGATAGCCGGGACGATTCGACACACACTCATACCTTCCACTCCACAAAATTACTGAGTAATCGCTCTCCAACCGCCGCGCTCTTCTCAGGATGAAACTGTACCCCAACAAAGTTTCGAGTAGCCGCTGCCGCAGAAAAGGTCTCCCCGTATTCACATTGCGCCACTGTTGCAGCACACACCTCAAGTCGATAACTGTGGACAAAGTGGAAGTAGCTGCCCTCGGGGATGCCGTCAAATATCGGGTGAGCCAGATTCTTAATCTGACTCCATCCCGTATGCGGCACCGTTCGTGGTGTGACGAACTTTTGAACCGATCCCGATAGAACCCCGAGACACGTGGCACCTCCCTCCTCTGACTTCGAGCACAGCAATTGCAATCCAAGGCAGATACCAAGCAATGGAGCTTTCGTGTCACGCAGCACACGGTCGATCCCTGTGGCGCGAAGATACTCCATGGCCGAGCCTGCTTCTCCGACGCCAGGAAAGATTATCCGCTCCGCTGTACTCAGCTTCTCACAGTCCCCTGACACAACGTACGGAACACCGACACGCTCAAGAGCGTTCGTCACCGATCTGACATTACCCGCGTTATAGCGAACAACCGTTACCGTCATAGAATCCCCTTAGTGCTTGGAACGCCCTTCTGATCGCGCACCCGTCCGATAGCTCCCCGCAAGGCTCGTCCAACGCCCTTAAAGATAGCCTCAGCTTTATGATGTTCATTGTCACCCCGTACCGAGATATGCAACGCACACCGCAAGCTGTCCGCGAAAGAACGAAAAAAATGTTTAAACATCTCCGTCGGCATCGTTCCGATCATCTCTCGCGTAAACGTCACATCCCACTCAAGGTGAGGTCGTGCGGCGAGGTCAATTGCTACCTGCGCGAGGGATTCATCCATCGGCAAAACGAACCCATACCGCGCGATTCCCGATCGGTCACGCAATGCTTGGCGGACAACCTCCCCGAGGACGATACCAACATCCTCGATCAAGTGGTGTTCATCGACGTGCAGATCACCTACCGCCTCGATCGTAAGATCGAATCCTGCATGAGCTCCGAGGAGCGTCAACATATGGTCAAAGAATCCAAGCCCCGTGGATATGGCGCACCTACCTGTTCCGTAGAGCCCAAGCTTGCATGAGACCGAGGTCTCAGTGGTCGTTCGCGAGTACTCTGCGTAGCGCGTCTGCGCATAGATAAATTCCTCCACCTCCCTCCATGACGTTGTCGAGAAGGTAGCCTCAGGACATACACTGTCCCCCAGAAAGATAGCCTTACACCCAAGGTTACTAGCCAACTGAACATCGGTGAATCGATCGCCGATCACGAACGACCGCTCAAGGTCGTACTCACCAGTCATGTACCGAGTGAGCATCCCTGTTCCCGGCTTACGGGTGGGAAGGTTCTCCTCGGGGAGGGAACGGTCGATTTGGATATCCGAAAAGAACACCCCCTCATTTCTGAGTGTCGTGATCACCAAGTTCTGGGCTGGCCAGAAGTCGCTCTCCGGAAACGCGGGCGTGCCGAGTCCGTCCTGATTGGTTACCATGACCAGCTCAAACTCCTTGAGGCTCGCGATGGACGCGAGCGCCGTTATCACCCCGGGTACGAACTCGACCTTCTCCAGGGAGTCAACCTGTCGAGTGACCGGTGGTTCAACGATGATCGTTCCATCACGATCAATAAAAAGAGCCCGTTTTTTCATAACACCTCCCGCAAAGCATCAATAAGAGCTCCGTTTTCCTCGCTCGTTCCTATCGTTATACGTAGGCACCCCTCACAGCCCCGCTCCATGGAGCGGTCACGTACCACAATTCTCCTGGACTGAAGGGCTCGAAAGACCGTCCTCGCGTCAGATACCTTGACCAACACGAAGTTCCCACCTGACGGAAAAACTCGCATTACCCCCTCGAGCGATTCAAGTTCGCGAACGAGTAGCGCGCGTCTATCACGAAGCTCGCTAACCTCACGCTCCATCCGCTCGGGCTTTCTCAAGCGCTCTATAGCGTATCGTTGGGTGAGCTCACTGACGTTGTACGGCAGTTTCAGTTTGTTCATCGCGGATATAATCTCGGAGTCAGCGAACGCCATACCGAGCCGTATGCCGGCCATACCCCAAGCTTTTGAAAAGGTGTGCAGCACCACCATACGTGAGCACTCAGGAAGAAGCTCCAACGCGCTTGGGGTGTCCGCAAACTCGACGTACGCTTCATCAACGACAACGACTCCCTCAAACGCCGCAAGAACGCGACGAATATCTTCCAGCTCATACTGCATCCCGGTGGGATTGTTGGGAGAGCAAAGGAAAAGCAATCGACTGCCACCCTTGCTCGCCCTCGAGATAGCCTCCATATCGAGTGAAAAATCTTCACGTAAGGGAGCGTCTACGATCGATACCCCGTTACTTACGGCAGCTACCTTGTACATGCCGTATGTTGGTGAGGTGATGGTAATCCCCCCGACGGTGCAGTCCATGACCCGGACGAGAAGGTCTATCGCCTCATCACTTCCGTTTCCAAGGAATATCCGCTCCGCGGCGATCTCCTTTAGCTCTGCGATACGCGCCTTAAGAAGCCGTTGGTGCGGGTCAGGATACCTGTTGACCGTTGTTGGATAAGGATTCTCGTTGGCATCAAGGAACACTGAGGCGGCTCCAGCGAACTCATCTCGTGCCGTGGAGTACGGGGTCAAGCTTCGAATGTAGGGCCTGATAAAGTCACTATCCATCGAGCACCTCCTGACGAACAAGCACAGCCCGCGCGTGTGCCTCCAGACCTTCCGCTCGCGCCATACAGGCGACCGTGGAAGCTAATCGAGTAAGCCCCTCCGCGGTTACGGTTTGGAAGGTTATCTTTTTCACAAACGTATCAACTGACACTCCAGACATAGCGCGAGCTGCGCCGTTGGTTGGAAGCACATGATTCGTGCCTGATGCGTAATCCCCGAGTGCCTCAGCGGCAAAATACCCGAGAAAGACGGAGCCCGCGTTTGTGATTGCGGAGATGTATTGTTCAGGTTCGCCCACAGCAAGGATAAGGTGCTCGGGAGCGTACACGTTAGAGAACGCTATCGCTTCATCAATGCTGGTAACGACTACTCCCAAGCTCTCCCCAAGAGCTCGAGAGGCGACCCCCACTCGAGGCAGATCCGCTATCTGCCGCTCTACCTCAAGAAGCACTCGACCGAGGAGCCCCTCTTCGGTCGTCACAACGACTACCTGAGAGTCCGGACCGTGCTCGGCCTGCGCCAAAAGGTCGGCGGCAACGAACCGAGGGTCCGCCGCACTATCGGCGATCACGAGCACCTCTGAGGGGCCAGCCGGCATATCAATAGCGATCCCCTCAGCGGCGATCTGTAGCTTCGCCTCTGTAACGAAGGAATTTCCTGGGCCGCACACTTTTTCTACTGCGGGAATAGTTTCTGTTCCATACGCCAGAGCCCCGATAGCTTGAGCGCCACCTACGAGGTAGATCTCGTCGATCCCTAGAAGCTGCGCGGCGCACGCAATAACCTCGTTCAACGCTCCATCCTTTCCGCCCGGAGTACACAGCACGATCTCCCTCACTCCCGCGAGCTTCGCCGGTATGGCCAACATCAAAAGCGTAGAAAAGAGCGGCGCTGTCCCACAGGGGATATAGATCCCGACTCGTTCGATCGGCACCGAACGTCTACAGCATACGACCCCAGGAACCGTCTCGACCTCCGGTTCAAGCGTTCGCTGAGATACGTGAAAACGAGAGATGGTTTCGATGGCCCGCACGAGGGCATCAACGAGGTCCGGTCGCACCTGACTGGCGAGCAGATCCCTCGTTTCCTTCGATACCCGTAAGGACGATGGAATTGCCCCGTCAAAGCGAAGCGAAAAATCTTTGAGCGCTTCATCGCCCCTCGATTTGACCTCACCGAGAATAGTCGATACCACGCTTCGCACTTCGCTATTTTTCATAACGGGTCGGCGTGACAGTCGTGCCCACTCAGCTCGGGGCGGATTCTTATATGTTTTCATTCGATCACCTTTTCGATTGGAAGAACGAGGATCCCCTGCGCTCCAGCACCCTTTAATTTCTCAACAATCACCCAGAAGTCATCCTCACTCACCACAGTGTGGAGAGAGCTCCAACCCGGTATGTTGAGCGGCAAAACACTCGGACTTTTCATCCCAGGAAGAAGCTCAACGATTCGAGCGATAGAGTCGTTCGGCGTGTTAAGGGTGATGTATTTGGTGTTTCGCGCGCGAAGCACCGCGTTAATCCGAAAAAGGAACTTTTCAAGGATAGCCGCTTTCTCTCCCGATAATGTAGGGCTTGCTATCAGAACAGCCTCTGACTCGAGAATGGTCTCAACCTCAACGAGCCCGTTGCTCATGAGCGTACTGCCTGAACTGACGAGGTCACACACCACATCTCCTAGTCCGATAGTTGGCGCTATCTCAACGGAGCCGCTTATGACCTGGATCTCGGCCGATACACCTCGCGAGGAAAGGTAGCCACCCAAAATAGTGGGATAGGAGGTGGCGATCTTTGCCCCTTGAAGCGATTGAGGACCGTTGTACGCGAATGCCTTTGGCACAGCGAGCGAGAGACGACACCGACCGAATCCGAGATCTCGTATGACACTAACCTCTGCTTCCCGCTCCCGGACGATATTACGACCTACAATGGCGGCATCTACAACGCCGTCCGCGACATACTGCGGAATGTCGTCATCACGAAGGTAGAGTAGTTCGAGTGGAAAATTATACGCGGCAGAGCGGAGCCGTGCCCCGATCTGCTCAACCTCAATGCCACTCTCGGCGATAAGTTTTCGGGATCCCTCCGAGAGACGCCCCGACTTTTGGATAGCTATACGCAACATGGTGATATGACCCCACGTAGAGAAAAATTAAAAAAACTGCTGTGATGATGGGAAAAAGGAATTATCAGCGCGCTAGGCGCTGTGATGATGGAGATGAGAATGTGAGGAAGAACGGATTCCCATGCCCCCAGTCTTCACACACCATCCGGTGAAAGGCAAGAGAAAGTTAGTTTAGCCTGCCAACTCCTTTCATTCAGGATTCCGAAAAAGAAAGCTTCGCACCAAAATCCCTTAGCGAGCCAAGTAGGCTCGTGATAGCGAGGAAAGGGAATCTCTCAATCAAGGATCAGTGAGCGCCCCTTCTCCGCTATTCACAGCCTTTGTGACTGGATGCCGTCGGGCGGTTACTCTGGGATATACCCCTGCCTACAGCGATGAACTTGAAGGGCGGATTCTCCTCTATTGTGGAGAGCTCCCCTAACTATCCGACAAGTCGACCTGAATTCCCGTATAATATCCAATTTCGCACACACTCCGCCAACGCTCCACCACCTCGCAACTTTTTGTTTACTAGCCATGCACGCCACAGCTACACTGAGTATGGTATGTGGTGAGGGGGCTGTGCTTAGTAGTGCCCTCCGGTGGCGGGAAAAATCGGCATTCCCCTGCCCATCAACCATATACCCCGTTTTTGTTGTTTTGGCGGTTTGGTGATGAAGAGAGAAACTAGCCCCCTCACCCCTATTGTGATTTTGGGCATATTCCTGCTCTCTCTCTGTGGGCTCATCACATATGGCTCGGCGCAAGAACAGGGTGTGCGTATCCAGGGCCCTGAGGATTTCCTGAACCGGGACTGCGAGTATTACTACGAGAGCGTGGACCCTCCATGCAACACAACCGTCGTCGAGCGTGTTTTCATCGTCAGACAACCCGTCGGAAACGGTAGGGCGTGTCCTAGCAACAGGACCGTCTCGAGGGTCTGCACCCCGACCCCAACCATTACCTACTCACCGACCTATACCTATACACCTACTTACACCTACACACCTACCTACACCTACACACCTACGTATACCCACACACCAACGTATACCTATACCTACACACCGACTTACACCCAGACCGGAACGGCAACCCCAGTGTACACCCCTACACCGGCGTACACCCCAACCCCAGAGTACACGCCAACACCGGAGTACACCCCAACTCCAGAGTACACGCCAACACCAGAGGATACCCCCACCCCAGAGTACACGCCAACTCCGGAATACACAGCGACCCCAGAGGAAACACCAACTCCGGAGTACACAGCCACACCAGAGGAAACACCAACTCCGGAGTACACAGCCACACCAGAGGAAACAGCAACTCCGGAGAACCCAACTCCCGAGGCGACAACTCCACCGGAAGAGACGACTCCACCGGAAGAGACGACTCCACCGGAAGAGACAACTCCACCGGAAGAGACAACTCCACCTGAGGCGACGGGCACCTGCACCTCGTATCAAGTCTCAGTTGATGTGAACACTGAGAACTGGGGCATGGACAACTCTAGCGGCGGTGCGAACGTGAGCGGAGGTTGCGGTGGGACGATCTCAGATCAGATAGCGTCGGACGCAGAGGCGTTCGATCCAAACGATCCGAAAGTGAGCGACAATACGGAGTTCCGTCAAGACATGGCCGATCAGGGCTACACCGATGGTGGGACCGTGTGCTTTGACTCCAATTGCGCTCAGATTCCATGCAACCAGGCGGACACCACGGATCCATGCACCGGTAACGCGACCCTCTACTCAAGCCCCATCATCCTCTCCTTGGGCGAGGAACAGCCCTACACGGTCGTTCAGTTCCCTCTTAATCCAGCGGATAGCGGATCGTGGGTCATCTGGAAGGGGAGCGGGACTCACCCTCTTCTCGTCTATGATCCAGAAGAAACCGGTGTGATAAAGGACGGCTCGCAATTGTTCGGAAACTACACCTTCCGGGGTAGCGATAGGGCTCCCGCTGATAAGACAGCTCGCGAGCGACTATGGGATAACGGCTATCAAGCATTGGCGTCCCTGGACCGAAACGGCGATGGGGTCCTCACCGACTCGATCCTCTCAGGGTTCTTCCCTCAACGGAATGAGTTGCGTGGGCTCGCCCTCTGGTTTGATGAGAATCGCAACGCGATATCAGAGCCTGGCGAGGTGCGACCGCTCAGTTCGATAGGCGTAACGAAGCTGAGAACATCCTTCGATACCCGAGAGCACGACGGAGACCTTGTCTCGCTCAACGGTTTCGAGCGAGAGGACATAACGGGTGATGAGAAGAGCGGCAACACACTCGATTGGTTCTCTGGAGCGTATCCAAACAAAGATGCTGCTGTGCGAGGATTCGCACATGAGTCACCGAGCGTGAACGGGGCTCAATCCGCCGCGACACAACCACAGCCCCTAACTACCTCCCCAGCGACTGGCGAGAGTTTACAGGGCAAGTGGGTATGGGAGATGGATGATGAGAAGGGACGGGGTGGCAGGCTGGTGCTCGTTGAGCGAGGCAGCGGTCTCTTTGGGGTTTCGATACTTGAGTTCAAATCTCTTCAGTCCGAGTCAGGTCAGACGGGCCGCATAGAGCCGGTCATCCTAACTGGAACTCGTGAGGAGATGGCCAACGGTAAGATTCGGTTCGAGTTCGAAACCGGTCCACAAAAAGAGGTAGTCGCCACCTCCCGCGGCACCTTTGACCCGGTGACCGGCGAACTCAAGGCGACCTCA
Organism: Pseudomonadota bacterium; assembly: GCA_027485595.1. GTDB lineage: Bacteria > Bdellovibrionota_C > UBA2361 > UBA2361 > OMII01 > OMII01. The sequence goes on along the minus strand of JAIXQT010000123.1, from coordinate 2,270 downwards.
GAAGTCCGGAGCGGTGGTAATATCCTAAGCTACTCGTGGCACGCTCGTAGGGTGTCTCGGTGAGTGACCGCTGATGGTATGACCTCTACCGAACAGCGGGCCCCATTCCACACAGCCGTGTGCCGATGTAAGAACGGGGCTCAGTTTCCTTGTACGGCACACCCGAGAAGAGCTCATGGCCTCTCACTAATTCGTAGACGGGGAGGCTCTGCTGCTGACGAGAGAATTCGATAACATCCACCCGTAGGTCGTGCACTGCGGCGCAGAACTCCTCAAGAGTTGTCGCCCGATAGAGGCGAGCCTCTTGTTCCGTCCTCTTCGCAAAATTAAACCCAAGGGCCTTAATATGAGGAGTGGTTCCCTCAAGGGTTTTATAATGGAGCAGATAAACTCTTCGCCCCGCGATTAGTACCTCTCGGGGGAGGGAGGTGACAAAGACATCGTGAGGCCGTGTCCTCTCCCGGATACGCTCGACCATCTCGGACGGATACGGGGCTATCGGCATCGAGAAGCTCCGAGTAAACGCAATAGCTTCAAAGACACCCGATGCGGTCAAAAGCAGTGCCATGACTGCTACGAATGCATGTCTTAGTCTCGATCGACTTTGCAAAACGAGCGCACAGGGGGCAACGGCAAGGATATTCAATAACCCCTGGAGCGGCTTAAGCCATTTATGATTTTCATAAACACCACTTGGCATCACCTGGACTGAGTTGATGAGTGTGAACGTCACGAGCACCACAGGGGCCATGATCCAAAAATCGCGCCGGCTTCGACGCCATGCAACAACGGCGCCAGCGAACGCGCCAAGCAGCGTTGGCCCCATCGCGAAACCATAGTAGCTCATGAAACGAAGAAAAGAGTACGCAGCATTCTGGTCCTCGGCGGCAAATCGAAAATTAAATCGAGGAACCGTTTGATCCAGGTTAAACCAACCGGAGGTGGCGATAGAGAACCTCATCGAGAGCGCCATCAATCCACCTACACCGACGAGAGTCGTTAGGATCGTCACCGATTGAGCTCGCACGTCGCGAAGCACAATCCCCGATGCGACAATCACGACCAACATCGGAAAGATGAAGAAGTTCCATTGGGTAAAACAGGCGATGACGCACCCACACAGCAACGCTGAACGACGTGATAGCGTGGGAACTTCACGAACCAGCAGCGCCGTCACTATCACAAGCGCCGAGGCGAACAGTACGTGTCGCTCCTCGATAAAGTAGAAGATGTTAAACATCGAAACGTTGAAACGCCCGAAGGTGTACTCCAGGTTACTAAACCTCATCGGTCCCCCTCGTGAGAAAAAGGGGCGAAAGAGATTTTGAGCTGGGGAGGACTCCCAGATTTCGAAGAGCCACCTTAGGTTACTCGATGTAACCACCAATAAACCTGCCATCCATCCCGCCAGCTCAACTTTGAACAGCACCCGAGCATACTCACGGGCGAGGATCATGAGACTCATGAGCGAGAGGACCGATACCCACAGGAGCGCCGCCGGAAGGGAGGCCCCGAGCGCCACGTTATTGGCGACCTGAAGATCGCCCATAAAGTGATAGAACAGCGGCAATCCCGCCGCTGTCTCATCCCCGGCCGGGAAGTTATCACCGAATACAAATGATTGGATGATGGGATAGTGGGCTGACGCGTCCCAATAGATATGACTTCGATGGAGCACGCCGTCTCGTTCAAAGAAGTGAACCTGAAACACCGAGACGGAGATGGCGAGAGAGAGCGCGGCGAATAGAACGGACGATCGGGCGCTCCGGATCTCCCGCCTGAGGTCACTCCCCCACCCGCGAACCGTCTCCCTATGACGAACAAGGAGGTGAGCACACACGAGAAGTTCGCTCCCAACGACCAGCACATTTGACCAGAAAAGTGTTGGAGATATGACGGAAACCAGGACGCACGCGACAAGATATCCGATGACAGTAACGAATACCTGGCCGACTAACCAACCGATAGCCAGCTGAGCGATAGGCGCCGTATCTCTAAACCACGCTCGCAAGCAATAGCAGGCCAGCACGGTAGGAAGGATGTTGGCGATGACTACGATACTCAGCATGATCCTAAGGAAGCGAGGCACAACCCCACGTAAACGTGCTCGTAAACGTGAACGTGAAAGTACCCGGAATAAAAATACCAACGTTTTCGGGTACGTTGACGTTTACGAGCACGCGCACGTTCACGTGTCGGCGTCCACAATGAAACTACTAGCAGGCTTCGCCTCGCTGCCCTAACAGGGTGGTGAAAAATGATTTCCTGTT
>JAIXQT010000196.1 GCA_027485595.1 Pseudomonadota bacterium | reverse complement strand
GATGTCCCGATGGATACCTCGGTACTTGGGCAAGAAGCTCTTGAGAGCTTGCCGCACATTCAGCATGTGATTATTGACCGGCCTGCCCACTGCCGAACTGATGAGTCGTTCAATAAAGCGCTCTACGCCGCGAAGCAGGCCACGAGAACAAAGCATCGTGAACACGGATTCGGGGGCGAGTTCTTCTTCACCTCGCTTTCGACCACTACGATCGTGTACAAGGCGCTCACGAAGGCGGAGCATCTCGACAGGCTCTACCTCGATCTTCAAGATCCCCGGTTCGCCTCCCGATTCGCCCTCGTGCACCGGCGGTTCAGCACGAATACGCGCACCTCATGGGATAAGGCGCAGCCGTTCCGGCTTATCGCGCACAACGGGGAGATTAACACCATCGCGGGCAATCGGTCGTGGGCGTTTGCGCGAGAGCACGCGCTCGGCTTGCCATTTGATGAGCTTCTTACCCATACCGGAATCAGCGACTCAGGAAGCCTGAACGAGATGGTTGAGGCGTTAAAGTATCGAAGCAGTATCCCCAACGTTGAGGATATCCTCGCCATTATGATCCCTCCAGCGGATCAGCATAATTCGTTCTACAAGTTCTGGAGTCGCGCGATGGAGCCATGGGATGGTCCAGCGTTCATCACATTCAGTGATGGTGATAAGATCGGCGCTCGATTGGACCGCAATGGATTTCGTCCGTGTCGATGGACGATGACGGAGGAGCGATTCTACCTTTGCTCTGAGGCCGGGGCCTTCCCGGTCGAGGAGTCGCAGGTTGAGTCTAAGGGAACGTTGCGGGCGGGCTCCGGTGTAAGCGTTGAGCTGAGCAGTGGATTGGTACACTTTGAGGATCCAAGTCGATCCCTTGACAATCACGACGCCCGATTCGATCCGCACCTCCTCAAGATTGAATTTGGTCCTCGCTCCACCGAGACCCCGGATCTATCCCGTCAGCACCTCTTCTGTTACACCGATGAGGACCGTGAGAGACTCCTCTTTCCAATGATCCTTGAGGGGAAGGAGCCGATCGGCTCGATGGGAGACACCGCCCGTCCAGCAGTGCTTTCGCAAGAGCCTCGCAGCTTCTTTGATTACTTCTATCAAGAGTTCGCGCAGGTCACGAACCCGCCGCTCGATTATCTTCGAGAGAGTATGGTCACGGATCTGACGACCTACCTGGGGCGCAGGCCGAACATCTTCGCGCCCAAGGAGCTGATTCCTCCAGCTCGAGCGATTGAGCTGCACAGTCCTGTAGTGAGCTTGGGGCAGATGGAGTACCTCCAGAAGCTCGCCGAACATGAGGGGTCGCAGGGGCACTTAAAGACCCGAGAGCTCCACATGACCTTCCGGCGTGATCACGGGGCGGTAGGATTTCGGGCGCAGCTCCGAAAGCTTGCCGCTGACGCTGTAACTGCGGTGCAGAACGGTTGCAGTATCGTTGTTCTTACCGATCGTTTGGCGACTTATGAACACCCCCCGATCCCGAGCCTGCTCGTCTTGAGAGCGGTGAGCAAAGCGCTCAACCAAGCAGGGGAGCTTTTGAGCGCCTCTATCGTTGTTGATACAGGGGAGGTGCGCAGCACCCACCATGTGGCGGCGCTCGTTGGATTTGGCGCGGCGGCTGTGTGCCCACGTTTGGCGCTTCAGATCGCGTGCTTTGACCAAGACGTAAGCCTTCAGAAGCTTTCTCCGGAGCAGAAGGAGAAGAACCTTCTCAAAACCTTTGATGCCGGGCTTCTTAAGGTAATGGCGAAGATCGGAATCTCTGTGGTCCGAAGCTATCACGGTGCCCGCCTCTTTACCGCCGTTGGATTAGGTAAAGAGATTGTGAAGGAATACTTCAGCGGTGTCGCGAGTCCTATCGGCGGAATCGGTATCGATCAGCTCGTTGAGAAGATCCTTATTGAGACCGCTCAGGCGAAGGAGCTCGCTGAGAGCGGTAAGTTCCGATCGACCTATGTATTTAAAGAGCACGTTAAAGGAGTGGTCGGCGAGAAGCATTCTATGACGAGCGCGCGGTCCCGCTTCCTTCACAAGCTCGCGCGTGAGCAGGGTGCGTGGGAGGTATATGAGGAGTACCTTAAGTCGAACGACGCCGATGCTCCGGTTACCATTCGACAACTTCTGGCGCTCAAAAAGGGCGCGACTACGACTCCTCTCGAAGGAGTCCAGTCTCGCGCTGACATTCTCAAGCTCTTCGGTTCCGGCGCGATGTCGTTCGGCGCTATTAGCGCTGAATCGCAGCGAGATATTATCGCCGCGATGAAGATGATCGGTGGTCGAAGCAACAGCGGAGAGGGAGGAGAGAACCCCTACTACTACATCGATGGCACTACGGCCTCAACGAAGCAGGTCGCGTCGGGGCGGTTCGGTGTCACCGGTGAATATCTTAGTAGCGCTGAGGAGTTTCAGATCAAGGTCGCGCAAGGCGCGAAGCCTGGAGAGGGTGGGCAACTCATGGGGGTAAAGGTTAGTTTGGAGATCGCTCGCGCTCGCCACTCGAACATGAACGTTGACCTCATCTCACCGCCACCTCTTCACGATATCTACAGTATTGAGGACCTCAAGGAGCTTATCTACGAGCTCAAACAGGTGAAGCCATCAGCTAAGGTGAGTGTAAAGCTTGTGTCCGGTTCTACTATCGGCACTATCGCGGTTGGTGTCGCGAAAGCTGGCGCCGACATTATCCACGTCGCGGGAAGCGATGGAGGTACGGGTGCCGCGACGTTAACGTCGATGAAGCACGCGGGGCTTCCGTGGGAGCTTGGGCTTACCGAGGTGCATAAGGCGCTCGTTCAAAATGGATTGCGTCGACACGTGACCTTGCGAGTTGACGGAGCGCTTCAGACCGGACGTGACATTGTGACGGCCGCCATACTTGGAGCTGAGGAGTTCGATTTCGGGAAGCTCCTGTTGGTGGCGCAGGGGTGTATCATGGCTCGTATCTGTGAGAAGAACACATGCCCAACCGGAATCGCCACCCACGACCCGAAATTCAAAGCTAAGTACAAGGGAACCGCTGAGGATATCGTTCGAGTTCTGTCGTTCATTGCGGATGATGTTCGCGTTAACCTCGCCGCTCTCGGCGTTCGGAACCTTCGGGAGCTTCCGGGCCGAACGGAGCTTCTTGAGGTCGCCCCGGGTCATTCTTCGATCATAGCGGCTCGTGGTATTGATCTGACGGGACTGCTTGAGTCGAGCGCTTCACTCGAGACCAAGCTCCCAGCTCTCTTTGACTCCGGGATCAGTCAGCTTAATCAGGAACTGATCGATGATTGCATGCCAGCGATCGAGAGAGGTGAGGTCGTTGTGCGGTCGTATCAGATCTCAACAAATGATAAGGCAACCCTCGCATCGGTGTCTGGCGTTGTCTCACAGCGGGTCCATGCGCAACGTCTCGAGCTGATACAGCGCTCTGAGAGTACGCGTGACACGTACAGCGATGTTATCAAGATCGGTGGTCAAATGAATCTCTCCTTCGCGGGTAGCGCAGGGCAGGGATTCGGTGTTTTCCTCTGTGACGGCTTTAACGTGCGTCTCTTCGGTGAGGCGAACGACTCGGTGTGCAAATCGATGTCGGGTGGTCGTGTTGTCATCAAACCGTCCCCCGCGGCGAAATTCCCCCCGGAGAGGAACGCTATTATCGGGAACTGCGCTCTTTACGGCGCGACCGGCGGTCGTCTCTACGTTCACGGTCGCGCGGGAGATAGGTTTGCGGTGCGAAATAGCGGAGCGCTCACCGTTGTTGAGGGTGCCGGTCTTCACGCATGTGAGTACATGACGAACGGTACCGTCGTCATCTTGGGATCGACCTCTTTCAACATTGGCGCTGGAATGACCGGTGGAGAGGTGTTTGTTCTGAGGGAGCATGAGCGGTTCATTAACGGTGAGTATGTGACCCCGGTGTCGCTTAATGCCACCGCCGAGACCCGCCTCCGTGAGCTGCTTGAGGACTACGTTGAGGCTACCGAGAGCGCTTCGGCTCGCCGTATTCTTGGAAACTGGGAGGCTAGCCGACACGAGTTCATGTGGCTCCTGCCGAATAAGGTCGCCGCTCAGATGCGAGCTGAGGCCAACTCGGCGAGTGGCGCAGCGGCCTAACCGCTGCCCTTCAGAAAATCCGGATTTGTCGTATATAAGCGTTGGATTGGATAGTTTTATCTGAGTCGCCCGGCCTGAGCTGGTCTGATCGGTAGGTATCGGCCACGCTAGCATCGCTCGATATGCTATCCCCGGCGGCATCCTCCCCATATCGAAGTAGCTGATCTCCCGGTCGGTATGTCTTCAGTAACGAGTAGTCCCCCACTACCATGGAATTTTGTCGTAAAAATCGCTCTCCCGACGCTCCTTGCTCCGACACGGACGCGACCATGCTCCACCGGCTCGAAGCGTATCGTGTTGAGATCAATGCTCCGCAAAAGGTGACGGAGGCCGCGATACCGATTCTCCTAGAAAAGGGGCGGGCACTGGCTGAGGTCGACCCCGTTCGATTCGAAGCCACGGCCCGGTCTCTTATGAACGCGGCTCGTCATATGCACCCGTATGACGCCAATCGTTTCGTGCGGCAACTGATAACCCCGGAAACGTTCGATTTTCAGCTCCGCTTCGAGGAGCTTCGAGCGCCCTCCAATGTGACGCTCTCTGGCGTATGTGGTGTTCACGTCAATTCAAAGGGACGGTTGGAAGAGCTGCGAGAGTCAGAGATGGCGTCCATCTCCAAACGATTTGATAGTGGGTGGGATCCGGAGGATCCGGATAGCTACCGTGTCTGCTTCGCGTCTGGTGAGATCGATGCACTTGCGCAGTTTCTTGTTGGTCATGCGTTATTGCGGAGGCCCGTCGAAGGAGTGAAGCCGAGGTGGATGAGGGATGACAAGAACGGTTGGACTATGAATTTAGCTGAGTGGTGGGCGCTTGAGCCGACCCAGCAACGGTTCGCGGAGAAATTCGCTGTCGCGATTCTTGGGGGAAGGGACCTTCCCGCGTCGGATGACTATCTCGATATCCTCTCGCCAGTGCGAAATATCCCACACACGGTCGATTTTTTAGCTGTCACCGAACCTACCAAGGTACGAGTTGAGCTGATGCCACACACGGTATTGCTACCTGAGCAGGTAGATCAGCTCAGACGAGAGTCCTCTCGCTTTTTCGCGGGAGCGCTGCGGCAGGAGAGTCGCATGGAGGTGAACACGTTTCCTGACCAACATGTTGTGACGGCCCACGCTGAGTTAGTGATGAAGTACCGACTTCTTAAGGTATACGAGTCGCTGACATCGCTCCCCGATCGGTCGAAGCCGCTGGGAAGCGACGCCGAGTCAGCGCCCTAGGGCATTATGAGGGCTGGATATTGAGGTGTCTGCGGACCCTGTCGAAGCCGCTGTGCCCGCGGTAAAGATTCATGTTCAGCCAAAGAGCCCATTTGTGGTCCCGAATGCGGCTCTGTGTGCGCTGGCGAGAGGAGGGGGCTCGCCCACCGGGATAAAAAATTTGATTTTTTCCAGGATTTGTCAATTGACGTTCCCTATATTATACCTTTAAATTAAATTAAT
>JAIXQT010000157.1 GCA_027485595.1 Pseudomonadota bacterium | reverse complement strand
TTTTTTCCAGTTCGTGCGTAAAGTACCCCCCACAACGTCTGAGTGGGCTTCCGTACATGAAAAAGAAATTCAAATCCCTGTCCAAGAACCTCCAAGACTTCGTCGTGCCAGAGACCGGCGCTTCTAAGAAGCTTGCGCTCTCAAAGTCCATGAAAGCGGCTAAGTCGCCGGTATCTCGCTACGCTGAGCTTACGCTCAAGCACTGTAACGGTGGCGCTACCCTGCAAGCTGCGCACTGGCTTAAGGACCACCTGGATAACGGCGGTAAGCTGGTTGTTACCATCTCCGGCGCTTTGAGCTCGTTCCAGGTTGGTGTGATGCTCTCGGAGCTTATCCGCCAGGATAAGGTTCACCTCGTTTCCGCTACCGCGGCAAACCACGAGGAATCCTTCTACCGATACGTAGCGCACTCTCACTATGCCTACATTCCTCGTTATACCGAGCTCACACCGAAGCAGGAGGCTGAGCTTCGTGACGCTGGCCTCCGTCGAATCACCGACACCTTCCTCCCTGAGGATGAAAGCGTTCGAATTATGGAGCCGCATCTTCTCAAGATGTGGAAGACGGCTCAGAAGGAAGGAAAGCGTTACTTCCCGCATGAGTATTTCCGACGGCTGTACGCTGAAAAGTTGATCAAGCCTGACGCGGCCGCTAATCCCGCTGATTGCTGGACCTACGCTGCGTACGAAAAGAACATCCCAATCGTGATTCCAGGCTTTGAGGACTCAACGATGGGTAACATCTTCGCGAGCTACACCTACAACGGTAAGTATCGCAAGGACGCAGATGTTGTTCTCGATCAGAACATCATGAAGAGTGGTCTTGAGTACTTCACGATGATGTACGATTGGTACCTCGATAACAGTAAGAAGAGCCCGATCGCTTTCCTCCAGCTTGGTGGTGGTATCGCGGCGGACTTCCCGATATGCGCTGTTCCATCCATCAAGCACGACCTCAAGATGAGCAAGGTCCGTGACTGGGCTGGATTTGTTGAGATCGGGTCCTCTCCGATGTCGTACGGCTCTTACTCAGGAGCCGGTGGTAAGGAGAAGATTACATGGGATAAGCTTTCAACAGAGAGCTACTACCAAGTGATCCAGAGCGATGTGACGGTAGCGTTCCCGTGGATCGCCGCAGTGTTGTTGGATCTGTAGAAGTTCTGACCTCCATGCTCGAAAGCCCGACCTTGGTCGGGCTTTTTTATTGGAAGCTCGATTGACGGAAGGTCAACCGGTCGGGGCGTTCTGGGTAGAGGAGGTAGAAGGAGAGGAGTTTTGAGTGCCTCCCTGGCGAGAAAATAGCGGCCCCTTAGGGAGGTAAGGGGCCGCTCGAACGAACTAACGAACTAAGCTGCTGTCTGAACTACGTCCTCTTCATCGAAGCGCTCATCGATCACAGCCTTATTGCCGGTGTAATCCTCGTAGTAGCGTTGAAGCTTTTTACGAAGCATGATGCGCGAACGGTGAAGCCTTGATTTAACCGCAGGGATAGAGAGGTTCAGGATCTCCCCAGTCTCTTGGTTCGAGAGACCATCCACGTCACGGAGCACGAACACCGCGCGGTATTGGTCTGGAAGCCTGTTTACGGCGTTTTGAATTGCTGATTGCATCTCATGCGAGATAGCGATGTTTTGTGAGTGTGATCCGGTGAAGGTCTCTCGATCGATACAATACTGCTTGATTGCGGGTGAGAGATCATCCATCGACACAGTTTGGCTTTGCTTTCGCTTACGAAGCTTCATGAACGCTGCGTTGACCACGATTCGGTAGAGCCAACTTGAGAAGGCTGATTGTCCGCGGAAACCTTCAATTTTGCGATAGACGGTTGTGAATACGTCCTGCATTACCTCCTCGGCATCCTCTTGATTACGAGTGAAACGGAGAGCCAGGCTCATCACCTTCGACTCATATCGAGAGATGATCTCCTCGAATGCAAGCGCGTCTCCCGCCTTAAACTGATTTACTACTTCTACGTCGGTAAGTTTCTTATCTTTCATATGCTGTCTCCCTAAGTTTCGTTCGTCGTCAGTCGCGTTCGTCACAACCAACGAGGGGAGGTTTTCGCATGAACGAACTCGTCAGTTGTCACAGCTCGGGTGCAGCTTTGTAAAAAGATTGTCCCGGTTTGCTTCGGATTCGTGACAATTAGCCTAATGTGTTGATATCACGAGATTCTGCTGACCGACTGGCTCGTCGGAGGCTCGGTGTTTTTTTGAAAATAGTGGGATTCACGGGGCGTTTTTTTGTTTTTTTGTGGGTTTGGGAGGGGGGGATGGATGATTTTTTGCGTGAAGGCGCGGCCTTTTCGAGGAACATCCCCTCCGGATTCAAATCGCCGTGCGGATTCCCTACGCCGCAATCGTCGCAGGCTTCTCGCCGCGAATCTCTTTCACTGAATTGTCTGAGTTTACAAAAACTACCTTTGGCTCATGCAGATGGGCTGTTTCCGCTGGAAGATGAACAAAACCGGCGATGATGAGGGTATCTCCTGGCTCGACAAGGTGAGCGGCAGCTCCGTTGACGTGAATCTCTCTGTGTCTATCGCCGCCATCGAGGATGTAGGTCTCAAAGCGGGTACCGCGAGTAACGTTCCACACATGCACGGATTCGTGGGGAAGGAGGCCGGTGCTCTCCAGGAGGGTGCGGGGAATGGTGATACTACCCTCGTAGTTGAGGTTGGCCTCGGTAACGACGGCCCCGTGAATCTTGGCCAGAAGTAGTTTTCTAAAAGCTCCATTCATATCGATAGGTTATCTCTGAGGGGCTGGGCGGGTCAAGCTCAAGTCGTGCCGAAAATAGGTCGATAGAATAGGTAGCACCGGGGTAATCCCGAGACGAAAGGGAAGGTTATGGCAGAGACGTTTCGTGATGAGCCTCACGTACTGGTCGTTGATGATATCGCGGCGACACGAGCGATCCTACGGGACATGCTCATCGAGATGGGTTTCAAAGATATCGTTGAGGCGCGCGATGGAAAGGATGCCCTCGAAAAGCTTAAGAGGCACCGCGCACACCTTATCATCTGTGATAACTTCATGAATGAAATGTCAGGTCTCGATCTCCTCTACCAGCTCCGGAACCATGCCTATCTCGTTGATATCCCCTTTATCGTGGTGAGTTCGTGTGGGGATGTGCCCATGGTTGACGCCGCCCTCGACCTAGGGGCTGATGACTACATTATGAAGCCGGTGAGCTTCAAACTCTTTCGCCGTAAGATATTCGATGTGCTCCACCGTCGCGCGGCGCTGGTTGGATAATCGGACTACTTAGCCATATTCCCTAACTGCTTCATCGCTTCCTGCATCGCCTGAAGGTCCTCTGGATCTAGCTCGGCTTGGACGGCGGCCATCGCTTTCGCCACATCAGCCCCCTTCATCCCCCCAAATTGAGAGGCTCCCCCCTTCGGGAGTTTAGCGGCCATCTTCTGAGCATTGTCGGCGGCTTCTTTCATGTTCATCTTCATCCCGTTAGCGAGGACGACGTCGCCCGGCTTCATATCCGCAGGACACGAGCCAAGATATTGTGCGGTAAATGTGGTCGTTGAAGTGGGTTCGCCAAAGAGCGCAGGGGTCATAGTGGTTGTGACTTCGCCTTGATAGGTAGTTGAGAAGTCTCCCCTAAAGGAGACCTTAGAGTGAATTTTGGTACCTCCCATAGAGCACTCTGACTCACTTTCAAAGCCAGTGGCGGTCTTTTTGAACTCATTCTTGGAGCATGTAGCACCCATCGATTGTGAGGAATCCGTCGCCATCTTCATCATGTCGGCGTCGGTTGCTCCGTCTACGCACTCCTTGATCGTGTGGGGCGGTCCGCCTTTACTCACCGAAACCGTCGTTTCCCAAAGACCTGAAACGCGTCGAGGAAGATCTGTCGCTGACGCCAGGTGAGGAAGCAACGCAGCGAGGGAGATGCAGAAAAGCGAGTGAGAGGTTTTCATGATGTGCTCCTCAAAAAGGTGTGTTTCGTACCGGGGCCTTTCCGTAGGGTGCCGTAGCTCGTGCGGGTCCGCAAGCTTAGTTAGCTCGCCTCATGGTGTGGAAAATGACGCACTACCCGTTCAATCAGGGTAGCCACCAGAGTTGTCTCAGTCCTACATGTCTCAAAGTGAAGAGCGGCTCCTGTCACATCCCCGGTTTGGAGGGAGCGTTCAAGTGAACTAGCTAGTCCCGCTACGTGCTTGGCCCCTACGTCGAGGAGCATCCCTTTAAGCGAATGGGCGGCGCGAGTGACCTCCGTTAAAGCTTTTGGATCTGAGATCTCGTGGAGCTTGTTGAGGGAGTCGTGATAGGAGCCAAGAAAAGCGTTGAGCATGAGCTTTGTGCGTCTCGGAGACTCCCCTGAGCGCTCGAATACATCGATAATATCAATTCCCTCTGTGCAGAGAGGTAAGGAGTCGCCTGGCCGTTGCATCTCCACTTCTTGCCAGAGTCGAGTCGTAAGGTCTCGTAGCGCCGAGTCGACCGGAAGAGGAGGGGGTGGAGTGCTTTGATGGGGCGGTGTCTTGGGCTCATCAGAGAGGAGTTGGGAGAGCGCGGCATCAAGATCCGCTGGTCGAAGTGGTTTGGTTACGACGTAATCGATCCCCCCACTCATGAATCGTTCTTGCTCCTCAAGCAGGGCATGTGCCGTGATTGCGATAATAGGAAAACGTGTACTGCGCGCGGTTTTGCGTTCTAGTTCACGAATGGCCGCGGCGGCCTCAACACCTCCCATGACTGGCATCTCAATGTCGGTGAGGATCGCGGAGATCGGGCAGTCAGACTGTTGTTGGAGTTCGGACCGAACCCGTTCTACGAGCTCCTGTCCGTTCTCGACGGTTTCTACCTCATAGCCAGCTTCCTCGAGCATCTCTCGAATAATGAGCCGACTCGTGGGGGTATCATCCGCCACGAGAACTCGGCATCGTGAGGCGCTCTTTCGAACGGATAGGGAGTTCGTATCGTCGGAGGATACACGAGTAGGCGTTGGGTTACTCAGAAGTTGTAGCACCTCCTCTGGCGCAGTCGGAGCGTCCGTAAGCGTGATCTCTCCAAATGACTGCATAACCTCATGCGCGACCATGTCGGATGCCTTGAGTGAGGTGATGATCGGGCAGGAGAGCGCGAGTCTCAGCTCTCTGAGGTGCTCGATGAGGATTGGTGTCTCACTCGCTCGTGGGGAGATAAGCACGAAGTCAGGAGCATCGCCCCCCCGTACAAGTCTTTGAAGCGCGTTCTCGTCTGTCGGAGATATGACCTCCGTTGAGCAGTTGTAGCGCGCTAGTCCCTCAATCATCCAACGTGCCGAAACGGCCGAATCCTCGATCAGCACGCACCGCATCGGTGTGCGCTGAAGTGAGATCTCGGGGAGCGTTTCATCAGCCTTGAGGGGAAGAGTGATCGTGAAGGTTGTGCCTTGATCAAGAACGCTTGAGACGTTTACGGTGCCACCAAGTTGCTCGGTTAGTGTTGTCACAATAGAGAGGCCCAGCCCCGTGCCCTCGTAGGTGGTTTGAATGGAGTCATCTGCCTGCATGTACGGTTTGAAAACCCGTGAGATCTGCTCATCACTCATACCGATGCCCGTGTCGGCGATCTGAAAAGTGATATGCGCGTGTGAGCCCGCAACTCTCTGGCTTGATATGCGGAGGGATACGCTTCCTTGGTGGGTAAACTTTGTCGCGTTGGCGAGGAGATTCACCAGTATCTGCTGAAGACGGAGGGGATCCCCAATGACTGCGTCGGGGACACCGGGCTCTATGTCGAAAAGAAAGGAGAGCCAGGGCTTATCATCTACTCGAGGGGTGACGCTTCGGACAGCAGCTCGGATGACGTTTCGCAGGCTAAACGGGATGTTTTGTATCTCAATCGCTCCGGATTCGACCTTGGAGAGGTCCAAAATGTTGTTGATTGTGGCGAGCAGGGTGGACGCTGAATCTTGAGCCATTTGTATGTAGGCACGCTTTGTCGGAGAGATCTCCCCTTTAAACAAGATTCGCAGCAAGCCGGAGAGGCTGTGAATAGGGGTGCGAAGCTCGTGCGAGACGTGCGCCACAAAGGAGCTCTTAGCTTGGGTGGCTCGTAATGCTTCATCACGTGCGCTCGCGAGCTGGGTAGTGGTATCCTCGGTCGTTTTGATGAGGTCGTTGAAGGTACTGATAAGGCTTCCGATCTCATCGCCTTCTTCTTCTCGCACTCGGAGAGAGAAATCTCTCGTTGATGCTATCATACCGATTCGCGCCGCGAATCGTTCAAGTCGACCGATCACAGTTTTGTTGAGAAAGGTTATAAGTACGATATTCGCGAACACGAGGCAGACCGCAATAAGTGACACCATATAATCGCGTGATGCCTTCCCTTGTGTATAGATCGTCCGCGGAGCTCGATGAGATACAGCGATGATCGGTCGTCCAACGGTGTCATGCACCGTCCCGAGAGCTTCGATAGTCCTTTCGTCTGCCCGTATTTCAGCACTATAGGGGGCCTTTGGCGCCCATGACCGTGAGTTCGCCGCATCGTGCGGGAGCCTTGCGAAGGAGAGTTGTAGCTGGGTGCGCTTGCGTATCTGGTCCTCGAGGGCCGGAGAGAACGCTCGCGTGAATACGAGGAACCCATTAGGCGCCTCTTTTCCTTGGTTGTCTGTAATTGGGGATATCGAGATAAAGAGCGGCTCATCCCCCAACGCTATGATACCAGAGAAGGATTCGCCTTGCGGCTGCGTAAGGTACTCAACTATCGCAGGATGATTCGTGAGGTGTGAAAGCGTTTCGGTCGGGATGGCGCGCAGAGTCTCTTCGGAGGTTGAAACCTCTTTTGCGAAGAGTGGCTGTCTATCCTTGGTCAGAAAGATGATGTGAACCAGCTCAAAGGGGGCGACCGCCTCGTAGTTCACATTGTTTTCGATGTACGAGCGGTTCTTGCCACGCATGTACTTGTAGGTCTCATCCCACCGGGCCCAGTCGATGGTTCGACTGAGAAGATCATCCTTAACCGCGTCGAGACTTTGAAACACTCGCGCCATGTTCAGAGCGGTTCGCTCTCTTTCGATAGAATCGAACTCGCGCAGAATTATCCGAGTAAAAAGGAGATAGGTCGCCACAATAATAGCGACGAATACGCATGTAACGGTGATCGCGTTTTTGAGTCTCAGTCCCATCTTGCCTGCTGCCTCGTAACCTATCCTATGTTTCATATCGGTATTTTCGTGGGGGTTCTTGACCGTCTCTGATCATAGGGGGCAGGGAGATGCGAGTCCGAACCGGTAAGGTATGGAGTACCCATGATAATGCGGGTGTTTATAACATCGGTTGACATTATTGACTTTTGAGCTCGCGACCTTCGGCTTATGGTTGGGCTCGCGTGGTGCACGGGATTTAAACGGGGGGCTTTCAACGAGTTTTTATGGTCGCAATCTCTCAACAAGTTATCGGTACAGAGCATGACCTCGCTGACCGAATCGAATTGGTTCACGGCAGCAGGCCAGCCCGCGGCTCTAATTGGGTTCACGAGGCGCTGAAGGTCATCGAAACGTCAGATTGCGGATACGGTGTCGTAGCGGGAGAGGCTATCAGGGAGGGGACCCTCGTAGTGATGTTCGGTGGGGTTGTGATCACCGCCGCGGAGTTTGATGCACTCCCGGATAGCATGCAGCATTTCCCCTTTCAGGTGGCGGACGAGCTCTTTTTAGGCCCGAGAGATGAGTCTGATATCGGGGCAGGAGAGCGGATCAACCACTCGTGTGCGCCAACCGTCGGATTTGCTGGCGCTATCGCCCTCGTCGCGCTGCGGGACATCGCTCAGGGAGAGTTCATAACGTTCGATTACGCCACATGTGTCGCCTCGAACGATGACGCGTTTACACTGAAGTGCCGGTGTGGGGCGCCGAACTGTCGCGGGATCGTCACGGGACAGGATTGGAAACTAGCTGATGTTCAAAGGCGGCTGTTCCCACATTTCCAGCCCTTTATCCAAGCCAAGGTTACGGAGTCAGGACATGAAGGTCCTCCACGGGGGCTTCGCCCTCTGTGGTCAGCCCGTAATGATGATCGGGTGAGCGAGGCGCGTCCCGGCCGAGGGGGTATCCCGTCTGCATTGGCAAAAGTAGGCATCTTCATCAAAGAGTCCCTTCAGCAGGAGTGGATGGCGATTCCTATCTGTATTCTTGCGGGATTTCCGAGCACCCTCGTGACGACGGCTATCATGGCGATTGTTGCTCCTTGGTTGCGGTATTTCGATGTCGCGAAGAGCGAAGCCGGATTTATCTCGATGGTCTCCGTGGTTTCGAGCGTGGTGGGATACGGGACATACCTGGTCGCGTACTACATCGGAATGATGTGGAAGGAGCGACGTGATTGGCTCGCGAATGGGCGCATTGTGACGACCGGGTTACGTCGAAAAATAAAGGTGATCCAGTATGATTTTCTGGCGCATCTCCCCTCTGACATCTGGGTGATGCCGTTGATGGGAGCGGCGACGGGAGGTCTCTTCGTGGCCGGTGCTTCTCAGTTTTGGTCTATAGTGGTGGCTCATACCCTCGCCGACGTCCTGTACGCCATTAAGGAGCCCTTCTTTTGGCATGGGGCAAAGGAGCTCGTCGCATGGCAAGAAAATCGAACAGCACGCGCTACGGAGCCTGGCAGAGTCGCTCTGTAAGGGTGTCATACGCCTGCCGTATCCGTATGGTGGCGTTTTGAAGGCGTTCGCGTTCCTCGGGGGGAGCGTGAATTGAACGGTCGGGGTGATACCTCTTCATGAGGCTAAGATACGCCTTCCTAATCTCGTTCTCTGTGGCAAGGGGGGTGACCCCAAGAATCATGAACGCCTGTTCTATCTCAGCAGTTATCCTGCCGCCTCGCTCCCACATCTTGTATCGTTGGGAGAGGTCTTCCCACGATTCGAATGATGATGAGGACTCTCTCCCATGTGTTTTTGACGACTGGCTCCGGTTTCGTTGGATTGCGATCGCTTGATGAAGCGCACGCTTGAGAGCCCCATACCATCGGTCTCGGATCGACCTCCAGGCTGTTACGCTCGCAGCAAGGGTTGCTCTGAGGACCGCGAGGAATACCCTTCCGATGATCCGCAGCACGGTAATGCCGAGGCGGCTCAGGATGATGATTCCGAGGAGTAAAGTTAGAGCGGTGCTAAGGGATGGTACCGCCACCGCGGGGTATGGACCGCCGAGTTCTTCGCCGGTTGGGAAGACGAAGGGCGCAATCGCGGCCAGCACATTCTCTAAAGAACTCGGAATAGGCATGAATGCAACCTCCCTGTCAGCCCCGAGGTGTCCACCCCCTACGTTTCTCGTTCGGGGGCTCAGATTCTTAGATCCAGACATGACGAGTGTCGGTGGCTCGTGAGCTCCGTCGGTGGGCGAAAAAATTCTCCGTACGAGGTTCTTGTCTATACAATCGGTATGCCAGATGAGCTCTTGTTAACGGACAATGAAAAGCCTTTTCATCGCCCTTAGAGTGGCCCTGAGATCGTTGGATATTTCCGAACGCAGGAGACGATGGGACGACCCTCATCCCAGGACGATGGGGTGTGAGCGGATTTTCTGTGGACGGGCACTACCAGTTACTCAGCAGTTTTTGCGAGGCTCAGCCCAGAAAAGGGAAGGTCGTTGGAACAGCTATCCAAGGTGCTCGAGCTCCTTTCAGAGAGGGGTTTCAGCCATCACCCTATCACCGTCGCGCTCGGGCTGCCGGTTTTCGACACGTGTCGCGTCGAAAACCGGTCGAGCTTGAGCTCGGGAGTTTAGCCCGCGTTGGCGATGCGCATAGGTTCTGAGCCGACTACCGTCGGGGCTGATGCGGTTGAGACGCTATTAGGGTTATTCTCCCATAGAAGGTAGGTGTATCCCCCAAGACTCTCCTTGTATCGTTGCATGAACTTCGCCGATTCCTCGGCGCTCATGTACCCGTTTCGAACGGCTCTATCGATGGAGCTGTTGATACCAGACATGAGGTCCTCGCCGGTGTACTGAACGTAGTTCAGTACCTCCTTAATCGTGTCACCCTCGATGATGCTCGTAATTTTGGGGATGCCCTCCTCATCGAGCTCTACATGGACGGCGTTCGTGTCTCCAAACAGGTTGTGGAGATTTCCGAGACACTCTTGATATGCACCGATCAGGAAGACCCCGATGTAGTATGGATTCTCACCGTTGTAAGGGTGCAGGTCGATGTATCGTTGAACTCCACGGAGGTCGATGAACTTATCGATCTTTCCGTCGCTGTCGCAGGTGAGGTCAGCGATTATCGCTTTGCGAGATGGTTGGCTCGCGAGGCGGTGAATCGGCATGATCGGGAAGAGCTGCTCGATCGCCCAGTGGTCGAGTAGCGACTGGAATACTGAGAAGTTGCAGAAATAGGTATCTTTCAACATCCCCTCAAGCTGCTCGAAGTCCTCTGGGATATGCTTCATCGCGCCTTTGAGCGCGTTGATTCTCGTGAAGAGATTTCTAAGCGCGCTCTCGGCGAAGGCTCGGTCCTCCAGGGAGATATTCCCTTGCACAAATCGTTGCAGGAACTCATCCCGTAACGACAACGCGTCGCTGAAGGTTTCGTGGCAGTTCTTGAGCGTTAATTCGTTGTAGAGCGTAATGAGGTCCTGCACCTTCTCATCACGAGTCGGATCCGCGTCAAGGGATTCTGGAGGCGCTGGAACTACCGCCACATCCATCACCTCTGTGACGAGCACGGCGTGATGCGCCACGAGTGCTCGACCTGATTCGCTTATGATAGTCGGGTGGGGGAGTCCCTCCGCGTCACACGCACTCGCGATCTCCCATACCACGTCCCGAGCGTATTGCTCGGTGGTGTAGTTCATCGATGAGTCAAAGTTTGTGCAGCTTCCGTCGTAGTCAACGCCGAGGCCGCCGCCGACATCGAGGAACTCAAGTCCCGGACACATCTTTCGCAGCTCGGTGAAGACCCGAGAGGCCTCTTGCATAACCTTCTTGATCGCGTTGATCGAGGTTATCTGGCTTCCGATGTGGAAGTGCAGAAGCTTGACGCAATCCTCCATCCCACGAGCCTTGAGCTGCTTTACCGCTTCGATGATCTCATAGAGGGCAAGTCCGAACTTCGCGTTCTCGCCCGCCGAACCGGCCCATCGGCCAGCTCCTCGGGTCGAGGGATTCATTCGAAGTCCGATCTCTGGCTTCACGCCGGTCGCCTCGCTCGCCCGTAGGATCGTGTCGAGCTCGTAGAACTGCTCGACCGTTACAATCGGACGAAGTCCGAGGCGGCTCGACATCAGGGCGAGTTCGATAAACTGATAGTCTTTATATCCGTTGCACAGGAGGAGCCCTTTCATGGTGTTGTGCAGCGAGAGGACCGCGAGAAGCTCAGGCTTACTCCCCACCTCAAGGCCGATGCCTCGGCCGTTAGCGGCCTGACGAACGCTTTCTACAACGCCTCTCTGCTGGTTCACCTTTACAGGGTAGGTCAGGACGTAGTTGCCCTTGTAGTTGAACTCGGCGATCGCCTTGTCGAATGAGTCGTAAATAGTACGGGCTCGCTGACGAATGATACCGTCAAAACGGATGAGGTGAGGGGGCTTTACGCCACGGCGAACGAGGTCCTCAACGATGTTGCACAGATCGACCGACTTGCCGTCGCCATCTGGGAATACCGACACGGTACCCTTTTCATTGGCCTTGAAGAAGCCAGCGCCCCATCCATCAATACGGTACAGCTCAGAGCTGTTAGCAATCGTCCAGTTACTCATGTCTAGTACTCCTTCTGGATACATGCCGAGAGCGGTTCAGGTCTACGGCTTGTGGTCGGTATAGTATCGCACCTTTGGGGCTTAAGCTCGCTGAGGGCGCAACTTTTTGGCGCCCGGGCGGGGCTGCGGTGAGCGATTAGTGAGGGGTAAGAAAGAGGGTCACGTGTGTGATGGTTCACCTTCGATCTGTTCCTTACGAGAGTGTGGGAGCCTCCCCCACGAGCAGGGTCTCCCCTTCGATGCAGAATCAATCACCATACCTTCCAGATTGCAATACCTCTGGAATCGTGAGGGCAAAAAAATGCCCTTTGATGTGCCACAGGGGGCATGTGAGTCGGCTCGCCTGAGGAGCGCGAGGTTTAGGGAAGCGAGTCAAAACCCCACGTAAACGTGCTCGTAAACGTGAACGTGAACGTACCCGGACTAAAAATACCGACGTTTTCGGGTACTTTGACGTTTACGATCACGCGCACGTTCACGTGTCGGCGTCCACCACTAAACTACTAGCAGGTTTTGCCTCGCTTCCCTAGGAGTCTGATGGAGTGTCGCTTTTCGAAACGCTCTGCTCGGTAGTGACGGCCACCTCGACCGTATCCCCTCCTGGTGCTGAGTCCACGAAGGGAGCGGTTCCTGAGAGATCGACGGGCGCGAGGAGCGGGGTGCTCCGTACCAATTTATCGGACTCCCTTCGGATGCCGTCCCCTGAGCTGGTTTGAAGCTTCGCGGTCGGCGCTCGGAACATCGACGCGAATATCGAGGCAGCGAAGATGAAGAGCATCGGGTAGAGGGGGAGAAGGTATCGGGGAAACTTAACCTGAAAATATCCGGTGGCGAGAAAGAAGACGGCCACGAAGACGAGTGGGATCATCTCGGCGGAGAGGGATTTCGATACGAGCTCTCGACGGAGCACCTTGTCGAGGAGGTCGATGACAACTCGAAGGGCGGCCGCTACGACGCCAAGGGCGACGAGGGTAAAGGCCGGCCATCCCATGGTGTACCAGAGCATCTGCTTAAGGTGGTAGAAGTACGGAACTGTCTTCTCGTACTGAATAGTATACGGAGGGCGCCACATTCCCCGCACCATCGAGGTTTGTTCCCGGGTGTGTCGGACGAAGGTGTCGAAGTCGAGCAGGGCGTAGGGCTCCGCGAGGGTAAAGACGAGGACGCCGACGGCGAAGCACGCAAAGAGCTTTGAGAGGGCTTTCGAGTGCTTCCTCAGCAGGATGCTTATACCGGCAAGGAACGGAACAGCGAGGGGAACGAGGAAAGCTTGCTGAGCCACGCGGTATCCCATGATCCGGGGATGCCCCTTCCAGTAGGTCAGGAAGAGCGCGAGACCACAAAGCACGAATCCCCCGATGATAATCGAGAGCATCTTCAAGATGCGTTTGGTCGAGTCATTCTTCGGCCACTCCTTAATCAGGGCGAGCCCCACCACAACGAAGAGTGGGGAGGCGAGGAATACAGAGCTGATCTTGGTCGCGGTTGCGAGTCCGGTGCAGATGCCGAACACGAGGAAGGACCAGAGCGTGCCCTTCTGATGAGCTTTCACGAGCGCTATGATCGAGATGAGGCAGAGGGTTGTGAGGGGGATGTCCGAGGTAAAATAGCGCGAGAGTTGGAGGTGGAAGACGTTTAACGCCATCAAGAGCGCCGCGATGAGGCCAACCGCGGAGCGTCGGTAGAGAAGTATCCCGAGGTAGTAGGTAAGGCCGATAGCCACCGTCCCCATGAGAGTGCAGAAGGTGCGTCCCGAGTAGAATAGTCCGTCGTAGGTCCCCGCAAATGCCCAGAACGGCTTCAACATCTGTGCGAATGCCCACGCCATATAAAATGAGAAGCTGCCGTACGCAAAGGACCTTGGGTTCATTCCCTGCCGAGTCAGGGACTCCGTCACCATCACCATGTGACGTTCATCGGGATGGAATCCGATACCATGAGGAATGCCGGTCGCACGTAGGGCGGCGCCGATAACGATGATGAGGACGAGGATTGCGATGTCCCAGCGTTGAGAGATGAGCCACGCGGGAGAGGAGCTTTGAGGTTGTGAGGTCATTTTTAGAAAGTAACCTCTAGGTTGGTAGGGTGTACAGGGGGATTTGCGAGTGGTGAGAGAGCTGTGACCGATGTTTTAAAAAAGGGGGTGTAGGATGTGATGGGAGGGGCCGCCTCGTCACGTTCCGGCACTTGCGAAAAAATAAACGATGTCCCACCGTTTGTCCCTTGTCGTGGAAATCGACCCTCGCCAAACGCGAGGAATCATCTGAGAATAAGGCTCTATGAAATTGGTCACTCGATGTAGTCGCTTGATGCCGCGCCTCGCGCTCCTCTTCGTTCTTGGATACTCGCTTGTATACGCCCTTGGCTGGATTCAGCTCTACCTACAGCCACATCCTTATCGGGTTGCCTCTGAGTGGATCTTTGCGAACATTCCTCAGGGGAGTGTGTTAGTTGGGCCGCACTGGGACGATCGACTCCCGCTCTCGATTCCGGGGAAGGATCCAACCCGAACGTATGTTATGGAGGGTCGCGAAGCTGAGTTGCCATTCTATGAACGCGATACGAAGGAGAAACTCAGCCTCGTCCTGCGGCGCATGGCGAAGGCCGATTACGTGATATTCCCGACCGCTCGAATCTCGGACTCTATCCCGAGAATACCCGATGAGTATCCCTACACCACATCGCTGATTCAGCTCCTGTGGGCCGAGAAGCTGGGCTTTGCTCTGGAAAAGACCTTCAAGGACCGCCCAACGTTCCTCGGGGTGACCTTCAATGATGACCTCGCAGATGAGAGCTTCTCTGTGTACGACCACCCGAAGGTTGTGATCTTTAAGAACGCCGATCGTCTGACGGAGGAGCAGATGATGGAGAGGGTCATGAATCCCGCCTCGCATCAACCGCTCCCGACCATGGATGAGATACTTCTTATGGATAAGGGGGGATGGGCAGCTACCGCTACGGTCTACAATCCCAACCCTGCCCGCCTGGCGCGGACGTTCGCGGTTCTCCTCCTCTTAGGAGCAAGCTTCTGGATCCTGTGTGGGCCGTTTCTCTCCTTTTTGCCTGACAGAGGTCTTGGAATCAGCTTCTTGGGTGGGGTCGTTCTCGGCGGTGGTGTCACCTGGGCGTGCGCAGCGTTAGGTATCTTGCCCTTTAACGCGTCCGCGGGGCTTTTTATTGTTACCACGATCATCGCCGCGGCGTGCGTGCGTTTCTGCTCGAACCGAGGTGTCCGAAAGAGCTTGATGCAGGCGTTCTCAGTTCATGGCGCCTACGTTCTCCTCTCACTCTTCACGGGCGTTGTTGCCGTCGTAGTCACGAAGGCCCTTTTCCCGTCTTATTTTTGGGGTGCAGGTGAGTTTCAACAATTTGCTCTCTCGTTTTTCGCGCGGAATGAGACGATCCCACCAGCCAGTGGATGGAATCCGCTTCCCGATTCTGGCTCGGTGTATGGAGGGCATCTTCTCGCGGGTTGGCTTGTGAAGCTTGTCGGAGCTACCGGATCGTTCGCCTACGAGGTGTGTTTCGTCATGTTAGGTGGGGCCGTCGGAGGGGTGCTGTACACGGTGTTGAGCGCAGTGCTACGTCGCCCGCTCTCCGCTGCGCTCGTTACTCTTATCTGCATCGTTCCTGCTATTCGGGGTGCCCATGTTCTGTATAACGGATACTCGGGGATAGGCACCGCTCAAGCGCAGGAGGAGCTCGATCCAAAGCGGACACGGCTCGTTGAGTGGCTCGCTACCTCCATTACAGGGGCACCTCTCGTTGTGGAGGCGTGTGACGAGGCTTCGGTTAAAGGGGTTGCACTCCGAGCCGGGCTCCCAACCCTTACGGAGCAGGGGGGCAGAGAGGTCGCATGTGCCCTTGAGGACCCAGACGGTGTATTTCAAGCTATGATGGCTCACGGCGCATCGCTTCTTATCGTTCCGGGAGAGAAGGGTGGAAACACTTCGCGTAGCGATACCCTTTCAAAGTTCACGGCCCGCCCAGACCTCTTTGCGGTCCTGTATGCAAAGGATGGGGCTATGGTGTTCGCCCCTGCGTTCTCTGACTATTATCCCCGGGCTTATGCTAAGTCCGCAGCGCGAGAGTAAATTCTCGGGGGGCTTTTTCTTACGTTCGCCCTGCTGGTGATAGTGGTGTTTTCCCGGAATCCCACTAGAATACCCCTCGCATACGATAAAAGCTCTAGAGGAGGTCGGCCGTGCTCGCAGAGGATATCGCTGAGTTTGATAAGTCCATAGAACCACTCCCCCAGCCGGTACAGCCGCAAGAGCGCCCCACCCGTGGGGGATTCTCTACGGTATGGTGGGTCGCCACGACTCTGCTCGTCTCGATGGCTGTGCTCTTCGTGACCTGCCAGCTTCTCATGGAGACCTATCCAACATTAGCACCGGTGCGTGCCTTCGCTGAGGCTGCTCTCGTGGGTGCGCTCGCGGATTGGTTCGCGGTTACGGCACTCTTTCGGCATCCCCTTGGTGTCCCGATTCCGCATACCGCGATCATACCGCGTAACAAAATTCGTATCGGAAAAAGCCTAGGACTCTTCGTTCAGCGAAACTTTCTCACCGAGAAGGCACTTGAGGGCGAATCGCTCAATATCACCGGCGCTATCGCTCGATGGCTTGAGACCCCCACGAATCGTAAGAGCATCACGAATCGCATCGCGACACTTTTGCCGAAGATTATTTCGAGCCTTGAGGAGCGCGAGGTGAAGTCCTTTATAGACGACCAGGTTGAGGAGTTTATCCGTCGGGTCGATTTCGCGAAGACCGGCGCGAAGCTCTTTCGATCACTCACCGCAAACGACATGCACGAGGTGATGCTCGACGAGATGGTGGGACACGCTCGTGAGTTCTTCCGCTCCAATAAAGAATGGTTCCGCCGGGAGCTGCGTGAGGCTAGCCCGTGGTTTGTTCCCGATTTTATAGACAAGCGTATCTTCAGCGCGATCGTTGATAAGACAGAGGAGACCTTCTCAAAGGCGCTCGCTGATAAGAATCATGAGCTTCGCCGCCGGTTGCACGGCTCTGTGCTGATCTTTATCGAGAAGCTCGAGAGCTCCGAGGAGTTCCGGCTGAAGGGTGAGAAGCTGAAGGAGACATTGCTTGCGAGTGATGTCTTCCGTGGATATGTCAGCTCCCTTCGCGATTCCTTCCTTCAGAGCGTGAAGAGTGACTCGCAGAGCGACTCCTCGTTAATAGCCGCGACGATAGATCGAATTCTCGCCAACTTCGTGGGAACCATGAGGGCGTCTCCGGCGTTACAGCATCGAATGGACACCTTCATGCGAGGGGTATTACGAGCGGCCTTCGGGGAGCAGAGCAGCCATGTTGCTGACCTGATTGCCCGCACGATTGAGGGCTGGGATACGAAAACTCTCGTATCTAAGCTTGAAGAGCAGGTTGGGAATGACCTTCAGTATATTCGCATCAACGGCACGATCGTTGGTGGATTGGTTGGCTTGTTGTTGTACGCGATTGAGCGGATGTTGTAGCCAAAAAAACAGGCGCTCGAAGGCGCCTGTTTTCATTCGCAGTTGAGCGGTTGCTTATCGAGCTTTGTACAGCTCTGCGACAACATCCCAGTTCACAACATTCCACCACGCGTCAAGGTAATCAGCTCGACGGTTTTGGTAGTTGAGGTAGTAGGCGTGCTCCCATACGTCGCACCCAAGGATAGCGTGCTTGCCTTCCATGAGGGGATTGTCCTGGTTTGGAGTCGACGTGATCATGAGAGAGCCGTCCTTCTGAGCCACAAGCCACGCCCAGCCTGAGCCGAAGCGACCGAGTCCTGCGGTTTTGAATTTGATCTTGAACTCATCGAAGCTGCCGAACGCGGCGTCGATCGCCTTAGCAAGTTCTCCCGTTGGAGTATCGTTGCCACCTGGTGTCATGAGCTTCCAGAAGAGGTCGTGGTTCCAGTGTCCGCC
>JAIXQT010000066.1 GCA_027485595.1 Pseudomonadota bacterium | reverse complement strand
GCTGTACCAGGTGGAGGGCATCGTTTCGGCACTGACCCGCACAAGAGCGAGCATGTCTCGTGCGGGTTCAGAGAGATACACGTAGCCTTCACCCTCCTTTTTGGTTCTTTCGAAATATACCCCGAATGACGTGATGGCCCGCGTGCTGCGCTCCCCCTGGATGGGAGTGCGGAGCAGCAACGTAGTGTGTGTCCAGGATTTCGGGTCGAAAATGTTCTCTCTCAAACATCGCCCCCAACTCCTCCACGGATATCCCTTGGCTGGGATCGTTGAGGTAGTCGTCTTTGTCAGAGAGTGCTGTGACGATGATGATAGAGCTCTCCCCGGCTGCCGCGGCGAGTTTGCGAACCGCGTCTGCCCGTTCTGCTGGTTCCAGCACATGAAGCATCATCGTGCAGGCTATCAGGTCAAAGTCTCCCAGCTCACTAAGGTCCGCGTGTCGAATGTCAGATACAATTCCGAGAATCTTGGGAGCGACCGACAAGGCATGTGCCGCTCGTCGATAGGTTTCGACCCCGGCAGCACTAACATCCACCCCAACAACCTTTATTCCCTGAGCGGCTAGGGCAAGGGAGTCAGCGAAGTTGGCGAACCCCACGATGAGTGAGCGTCTGACGTGCTCTCGGGCGATAACCTCACTGATGAGCGGGGTGTCGCACTGAATCGATCCGGAGTCATTCCAATACGGAAGGCGCTCCGTGATGCGATCCTCCCAAAACTCCCCGTTGTTCTGGCGTACGGCAGATCTGCGAAGGAATGGTGAGGATAACCGTTCCTCTGGACCAAACCAACGAGTCGCTGTGTCCTGGCCCAGCTTATGCTCGACATAGTTCACGAATCGCAGAAGTTGAGAGTGTGTTTCCTCTCTGAGGCCCTCCTCATCTGCCGCAAGACGGTCTCGGTGCTGAGCTTTTTCGCGAGGAGGAGTTGGGCTGTGGTGAATGAATTCGCCGAAAAAGTCATCGCAGAACGTTGCGTAATCTTTACTAAAGAGGATAAAGGAGTGCCACATCTCGTCGAGCGCTCCCATGAAAGGGTAGATGATCAGGGGAGCTCTCGCGCCCTCCACAGAATTGGCATTGCACAACCACAACCATTTTTTGGTCTCGACAAAGAGCTCTTGGGCATACGACTCAGGCACATGATGCTCCTCTACAAAGCGCGCTATCAGGTCCGGATGTTGGTAGGAGAGCACCTCCTCTAGTGTAGAGCCGTGCGGGGGATGTTTTTGATGGTCAGTTGTTGCGGTTTGTCCACGAACGGCCGCTGTTTCCACTAGTTGCATGTTCGATCCTTTTGAAAAGTGGGGGATGGGCTTCGAAGAAGACTCCATCCCCCAGGATGTTTGAGTGAAATATGACTACCGAGCTGCGCACGATCCGCAGCTGGATGGCTGAACCCCACAAGAGCCATGGCTTGGTAACGGCTCGCATCCAGCTACCACCATGAATCTATCTCCCGGTGATGGAAGCCGACCGTGCTCGCCATCTCCAGGAACTGGGGTAAACATCCTAGAGACTAAGCTCCGTGTGAGGTCGGTAGAGAATGATGTGTTCAGCGAGATGTCCGCGGTTGCTGGACGCGCCGATCTTTCAAGTGTTAACGCCATACGATCCTTTACATACTGCGAGGGCTTCACGACATTGTAAGACCCTCGTTTTTTGACGTCGCCTATGTATCACACCTTAACTGCTTCGGAGGCGGATGTGTCCTCCGTCATGGATTCAGAGAGGAAAGACGGACGCATGAGATCCGAAGTTTTGGCAGTCCTCCGCACTTATTGCAGGGGTTCGGGAATAAACGTGCGGATGGGGGTAGGGGGCACAATTGTGATATCCCGGAGACCTACCCCTTCGCCTCGCGGATGCGAGATAGTTGGGCTGTACCAGGTGGAGGACGGTCCCTTGCGCCCACTAGATATGAGGGCGAAGCCGTTTCCCTTCCTAGCTTGTCCGGTACCCTGTCACGGTGCGCTTAGAATCCAATCCAGCCACAGTCAGTTAAAAAATAGCCCTTATCTGAATTCATTATCCTCGCGCCATCGGGTAGCGCTTGATTAGGATAACCCCAGTTACTAGAGTTTATGAGCATTCCGCCTAGAGAAGGTCCAACAGATGATCGAGATTGTTCGCCCCATTACTCCCGCATCAAATCCCTTGCAGGGAGCTTCGTTCAGCCCTGAACTGCGGATCCCTGAACCTGTGAGGGACCTCGAAAAAGAGCTGAGAGAACTATGCGTTGATACCGGAGCTAACGGCATGCAGTTCCTCTATGGCGACGCGGTCATTGGAAAAATTGAACCCGAGACCAAGGACCGGAGGACCCCAACGGCCTCATGCACCAAGTCGCTTGCCGCTATCACCATATTCAAGTTGGCTGAGATGGGGAGACTCGACATCGATCAACCTCTCTCAAAAATAATAAAGAATCGAAAGATCTTTAGCCTTGATCACTATACACAAATTACCCCCCGACACCTCCTCACGCATACTTCGGGATTACCGGGCAACGCCTATTTTATGCCGGAAGATAAATCGAGATGGATTCCGGGAGACGCTCAATTCTTAAATCATTTAGCGCCACTCTTCGATGTAACCACGCGCGCCGCCATGCATCCGCTGGTCCACAAAATTGGAGAGGTCTTTGATTACAGTAATCCTGGCACTCAAATTCTGGAAGCCGTTGCGTCCGCAGCATTACGCTCCAGCGGCGACACCCGCGACGTCTCGCTGTTCATACACGAAGAGGTACTTGAGCCCATGGGCATGAGCGAGACATCGCTGTGGAAAGAAAATGGTGTGACGATGCTGTACGGCGGCATGACATCAACCGCTGAGGATCTAACTAAGCTTGGCAAGATAATTTTGAATAACGGAATGGTGGATGGCCGTTCCGTGCTCTCCCCCGAGTCATCATGCGAGATGGTCGCTACGCCAACCAGTATTCCCAAGGCGAACAAGGGATACGGCCACCTCTGGTGGAGAAGAAACGACCTGCCAGCCTTCGAAGCGAATGGATATCCAATGAATCTCGTGCTCATCGTACCTGACTACAATATAATCATGACCCAAACGAGACACGTTCCAGTCGGACCGGATCTACAACAGGCCGCTCGCGCTGAGGCGGATCGATTTATGGTGGGATATCTCAAGAGCCTCAAGAAGTTTGTTTTAGCCGTTCATCCCACAGATAAGCATCCGCTCTGAGAAGTATGGTAGGATCAATTCACGTTTTGGGGCGAGATAGTTGGGCTGCACCAGGTGGAGCAGGAGATGGAGGACATGGACCTTAGGGGCTTGTACAGGGAATAACCGCTCTCGACGCTGATTAGCGATGGAGTGTTGCAAATGCTCGCAAAACAGGTGAACGTTTCGGGCATGAAGTTAAGTGAACGAGAAGCAACTATCTTGGCGGCCGCAGAGCTTCGGGCTCAGGCGCCGATTGAAATACTACGCAAGGAATCAGGCTACCGCGAACACACCGTGCGGTACGCGCTCCGTAATCTCTTGGGGCGCGGAGTAATCGCCCCGATTCCGTTCATTAACCTGCACCGCTTGGGATACACGATCTACAGCCTCTTCTTTACCGTTGGTGGAGAGAAGCGGGGTGCGCATGATGCATTGATACGGTCCTTGATTGCGGCACCGAATGTGTTGTGGGTTGGAGAGTTCGGTGGAGAGTTTCAATACGGAGTTGGTTTCTGTGCAAAGCGACTTCCATCGCTGATTGAGTTTCTCACCCTGTTGTCAAAAAAACACGGTGCTATCTTTCATGACAAAGCTATCTCGGTGCAGATCGCCTCAACGATCTTTCCTCGACGGTATCTTTCATCCAAGAAATTCTCAGTGCGGCCGCTCACAGTTACGTTCGATAAAAAGCAGGTCGTTGATATTGACGCACTCGATAGCAAGATCTTGAGCGGCCTCACTTCGTTTGGGCAGCTTTCGCACCGGCAGTTGGCGTTGAAGCTTCAGGTTCCGCTCTCAACCCTTGAGTTGCGGCTGCGCAAGTTGCGCGAAGCCGGGGTGATTTCGGCTGATATATTCGTGGTAGATGCCAGCAAGTTTAACATGGAGAGCTTTAAGCTCTTGGTTTACACGAAGGGACTCGATGCAGAGCTAAGTACACGCATGCATGAATTCTGCGCGCGACACCGAAACATCACAACCTTAATCGATTGTTTTGGATCGTGGGGCTATGAGGTCAACGTTGAAGTTGAGCGGGCAGAGGAGGTGACCCGCATAATTCAAGAGATGTACCAGGAACTCGGAGGCTCAATTCACACCATAAAAACGCTGACCAAATTTCGGTATCCTAAGGTTCGTTTCTTTGTAGAGGAGGGCGGGGCGCTCGATTAGGGGAATAGGTTGGGATCAATAGGCGTAACGCTTTATGATCATGAGCTTTTTCACCATCCCCTCAGTTTATTAGTAAAATCAATCCGACTATACTAGAGGCCATGATGTCGTTCGGCCCTAAAACCCCTGATCGTGCTGTTTCTCCGGCTCTGGATGATCAGGTTCGACTTGCAGGCCGTAGCCTCGCACACCTCGCTGACACGATAGCTACCGAGGTTCGAAACTTCGATTTTCTGCGCGGGGTCTCTCCCAGTGACCTGCTGGAGCGGCTACGTAACCCAGAGAGCGTTCCCGCTGAGCATCAAGAGGCCTACTATGAGTTGCGGCAGATCGTAAATCTTACCAAGACCTCGATGATGAGAATGAACGAGGCTCATCCGGGACTTCCTCCTGACAGTCTGGCCAAGACCCTTGATCTTATCAGCCGGCCCGGAGCTTCAGTTGTGGTGCTCAAGGGGCACGATCCTGATGACCGCGACGGTCTATTACAGGTCCTAGGATATGGCATCGTGATTCATGGACGGGAAAATTTTCCTGATGCTGATAATATCCCAGACTACCTGATGAAGGGTGAGACCAGTCATCGTGTAATACGACTATTCGTGAACGAGACAACCCGCGACATCTTGCCAGCAGGAGAGGCATTTTCGCGCATCATCGAAAAGATGAAGGAAACATCGTTAGGTGGCCCCCTAATCGGCATGGTCCTCACGGACATGGTTCCATTTGGTGCTGAGGCCGTAAATCCGAACGGAAAGCAGATCTGGCTAGAAGCAAAGGACGCACTTGAAAAGCGTGGCTTCGAGAACTCAGGAGAGACCATTACAGAGGTAATCGAAAAGGAGGGATCCCTTTCGGTCGCGATCTCCTTTCGATGGTATGTGTGGCCGCCGATCTCTGAGCATGGTCGCGAACTATACGCGGCACACCAAGCGCGTTTTCGAGGGTTGGAGGTGCGTCAACGTGAGCGTCTCGCGGGAGTTCTACCAGCGCTGCCTCTCGCGGGCGGAATCATTCAGTTCCAGGGTACCGCCAAAGACGCATTCGATATCGCATACCAATTTCCGGGAAACCTCATTCATGCGCACGTGTTTCCCTCTAGTGAACCTGGAGCAAACCGAAGTGGACGCCGCCCAAATCTTGTGCAGACCGAGGAGTGTTTGACTGATGCAGAACTCCCACGCGGTAGCGCGAACGCGGTAGTTATAAACGGTGTC
>JAIXQT010000125.1 GCA_027485595.1 Pseudomonadota bacterium | reverse complement strand
GCTGCGTCCGCACGTTCGAACGTTCAGGCCTTCTACTTTTCAAGCAAGTGAGTTCGAGGTTGTCGCGGAATCAACGGTCATTACTGAGTTCGCGGCGGATGAATTTACCGTCGTTGAGGGACCGCCTCGGACCGTCGATCCGATGTTTGACGTGTATGATGACCTTGTTACCGAGGTTCAGGGATTCGTTGAAGATGAGCTATCCGCGGAGGCTCAACTGTCGACGTTCGAAGTGGACATAGTAGTTGAGGAGGATATACCGGGGGAGGTAATACCCCTGCCGGTCGATGTCACAGCGGATCTCCCCAGCGAGCAGGAGTCCCTGACTGTCGCTTCGGAGCCGCCGATTGAGCAGGAGCAGGTGGCAGAAGAACCGGTGGCAGAGGAGTCGGTGGCGGAGGAGCCGGTTTCGGAGCAACCGGTTGCGGAGGAACCGGTGGTTCTCGCGTCAGAGGTGGAGCTTCTTATGCAAAAGTTCGAGGAGGAGCGAATCGCTCTTCAGGCGCACCATGAGCGGCAGGTTGAGGAGATCACATCATCACTGCGAGAACAGATCGAAGCGCGGTTGGTCGCTGAGAGCGAGGAGAGGATAAAGGCCATCGAGGAGCGGTATCGAACCATCATCGATGATATGGGTGGTCAGATCCGTGACGAGGTCGAAGCGGTAGAGCGTCGCGCCGTTGAGTTCGCCCTCCAGGTAGCGCGAAAGCTCGTTGGAACGACCGTCGAGATCAACCCGGAGTATATCCTGCACGTAATCAAAGACGCGATAAATCTTACTGGGGGCGCGACAATCAAAGTTATTCGAGTCAGCCCTCAGGATCTTGAGTTTCTCAAGAAGGTTGGTCCTGAGCGTCAATTCAAAGAGTTTAACGGCTCGTGGAGTTTCCAAGGGGACGACACGATTCGCGCGGGCTGCGTTCTTGAGACCTCCTCTGGAGAGGTGGAATTAGATCTCGAGAAGGCGTGGGAAAGAATTAAAGAAAGCGTCACAAAGGTTAGGTAGGGAGTACAATGGAAACGCTTCTCGAGCGCGCGATGGTAGCGGCATCTCAGGTCAGTAACTACGAGTTGCGAGGGGCCGTCACGGACATGACCGGGTTGATTATTGAGGGGACCGGACCATTGGTTCCGGTAGGCTCGCAGGTTGTTATTAGATCCGGAAGGAATACTATTCCCGCGCAGGTTGTCGGGTTTCGCAGTGATAGAATCCTGATGATGCCGTTCTCTGAGGTTGAGGGGATAGCGCCAGGGGCAACTATTATAGCCTCAGAGGAAACTAACGATGTCCCGGTGTGTGCGGGGTTGCAAGGGCGTGTGATTGACGCGCTGGGCAATTCCCTTGATGGTCAACCTCTTCCTGTCATGAACGAGAGCGTGCCGCTTTTTCGTGAGCCCCCAAATCCTGTGACGAGAGCTCGTATTCAACGGTGTCTGGACCTGGGGGTTCGGGCGATGAACGGTCTTCTCACCGTCGGGGAGGGCCAGCGTGTTGGTATCATGGCGGGCTCTGGAGTAGGTAAATCAACCTTGCTCGGTATGGTCGCTAAGCACTCCCACAGTGATGTGAACGTCATCGCGCTCGTGGGAGAGCGAGGTAGAGAGGTGAGAGAATTCATCGAGCGAGACCTTGGACCGGAAGGATTAGCGCGCTCAATTGTTGTGGTCGC
The DNA here is from genome assembly GCA_027485595.1 of Pseudomonadota bacterium. Taxonomy (GTDB): domain Bacteria; phylum Bdellovibrionota_C; class UBA2361; order UBA2361; family OMII01; genus OMII01. The sequence continues at coordinate 4,294 of JAIXQT010000125.1, read as the reverse complement.
GACGGGCAACCAGTCCGCCCTTCTTCGAATTCGAGCCGCTTTCGTGGCTACCGCGATCGCTGAGTACTTTAGAGACCAGGGAAAGAAGGTGATGTTGATGGTCGACTCCATCACCCGACTTGCGATGGCGCAACGTGAGGTTGGTTTAGCCGTAGGCGAGCCCCCAAGTACTCGTGGATATACCCCCTCTGTATTCTCGATCCTTCCCCGCCTGCTTGAGCGCGCAGGAACGTGCGAGGGTGAGGGAAGCATTACCGGTTTATACACCGTTCTTGTCGAAGGTGATGACATGAATGAACCGGTCGCCGACGCTGTTCGCGGTATCCTCGATGGTCACGTTGTCTTGAGCCGTCGACTAGCGGGGCGTGGGCACTATCCGGCGATTGATATTCTTCAGAGCATCTCCCGTGTCATGTCTGATATCGTTGCTCCAGAGGTGCTTACTATGGCGTCAGAGGTGCGGGATATCCTCGCGTCGTACCAAGAGGTTGAGGACCTTATCACCATCGGCGCATACAAGCCCGGACAGAATCCACGGGTAGACCGCGCGGTACAGAAGCACGAGAAGGTTCTGAGCTTCCTTAAGCAGTCCGCTGATAGGCCATGTTCTATAGAGGATTGTTGGCGATCTATGAAGGAGATCGTTGGCTAGGGCAGTTTTGAGGGGAGCGTGAACGATCGTTCACGATGGTTATGAAGCGATTTACGTTCCGTCTTCAGCGTATCCTTGACATCCGAGAACAGATCCGTGACGAAGCGCGTCAAGAACTTGGCCGGCGTAACGCGTTGTTAGCACAGGAGCAAAGTGTTTTGGCAAGGTTAGAGGCTGAATTGTTGCGTTTGAACGGAGCCAGCGATGGCATAGTTACTGCAGGGAATCTCTTGTTGACGGGTGCGTATGCGCTGCGAGTTCAAAAGATGATTGAACAGCAGTCCGTCAAGGTTGAAGAGGCTCGCAAGGCCGTAGTTCAAGCCCAAGAACGGTACATCCAAGCTAACAAGGACGCCCGAGCCCTTGAGATGCTGAGGGATAAGAAGAGGGCTGAATACGACCAAGAAGTGCTCAAGGAAGAGATTAATCAACTCGATGAAGTCGCAATGCAACGAGCGAGTTCACGAGAAATAGGGTAGCGAACTGATATGACGGAAAAGAAGCTCACCAAGGAAGAGGCTCAAGAGCTGTACGATGATCTGAGTCGAGCTATGGGACACATGATGGCGAAGCGCAACGCGGCCATGTCGGCGGCGAAAGTCGGGTCTGTTCGTGCGGCGCCGCTCCAGAGCGCCGCCCCAGTAGCTCAGCCGACGAGCGCTGACAAGCAACCTGCGACCTACACGCGGGCGGCCGGTAAGAGTTCGAGTTCGTCGAAAGTTACGTCATCGAGGCCTCTTCCAGCTGTTCTTTCTAACTTTTCGTTTCGCGGGCAGATGGGCGCGGTTGCGTTTGTTGTGCTCTTCTGTGTGGCGAAGATATCGGTATCGGCCCTGGAGGCGGTCGGTGTCGGAGAGGTAAAACCAGTCGAGGCGACGGCGATCGCTCCGGTGCGAACGGGTCCTCAGTGGAGTAAGGAGGAGGTCAAGATCCTTACCGCGCTCGATCAGCGTCGCTCAGAGCTCGAAGATCGTAGCGGTCGACTTGAGCAACGTGAGCATGAGTTCGCGAGTCGTGATCGTGATCTCGCGGCCCGATTGACAGAGTTGAAGGAACTCTCAGAGCGCCTCAAGCTTGAGCGCGAAAAGGGTGAGAAGCAAAGGAACGTCCAGCTTGACCAGCTTGCTAACGTGTACGGGTCTATGAATCCCCCGGAAGCCGCGCATCTTCTTGAGCAGCTTGATATCAACATCGCACACTCACTCATTCAACGAATGCCGGAGAAGCGCATCGGGCAGATCCTGGCTCTTATGAGTGCTGAGCGGGCCCTTGAGTTGACCAATCGTTTGAGCTCGAAGAGCGCTCAATAGCGTCTCATAAGGAAGCGAGGCAAAACCCCTCCCTGAGGTTCTCCATCTACACTCTTGTTGCGAATCCGGCTATTGTTCTCATGGTGGGATGTCTCCCCGCGTGTGAGGATACGACGCCGTGAAACCGCTCGATACAGAACGAATTCAAAACGCTTTCCGAAGCAAGCGATGGGTGGTTGCTGTGAACGAGGTCGATCGTGCTGGGATGACCTGTCGGGATATCCTTATAGCGGGATTGCCGCACATCGACCCATCAACCTGGCCTGAGCGATTCGAGATGGGAGGTGTCTATCTTAACAGACGACCCGCTCATCTTGAGAGCGAGGTCGTGCCTCCCGCGACGGTTGAGTATTTCGAGCCCCTCGGGGATTTTAAGGATGTCGCCTCGCTCTATCCGAGCTTCTCTTCGGATATGGTGCTCTATCACGACGAGGATATGGCAGTTGTGGTAAAGCCCGCCGGACTTCCCACGATCCCGCCACGCGATCAGCGACGATTCGCCCTCTCGACCTATCTGCGAGACTATTTTAATAAGCCGTTCCACCTTCCCTCGCGCCTCGATACCGGTGTCGCTGGAATTCTGCTCGTGTCCTTCACATCTCGAATGAACGCGGCGTTGCAAAGGGCGTATGATCGGCACGCCGTTGGGAAGTACTATGTGGCGCAGGTCTCGGGCGACTTTCCGCATGACGTGATCGAGGTGCGCGATCAGATCGGACGTCACCCGCACTATTCTATGCTTCGCTGCGTTGTATCCGAGGGTGGCGAAGAGGCCTATACGGTTGTGACCAAAGTTGGATGTGATGTGATTGATGGAGCGGAGCGCACGTTCCTTCGGGTTGAGCCTAAAACTGGAAGGACGCATCAGATTCGGGTTCACCTCGCGTCGCTTGGCTATCCGATCATTGGGGATCCACACTACGGTGGTGCTGAGGCTCCTGAGTTACGACTCGTATCGTTTGGGTTATCACTTTTTCACCCGTATGTGCAGCGACAGATCTCTTTCGAGCTCCCCCTTGCACTACGGCCGCGGTGGCTTCACACTGCGCTTCTCGGAGCAACGTCATGAAAGTGATAGAGATAGAGAATCCTGGTCCCCAAAGCTCGCTCGTGGTTCGGGATGTCGCGGAGCCGACGCTTTCAGCGGGTGAGGTGTTGGTGCGTGTCGTTGCCGCCGGCGTCAACCGAGCTGACCTGCTTCAGCGGGCTGGCAAGTATCCCCCCCCACCTGGCGCTTCAGAGTTACTTGGATTGGAGGTCTCCGGGGTTGTTGAGCGGAGAGCGGCTGATGTGACCTCGATAGATATTGGTGAGGAGGTGTGCGCCCTTCTTGCTGGGGGAGGGTACGCCGAGCTCGTCGCGGTTCCGGCGTTACAGGTGTTTCGTCGGCCGCGATCCGTATCTCTGCGTGACGCCGCTGCACTCCCTGAGGCGTTCATAACTGCGTATGCCAATCTTGTAGGAGAGGGGCGTTTAGCTGCCGGGGAGCTCGTGCTAATTCACGGAGGCGCCAGTGGGGTTGGAACAGCCGCTATTCAGGTCGCGCACGCCCTCGGCGCGCGGGTCGCCTGTACGGTGGGTGATGACGCCAAGGTCGACCGGTGTCGCGCGCTTGGCGCGGAGCTCGTTATCAACTACAAGAAGCAGGACTTCGCCGCGAAGATAGCAGAATGGAGTCCGAGTGGCGTTTCCCTCATTCTCGATATCATCGGGCATGACTACTTCGAGCGAAACATCTCGGTGCTGACCCCGCGTGGTCGGTTGGTGTGCATCGCGACGATGAGTGGCGCCAAGGCGGAGCTTGATATTGCGGTATTGATGCGCAAACGTCTCTCGGTCATCGGTTCGGTTCTGCGAGGTCGGAGTATCGCTGAGAAGGGCGAGTTAGTGAGAGAGTTTTCGGAGAGGGTTCTCCCGCTTTTTGAGAGCGGGTTTGTTACACCGATAGTGGACTCTGTGTTTCCCTTTGAGAAGGTTGAGGACGCGCACACATGCATGCGCCAGAGTACGCACGTCGGTAAGATTCTCTTAACGTGGTAAGAGCGAGAAGGGGGTCTCGTGAAAAAACATTTCACGAGATACGCCAACGGTTCATCAGATGAAGCCGTTTGTTCTCGCGTGGTTCGTTACAAGAGCTGCTCGTGTTGGTACATGGAATTGAGGGAAGGGGTCGGCGGTTTTGGGGTGGTCTTTTTTGAGAGCATCGTCAGCAAGCCATCCGACGGAGTGTCGTGCTGAGCGATGAATCTCCACACCGCCTCCCCGGAATCTCTGCGATGGAGACTTCCCGGAACTCGGAATCCAGGACCCTCTCCCGAGTCTAACTAGTTTC
>JAIXQT010000197.1 GCA_027485595.1 Pseudomonadota bacterium | reverse complement strand
GTTCGCCTCAACTGCCTCACTCCTCAGCACTCTCACTGCGTCACGAGGTAGTCCAGCAGCGCCACCAACGAGAGCCCCCACCTCAGCATCAGCGGCGGTAAAACTCTTATCGACCACCAAGAGCACCGAGCCTGAGCCACCTTTCCGTGCGGAGTCTCCAAAGAGAGGGTCATCGTCTGGAAGGTTCACGTGCACACGGGCATCCAGAACACCAGGAAGAGCAGAGAGGCTCTCTTCAATAGAGACAGCGACCGAACGCTCGTATCGGAACCATTGCTCCTCGCGACTTGGGATCATCGCGCCCTTGTTGGACACGGACTTCGCGTCACGACTAGTAAGCACTCTCCGCGTCTCGATGTAGGAGAGCGCCTGCAGCATCTCATCCTGATCCACTGAGATAGCCCATCGACCATCCGGTTGCTGTACCTTGCGAGCGTCGAGGCGCGCCATGCTCAGTTGGCTGACGACGCTGTTCGCCTCTCGCTCGGAGAGATCATGAACGATCTGCTCCTGGCAGGCCGCCAGACTACACACCAAGGGAACGAACGCCCCAAAAGCCCTCGGCTTGAGGCGAGCGTCATACGTTGCTCTCAACGCACCCTTCAACCAACTTTTCCCGCAACATCCCCAACGCTCGATCATGCAACCTCGACACCCAGGATTTCGACAGCCCCGCGTACTGCTGAGCGACCTCACTCAGCGTGAGGTCGTGAAAGTAGTACTGCTCGATGATGATTCGCTCCTTTTCAGGCAAAGTTGCTATTGCGGCGCGTAATTTTTCTGAAGTTTGTTTCTTATGGAGGTCACGCTCAGGGTCAGACGAGAACGTGCCGCCGAAGAAGGGGGTTTCAGCACACGGAGTAACGATCGCCAACGCGACGGCGCTTTTCTTGAGGATATCGACCCCCTCGATCGCCTGGCAGCGGACGGTTTGCGAGCCCGAACGCCGGTCCTCTAACGCTTGAGCCCGAAGCTCATGCGCACCCTCTAAAGCTTTCAGAACCTGGTAAGCGTACCCCGAAAGCTCACACGATGCCCGGATGTGATCGATAACGGCTCCACGGATTCGTAAGAAAGCGAAGGACCGAAATTCACTTCCGCGACCGGCATCGTATCGCCCAGCGGCCTCCACCAAGCCGAGAAGTCCAGCGGAGATAAAATCTTCGCGATGTCGTTGTGGAAGGCCCATCGCTCTCATGAGGCGAACCACCAAGCTTTCCACGAAGTCTTGGTACTCCTCTATGAGCGCGTCACGTTCGGAATGATGATTGAGAACGGCCTCCATACTCTCCCCATGAACCCCTCGCCGGAAACGGGGCCCGAGCTGCTCCTCGTACATGCCTTGTATCTCCTTTTCCCTGCTATGCCTCAGCCGAGCTACCCCGTAGGAATCTCTCTGCCAGGTGCCTCATCGCCCAGCTGAAGAAGAAGTTGCGCGTTAGCGGAAACTTTTTGAGTAAAAAGATCGAGCAAAAGCCCCTTGGGAGAGTGCCACAAATGCCAGAGGAACAAAGAAAAAACGGCACGAGGACCTCAGCCGATCAGATCCGTATAGGATCGGGCACTTTACTTCCCGCCCCCCATCTCGTAGGCTACTTCCGATAACCCCTTGAAGATTCTTGCTATGTATCCGCAAACTCGCCTCCGACGACTTCGCAGCACTCCAGCACTCAGAGAGATGGTTCGTGAAACCCGCCTTGAGGTGTCGGATATGATCGCCCCTCTCTTCGTGGTTCCGGGCGAGAAGGTACAACGAGAGATCAGCTCTATGCCGGGGCAGTATAATCTCAGCGTCGACACCGCGACCGAGAAAGCGATCACGTTGTATGAGCTCGGAATCCGCTCAGTGCTCCTCTTCGCAATCCCAGAATTCAAGGATGACGTGGGCTCCTCTGCGTGGCACCCGCAGGGAATTATTCCGAAGGCCATCAAGTCGATAAAGAAAGCGGTACCAGACATGATGGTGGTGACCGACCTCTGTTTCTGTGAATACACAAGTCACGGCCACTGCGGGGTCATGCACGACGGCAAGCTCTGCAACGACGAAACGCTTCCAAATCTCCTCAAGCAAGCGCTCGTTCACGCGGAGGCTGGCGCTGACATCATCGCTCCAAGTGGAATGCTCGACGGCACGATCGGCTTCTTGCGCCGTGGCCTCGATGAGAACAACCTCTCCGAAGTGCCGTTGATGAGCTACGCCGCCAAATTCGCCTCATCGTTCTACGGACCGTTCCGAGACGCAGTTCAATCGGCTCCTGAGTACGGCGATCGAAAAACCTACCAAATGGATCCTGGAAATATCCGAGAGGCGCTCCGCGAGGTCGAGCTCGATGTTCACGAGGGAGCGGACATCGTGATGGTAAAACCAGCCCTCGCGTTCCTCGATGTCATCAAGGCGGTTAAGGATACCTTCCAGATGCCAACAGCCGCGTACAATGTGAGTGGCGAGTACGCCATGGTGAAGGCGGCCGCTAAGATGGGGTGGCTCGATGAGAAGCGGGTGATGCTCGAGTCGTTGACCAGCATCAAGCGCGCCGGTGCCGACATCATCATCACCTACTTCGCTGAGGCGTTCGCTGAGCTTCGCAAACGAGGGGAAGCTTAGCAGGACGGTAAAAAAGTTTTCCTGCTGCGGATTGAGATCTTTTGACCGCACCTTCGTGTGAACTCTCAAAACATTCACGACCGAACCTTATTTCACCACCCTGCTAGACAGCACCACACCCCTTCTTGGGGCCCCATCTGTCACAGCTCCCTCCTCGGATGCGCCTACTAAGCGGCCGTTATATCTCAATAATTTCGATTCCTATCCCCATCGCCCTATCCCGTCCCTAAAAAATCGGTTATGAAACCCACCACGTTTGTAAAGGAATGCGTATGACCAACGAAACAATTGCCATCCGTCACGACTGGACTCGAGAGGAAGCTTCCTCGATCTACTCACAACCGTTTCCAGACCTCCTCTATCAGGCTCAAACAATTCACCGTGCAACCTTCAACCCACGCGAGGTTCAACGGTCGACCCTCCTCTCAGTAAAGACCGGCGGATGCCCGGAAGACTGCGCGTACTGCCCTCAATCAGCGCACTACAAGACAGGCGTTGAGCGTCACTCCGTTCTCCCCGTTGAAGTCGTTCGATCAAAAGCCCTTCAAGCGAAGGAACAAGGATCCACTCGTTTCTGCATGGGCGCCGCCTGGAGAGAGGTGAAAGATGGCAAGGATTTCGAAGCCATCCTCGATCTTGTCCGAGAGGTTAAGAGCCTCGACATGGAGGTGTGCTGCACCCTCGGGATGCTTACCGAGTCACAAGCGGAGCGCCTCCGCGAGGCCGGATGCTACGCGTACAATCACAACCTCGATACCTCCCCTGAATACTATGGCGAGATCATCTCAACCCGAACGTACGAGGATCGACTCAAGACCCTGAGCAACGTGCGAAAAGCCGGTATGACCGTATGCTGCGGTGGAATCGTTGGTATGGGTGAGAAGGCTGATGATCGCCTCGGCCTCCTCGTGCAACTCGCGAGCCAGGAGGTTCACCCTGAGAGCGTACCCCTCAACATGCTCGTCCGCGTTGAGGGTACTCCCCTCGCTGAGGGAGGAAAGGTCGATCCATTAGAGTTCGTTCGCCTTGTGGCGACAGCCCGTATCATGATGCCATACTCAATGGTTCGGCTCTCAGCAGGACGTACCGAGATGTCGGATGAGATGCAAGCGCTCTGCTTCGTCGCTGGCGCAAACTCAATCTTCGCGGGAGAGAAGCTCCTTACCACTCCAAACCCAGGAGAGGACCACGACAACAAGCTCATGAAGCGGCTCGGTATGAACTTCCGAGAGCACAAGGAGTGTCACTCGTCCATTGCGGCGTAGGGAGATTCTGCCCCCCGTGATATCTCGGCGACCAGGAATGGTCGCCCTCCCGCGTGCCAACCCGAGTCCGGGAGGGCGGTCATTCCTGACCGCCGCGTTACGTTCATCAACAGGTCCACCATCTCGGCGACCAGGAATGGTCGCCCTCCCGCGCGCCAACCCGAGTCCGGGAGGGCGGTCATTCCTGACCGCCGCGTTGCGTTCATCAATAGGTCAACCATATCGGCGACCAGGAATGGTCGCCCTCCCGGTTTTGCGACTCATGACAGGTACAACAAGAGGATCTCAAATCAAGTAGTTATCGCCCCAAACAGTGCCCATCCGCCCAACCCCCCAATTCCAAACCCAAACGAGCCCCACATCATTAAGCAATCCCGCAACGATACCGATAATTCTGGAGTCTTAACTACAAACGGGGAAGGACACCCCCTCAGGAGCTACAGTGACAGCGATGCACACCGAGGAAAACAAGCCACAGCGAGGACGATCCTCTCATATCTTCGAAACGATCATGGAGCTCTCTGTGAGCACCCTACCATTAGTCCTGGTAGTGCTGGGGATCGGCATGATGAGTTTTTCCCCCAGAAAGAGCGCCGTTCCGCTCTTCCGCTCCCAAGAAGAGGCCCAGCAGTTTTACAATCACAACGGCATCCGGTTCTCGAACGAAAAACCTATCGTTCTCGTGGCATCGAAATGCCCCTCATGTTCGACCTTCACGGGAACCCTTCGGGATCTCGGAATTCCTTTTGACGAGCAGAACGTAGAAACTGATCAGGGCGCGGCAGCGCTCCTCGCTCAGGCCGGTAAGATTTCGGGGGCACGTTCCCTGCCTCAGGTGGTGCTCGGAGACCACCTTGTAAACCCCGCACCGCACTCCGTTAAGATCGCCTTGCGACGAATGAACAAGTAACCAGCTCTGAAACCTCCTCAACAGGCGAACAAGGGCAGGTACTTACCCGTAGTATGGACTCCTCCTGCGGGTTTACTCCCCAACCATAATTCGGCACTATAGAGAGGCTAAAAAGCCTGTAACACGCCGTGTATCGGCATAGGACCTCCACATGAGCCAAGAGAACACCTTCCGTAAGGTTGAGTCCCGTCCAAATCTTCCCACACTTGAGAACGGCGTCGTCGAACGGTGGCAGCGAGAGAACACCTTCCAGCGCTCCGTTACTGGCAACGCCTCAAAGCCGGAGTTCATTCTCTACGACGGACCTCCCTTCCCGACCGGAAGCCCCCACCACGGCACTATCTTCGTCTCCATCCTGAAAGACGTCGTCGGTCGCTACAAGACGATGCGGGGATTCCACGTTCCTCGAACATGGGGATGGGATTGTCACGGGTTGCCGATCGAGACGATCGCGGAGAAGAACCTCGGGCTTAAAGACAAAGGCGAGATCGAGCGCACGGTGGGCGTTGCGGCGTTTAACGCTGAATGTCGTCGCATCGTCTCTGAGTTTAACGATTCCTGGAAAAAGTACATCAACCGTATCGGTCGCTGGGTCGATATGGACAACGCCTATAAAACCCTCGACCGCTCCTTCATGGAATCGGTGATCTGGGCCTTCGGCGAAGCGCACAAAAAGGGGCTCATCTACAAGGACTACCGGGTAGCGCCGTACTGCTACCGATGCGAGACCCCCCTCTCCTTCTCTGAGATCCGTGTTGATGACGCAACTCGCCCAAAGCAGGACCGCACCATCACCGTAAAATTCGCGCTCAACAATATGGACGGCGTGTCAGCTCTGGCGTGGACGACCACCCCGTGGACCCTTCCATCCAACCTAGCGCTCGCTGTTGGTAAAGAGATTGAGTACGTCATCGCCGACACCAACGTTGGCCGCGTGCTCCTCGCGAAGAACGCGCTCAAGCGCTATGAGCGAGAGCTCGGAAAAGAGGCAACGATCATCGCGACACACACCGGCGCGGAGCTCGTCGAGAAGACGATAACCTACGAGCCACTCCTTCCTTACTTTAAGGACGAAAAGAACGCGTTCAGAATCATCTCTGCCGATTTCGTGTCGACCGAAGATGGAACAGGTATCGTTCACATGGCTCCTGCGTTCGGAGAGGACGACTACTGGGCATGCCGCAAATACCAGATCGAGGTTAAGAATCCAGTCGACTCGAACGGATGTTTCACCACTGAGGTTACCGATTTCGTCGGACAGAACGTGCATGACGCGAATCCAGCGATCATCAAGTTCCTCAAGGAGCAGGGTAAGGTCGTTCGCGATGAGACTATCGAGCACAACTACCCACACTGCTGGCGTTGCCGCACACCGTTGATCTACCGGGCGCTCGACGCGTGGTACCTCAAGGTTGAGCAGATCCGTGACCGACTCATTCAAACAAACGAAGAGATAAATTGGTATCCAGCGACCGTGAAGCATGGCCGTTTCGGAAACTGGCTTGAGAACGCTCGTGACTGGAACCTCTCCCGAAACCGTTACTGGGCGACCCCGATACCGGTGTGGGAGTGCGGCGATTGCGGCAATCAAAAGGTGTACGGAATCGTTTCCGAACTTGAGAAGGACGCTGGCGTGAAGCTGAACGATCTTCACAAGGAGCACCTCGACGCTGTTGAGGTGCCGTGTTCCTGCGGCAAGAAGCTGACGCGCGTGCCGGAGGTTCTCGATTGTTGGTTCGAGTCAGGCTCGATGCCGTACGGACAGTTCCACTACCCGTTCGAGAACGCTGAGTACTTCCTCTCCCATTTCCCAGCAGACTTTATCGTGGAGTACACCGGACAGATCCGATGTTGGTTCTACTACCTGCACGTACTCTCGACCGCGATCTTCGACAAGCCTGCGTTCAAAAACTGCATGGTTCATGGAACTCTCTTAGCGGCTGATGGAAAGAAGATCTCAAAGAGCCTTAAGAACTACACCGATCCGTATGAGCTGATGGACAAGCACGGGGCGGATGCTCTGCGCGCGTATCTCTTCACCTCTTCGGCGGTTGGAATCGAGGATCTCTCGTTCCGTGATGAGGGTGTTGAGAGCATGGTGAAGTCGATCATGCTTCCGATCTGGAACGCGCTTTCGTTCTTCACGTCGTACACCGAGGTTGACCACATATCTCCTCAGGACATCAGACTTGAAGGGAAGGATCTGAGCGAGCTGGATCACTTCATCCTCTCCGAGGCTGAGATTCTGAAGCGCTCCGCCACCGACTACCTTGAGACCTATCGAATCAACGAGGCGATGCGCCTCTTTTCTCCGTTCCTCGATACCCTTAACAACTGGTACATCCGTCGGAGCCGTGAGCGTGTGTGGTCAGACGACCAACGCTCTCCAGAGAAGCTCGCCTTCTACGCTACCCTCTTCGATGTGTTGAAGACCGTCTCGCAAACACTTGCCCCGCTCTGCCCATTCATCTCAGAGCTCCTCTGGGAGCGCCTCGGATTTACGGACAGCGTGCACCTCACGGAGTGGCCAACGGTTCGTGAATCATTGATCAACGACAAGCTCTCGAAGCAGGTCAACCTCATTCGAGGAATGGTATCAGCCGGTTTGTCGGTGCGCGCTCGCGAGAAGCTTCGCGTGCGACTCCCACTCGCGTCAGCGAAGGTCGCCGTAAAAGAGAACCTTGCGGCCGAACTAGAGCCGTATATCCATGTTCTTTGCGGAGAGCTTAACGTTAAGAGGGTTGAGTTCTTGGCGGACGCCTCCTCCATCGCGACCTTGAGCGCGAAGGTCAACGCTCGCGTGCTCGGACCTCGCCTTGGTGCCCGAGTGCAAGAGGTAATTCAGAAGGTACGTAACGGTGATTTCGAGGTAATCGGTGAAAACACGATCACGATAGGCGACATCACCCTTAATCCAGGAGAGGTTGAGGTTGGCTTCGCCGGCAAGCCAGGACTCGCGGTTGAATCAGGGAACGGATTCGTCGTCGCCCTCGATACGAACGTGACACCGGAGCTCGCCCTTGAGGGACAAGCTCGTGACCTTGTGCGCGAGATTCAAGATATGCGAAAAGAGGCCGACCTCCACATCGCGGATCGCATTAAGCTCTCAATCCGTGGCGCCGATGAGCTGTTAAAAGCGCATGAGGCGTACGTGAAATCAGAGACCTTGTGTGTCGAGGTGACACCATCGCTTTCGAAAGCGCTGATCGAGCGCTCCGTGAAGGTTGATGGCGGTGAGATCTCGGTGGGGTTGGTGAAGGCGTAGGGTTTTCTCGACAATCCGGAGGGCCGGTCTCCTGACAGGCCGGGATTGCGGTCGCCGTTTCATTTCGAAACAACCGTCGCGATCCAATTTGATGAACAGATACATACCCGGCCCGTAAGGATACGGGCCCTCCGGGGGATTAACGGGCGGCGATTCGTCGCCAGCGGTCGCTTATTACCCCTACTGCCTCGCCAACCGCCCAACGATCGTTGGCCGCTCGGTACCGGGCAACCACCGCTCAGGATTGATATCGATACCACCTCTTCGGGTGTAGAGGCATCCAACCCACAACTTCGAGGGATTAAGCACGTTAAGGAGATCCATGAAGATCAGCTCACAACACTCCTCGTGGTATCCCTGGTGACTTCGATGCGAGAGAAGATATCCAACCAACGACGCGTGACTCAGTTTCTTACCTCGATAGTGAATCGCCACACTCCCCCAATCAGGCTGCGCCGTGACGGGGCAAAGCGATCGCAAAAGATGGGAGTGAATCGTCTCCTCAACCTCCTCATCACCGGCGTGTAGACGAAAATCTTGCGCCGAGTCGATCTGAATACGATCCACGCACAGGCCGGGCGCTCCAACGAGTGAGAGCTCATCCCACCGATCAGAGGTCACAATCGAGACCTCCACCTCCGGGCATTCGAGACGCTTCCGCAGCGCTCCGGCGATAGCCTCCTCTACTGCGGCGGGCGATGGAAACTTCGTGAAGTTGAACCCTCCAAGAAAGAGCTTCAGGCTCTTTGATTCAACAAGGAACGTCGAGCGCGCGGGATATGAGATCGTAGCAATGCCCACGTGGGGAATACCTGAGCTATCAAGCCATGAGACCTCGAAAGCGGTCCACCGATCGAGCCCCTCAAATGGAAGGGGGTCCCGAAGATTAAGTCGAGTGCGGGAGGGTCCTCGCTCTATCGGGAAGAGAATACTCTCATCTACGGAATCTCCGTAAGGAACAGTTTTTCCAAGAGGATTTGTCATACGTACGTGAAACCTACACCGACCCGCTCATCCCGTCTATCGGCCGTGCACGGGGTCAGGGCACGTCCTAACTTGTCAGCATCACTACACAACAACCTCTGTAATGCACTGCACGACACCTGCACCATCGCACAAAACCCCCTTAAAACAGAGACCTAGCAGAGCTTCTCGTTTCTTTTTCGACTTAAGTTTCAATCCACAGAGTACGATAGACACATCGAGGTATTTAGCAGCATTCAAGGGGTTATGATTATCGCTGAGCGAGGCGCACGTCAGACCGGTGCCATATACGTTGAGGCCGCCATCATCATGCCGGTTCTTCTCCTCGTGGTCTTCGCGTCGATATTCTTTTTTCTCCTCGCCGCACGCCACTTTTCGCTCCAGATGCTCGCGAACGATATCGCAAAGGATATCAGCCTCTCACTCGAGAGCACTGTCGTCTCGACAGGCGCTCAGGGAGGCTGCTTTCAACGGGCATGCACCCCCACACCTCCCCTCACTGACCACAAGCTCGATCTAAACACCTTACTCGCCAACCGCTACACAGCCCCAAATGGATGTTGGAAGGTGTGTGCTCAACAGCAATACCTGTTAGCGACCCAAAACGCCCTTCAGGTTACACTCACTGCACATCCAACGATCCAATGGTTCGACACGGTGAACACAGCAGCGACAACCACCCAGGTGGCGGTCGGAGACTACATCGAGGTGGAGTTGCGCTATCCGGCTCGCGCGGTACTGGGAGGGGGGATCGCGATGTTCGGCGCCACCCCGGATGTTGAGATAGTCGGCACCGCGATATCGGTTTTGGAACGGCCTAGCAGCGAGGTCGTTGAGGATTAGCCTGGGGTTCCGCTACATACGAGAGGTTCTATGAAACACGGACACGCCGAGGGGCACAAAGGTGAATACGGAGGCGGACTCGTTGAATTCTGCTTCGTCATGCCGGTCCTCCTCCTTATAGCGGGGGCGACGGTCGACCTCTCTCGCTACATGCGCTACCTTCAGATTACGACCTTCGTCAGCCAGGAGACCGCCAGCCAGATCTATCGCCAGTGCAGTGATATCACCATCTATGATCCACCTGAGCTAAGTACGACTGGCCTACAGATCAACGGGGGACTCACGCAACAGGCAGTCCAGTCGTGCGTCGTGCGAGTTCAAGCGGCGGCTCAGCAACTACTCGACACCTCACTTGGCCGGGCCTCCGTATCATCGAAGGTCTTTCGCTGGAATATCGAGGAACCTTCCGTCAGTGACTGCAACAATGTACAGACTATGGGGAGCAACGTGACGCAGATCTCGGCGCCCGCGAGGGTGTGTGAAGAAGATACTGATGAGGAAGATGACAGCCCTGAGAACCCAAACCGAGTTTCTGGAGGCAACCCCTCTTCATCGAATAACAACGGTAAAGAACAAGGGAAAAAGAAGCGCAATAAGGGCGGAGATATCGAGGACGACGTCCTCGAATCCCTCGAAAAACCTGGGGTGGAAATATTCAATGACGGTATCTATCAAACCTTGAACGGATCGTTCAAGGGACGTCGACGCCTCGCCACCCCCTCTGTTCTCTGCCAAAAAGGTCGTATCGCGACGGTAGAGGTGGGATATGCTTTTCAGCCTACACTACTTTTTTTAATGACCGGCCTCGACACCAATGGCACGCAACGAGAAACAACCGTCCTCTAGTCAGGGCGGTTTCATGACCATGATGTTTTTTATCCTGTTAGGGCTCTTCCTAACCTTCACAGCCTTTGCCCTCGATCTCGGAAACCTCTACCTCTGGCGTTTACGTCTCGACAAGGCGGCTCGAGCGGGTTCCCTAGCAGGACTAGGATTCCGCGGCATCCAGGGGTGGGACTATGTTAAAACGGGCACAGCGGGCAACAATGAGCTCATCGCCGCAACCCGGCAATCTGTTCAAGACAATATGAATGCGTATGGGGTGACCTTGAACACCAGCAACATAGTCGTAATCTATGATTCAGTTGCTGATTCGATTTCAGTCCAAGTCAATCACTCTCCTTCAACATTTCTCGTCGGCAAACTTAATAACATTTTCAACTTTGGGTTCAATTCCAATGGTGGCACTCCTTTAAGCCCTACCTGGAACCTCTCTCGGACCCACCACGCAAACCTTAACCGAGCAAACGTTGTGCTCATGATCGACGTATCGGGATCAATGTTGTGCCCAGCGGTTGGATCGTGCGCCTGCAGAACTACGGGCACTTGTGCAGGGGAAACCAAGCTCGATAAACTCGCTGATGGCGTAGAGCGTTTCGCCAAGCACTTTAATCCGACTCGGGATCGTATCTCCGTGATCGCTTTCAATCTCGCCGCCCGACAACTTTACTCCTTCAGTAACGGAGATGTATTGGAAGATGCCATGTCGAGCTATCCGGATCTCCTCAATACTAAAGCTCACGAGTTCCTCACTGACACAGTTGGAGGAGCCGGCGATAAAAACCTTCGGGAGGTGCTGAGCGACCTAGCCGGCAGCAACACCAACCACTGCGATGCGCTCGCTGAGGGAATTAAAGAGCTTGAGCTCCTGAGCGATACTCTTTTCGGCCACGATGACGGAACGGCCATAAATGATCGGCGCAACCTACAACCGTTCTTGGTATTCTTCACCGATGGAGCGCCAAACGCGATGCGGGGCATATTCTCAAGCGCGGATATCCCGGATGGATCATGTCACCCGTATAACTCTACCGGGGCAAACACCTGCGTAACGGCCGACGGAACGAGGGATTTCTACCATTACGCCCTCGAATGGGTGACACCGGACGGGTCGGCACAGTACCGCGGTCCAGCGCCCTTCGTCCTCCGAGAGCTTGATGCAAATGGAGTTCCTAAACTCTTCAACTTCCAGATCGGAGCGGGGTTGGTAGATGTAAATTTGGCGGCCCCGACCGGAAACCAAGCCTGTGGCTATGAGGTGAACAACGGTAATCCACTTCGATTCGAGCAAACGGTCACAAAGAAGACCTCAGGGGGACCAGGAGGACGAGGTAACTCTCTCAACGGCTGCCTCAGCGCTAGCGCCTCAAACTTCTCATTCGCTATCCCCTACACCAACCCCGATAACTCCGGTGGATTCACCGGGACAAGCTACGGCGCTAGGGTCTCCGGTGTCCCAATAAGCACCGACGACACAACGTGGCGAGATCCGAATTGGCCCTCTACGTTTACGAGTCCCACCCCGTATGGTCTTCAGAAATATGACGAGCTTCCATACTACTGCGCGATCGAGGCGGCCGATTACATTCGAAGGAGATTCGCGGGAACGATCTTCACCGTAGGACTCGGTCCTGCGGAGGTACACCGTTCCGGTGGTGGGCAGGACGATACCTGCAACGATCCTCTCCAGGATCCTGACGACCACACCTCACGTAAGGACTTCTTTTTGACGAGATTAGCGTTCGCCCGTTCGATGTTTACGGACCAACTCTCTCCTACCTCGATAGGCAGCCACTACCAGATATCTGGATCTCAAACACCACGAACTGTCTCTGGTTGCGACAGTCATAGATTGAAGTCCCCAACCGCAGCGCCTCAACTTAAGGTAGGCTACACCTCGGCTCTCCAGGTCGACGACAACCAGACCTATAAAAATTTGCGACCGCTGCGCCCCGCGTCGATGGATACCCTCCTATCAGGTGGCACGAGCACCCGCCGAATGGAGACTCAGGGGGAGTATTTTCCGACCGATAACGCGGACGAAATTCCCCGAATATTTGACCTTATCGCGAAGACTATCCTCCTTCGCTCTTCGTCATAATCCCCAGCACCCACGAGGGTTAATCACGCAGGTAATGGCAGGTGTAGCCGTTCGGATTTCTCTGAAGATAATCCTGATGATACTCCTCGGCGCGGTACCACTCAGACGCTGGTGTTACCTCGGTCACGAGGGGAGCCTTCCATTTCCCAGCCGCCTCGACCTCTCTCATGACCTCTTGGGCCACACGCTCCTGTTCCGGTGATGTAAAAAAGATAGCTGAGCGGTACTGCGTTCCTCGATCGTTGCCCTGTCGATTCAAGGTAGTGGGATCATGAAGCCTAAAGAAGTAGCGGAGGAGGTCAGCATACGCGAGTTTACGGGGATCGAAGACGATCCGAACCGCCTCTGCGTGCCCGGTGCGACCGGTCGTCATCATCTCGTAGGTTGGGCTCGGCATGCTTCCGCCGGTATATCCGACCTCAGTTGAGATAACTCCTGGCAACTGCCGAATCAACTCCTCAACCCCCCAAAAGCAGCCGCCAGCAAGCACGGCGGTCTCCTCCGTTGCGACGACTCCCTTATCTGAGGATGCGGTTCCCTTCGAGTCCTTAAACAGGGGGAGATACTCTCCATATCCCTGCGCCTCAAGTTGGTCTACGGGAATAAATTTGAGCGAGGCGGAATTGATGCAGTATCGCAACCCTTCTGGGCCAGGACCGTCCGGGAACACATGTCCCAGGTGTGAATCAGCGCTCTTTGACCGAACTTCGACACGTCTCATGCCATGTGAAAGGTCACTCTTCTCCGTAGTAGTCCCGCCCTTGATCGGCTTCGTGAAGCTCGGCCATCCGGTGCCTGAATCGAACTTATCCTTCGAGCTAAAGAGCGGCTCACCGGATACAATATCGACGTAAATCCCTTCCGCGTGATTATTCCAGTACTCATTTTGAAAGGGAGGCTCCGTCCCGCACTGCTGCGTGACTTTGTACTGCATCGGGCTTAGTTTAGTCTTGAGGTCCTCGTTCATATCTTTCCTGCTATCGCCCCTACTTTCCCCTATCGATAGTATCACTACAACCGCGACAACTATGCTTTGAACATACCCCAAAAGTGCTTGGTGGTGTTTAGTGTTCATAGGCTACCTTCCTGAGTTCGTTATATCAGCTGCTTTGACGTGTGAGGGACGGTAAAGTTCACGAGATCTCACTACTTCACAGCCAAAGAGCCTCCCCCCGGGCCGTCCACGGGGTACCGGCCTATCCCTTAGGAACGATAATCAGCGGTGTTGATTCACCTTCTTCTTTGACTCGGTGCTCTACGAGTTTGGTCAATTCATGGGCTAGTTTTTGACTGATCGCGTGGGTGAGGCGCTCTACCGAACCCTCGTCAGCGCCCCCCTGGCCCGCGATACATCGGTTCACCTCGGTCGCGCAGATATCGTGCACAAGAGCCCGCAAATCAACGATCTCGGGCTGCGCGAGACGCTTAAGGCGCCATCGCTCAAACTGCGCGAGGCCGTATTCAATAATCAGCTCACCGTCCTGAGCTGCTGCTTCGCGAAGCGCTCTGTTTTCGTCAGCGATACCGGCCAGGTCATCGATATTATAGAGATAGACGCTATCAATATCAGCGAGGTCCGCGGCGAAGTTCCGGGGCACACCGAGGTCGATCAGGAACAGCGGCCGATCCCCCTTTCGAGAGCGGAGCACCGAACGACTCAAGATAGGCTTGTCGATAGCGATAGAGCCGATCACAATGTCAGCCTGGTCGAGTACCCGGTCAACGTCAGAGAGCGACACACCGCTTCCTCCGAATCGCTCAGCGAGCTGCGCCGCTTTCTCAACGGTTCGATTGGCGACGATAATTCGTCGACAACCGCGAGAGCAGAGGTGCAGCGCCGCAAGCTCCGCCATCTCACCACTCCCCACTATCAAAACGGTGGTGTTGCTCAAATCAGAGAAGATCTGCTCCGCAAGTCTCACTGCCACGTAGCTCACCGACACGCCGTGCTGCGCGACATCGGTATGCGCTCTCACCTTCTTGGCGACGTTGAACGCGCTCTGAAAGATATGGTGCAGGTGAGAACCAACGCTTCCAACCTCTATCGCGCGCTGGTACGCCTTCTTCACCTGCCCGAGGATCTGCGCTTCACCGACGATCATCGAGTCTAAGCTCGCTGATACCCGATAGAGATGTCTCACAGCTGAATCATCAAGGTACTGGTAAAGTACATCGTTCGGATCGGTCGCGGAGCCCAGGAGCGACTCAAAGAACTTCCGAATCCCTCCCCCCTCTCCACCAACCGAAACTATCTCGAAACGGTTGCAGGTGGAGATCACCGCGGCCTCTGTCGCGAGCCCCTCGCGGACAACCCGCTCCGCCAAAAGCTCAGGAACCGGAATCGCTCGGGCCAATCGCTCACGGCCATCGACGTTCAAGGTCTTATAGCTCACCC
Organism: Pseudomonadota bacterium; assembly: GCA_027485595.1. GTDB lineage: Bacteria > Bdellovibrionota_C > UBA2361 > UBA2361 > OMII01 > OMII01. The sequence goes on along the minus strand of JAIXQT010000197.1, from coordinate 2,019 downwards.
CGGTAAGCACGACCCGGGGCTCGTACGCCTCACTCGTTCGGTGCAAAAATGTGAGCGCGTCGGGAGCCATACTCAGGACCACAGCTCCGCGTGAGTAACCTGGCCAGCGAATGCCAGCACGAGGAATACGGTTATGAAATACGAGGCCGTCACGAGCACGGTTAAGCGAGAGACCTGCTTCGGTGACCAGCGCAGCACAAGCCGAACGTGCAAGATACAGGCGAGAAGAACCCAAAGAATGAGACCAGAGATAACTGAGGTATCGGGGTAAAATATAGGTTTACGCTCACTCACCGCCCATAGTCCGCCGCTTAACACTACGAATGAGATAGCTATAAAGCCAACCTGTGTGAGCTGTTTATTGAGCCTATCCAGCAATTGCAAATTAGGGCCAGAGATGGCGAGCACCGCGGTCTTTCGTTGTTTGAGGCGTCGCTCCACGATCAGAAACACAACACTCACAACGAGCGCCAACGCGAGCGTTACAACCGCCACTAAAGCTGGGATCGCGTGCAACAGAGAGATGACGACCCCCGTCTTTTCACTCCGAGCAGCCGCTTCAGCAAGAAACGATGCGCTCTCCTTGTGAAGAAGATACGAAGAACACCCCATAAAGAGCACGATCGCCGGCACGATAAACGCCCCAACGATCGGATAATCGAGGCGCCGTTGAAGAAATGCGAACACGAGCGCCAACACCCACGATACCCACAGGAAGTAGTCGGCGCCGTTGTCCAAAAGCACCAGCTCTGGATCTTGCGTCACAAATCCCATCGTGGCGGTGTGCGCGAGGAGCGCTCCAAAGAAAAACAATCGCGCCGCCTTACTCACCCGACCACCTACCTTCGATCGCCACAACTGCGCGAGCATGAGAGCGCTCGAGACGATGTAGAGAACGATAGCGATGATGGCCAGGAGGTGTGTCATCGACGGTATTCCTTCACAAGTTCAATCAATCGTTGCACGTTCTCCACCGGAGTGTACTGCAACACGCCGTGACCGAGGTTAAAGATGTGCGCCGGTATGGTTGCGCCCTCTTCGAGGATCGCACGGGCGGAACGCTCAATGTAATCCCACGATGCCGAGAGAAGTTGCGGATCAAGGTTACCCTGGAGCGGCACCGGACGACCGATAAGCTTCGCCGCATCCGGGAGGGAGATTCTCCAATCAACGCCGAAGGCGTCAGCCGGGAGCTTCCCGAGTCGTGGGAAGAGCGAGCTCACGCTCGTCGCGAAGAACACCACGGGCACATTCACCCGAGCCTTCACCTGTTCGATTATCTTTACGAGGTACGGCTCAACGAATCGATCGTACTCTCGTGGCCCCACATAGCCGAGCCATGAGTCGAAGATCTGAAGTGACTCACATCCCGCGTCAACCTGAGCGACGAGGTACTCAACACAGAGGGTGACAAGCTTCTCTTGAAGCTCGTGCCACGCCTCGGGGTTAGAAACCATCAAGCCCTTGGTGTGACGAAGATCGGAGTCTCCCGGGCTCTGCCCCTCGATCAGGTATGACGAGAGCGTAAATGGCGCCCCCGAGAAACCGATCAGTGGGGTCTTGCCGTTCAGCTCCTTTACCACGAGTTTAATCGCGTCGAGGGTGTACTGTACGTTCTCCTCCGGCTTAGGAACGCGGAGTCTCGTGACATCAGCGACGGAGCGGATCGGGTTGTCGATGACCGGCCCCTCCCCTTTCTTAAACTCGAGATTCACCCCCATGCCGATAAGGGGCGTGAGGATGTCAGCGAAGATAATTCCCGCGTCGAGCGGAAAGCGACGAAGCGGCTGGAGCGTTACCTCACACGCGAGCTCCGGGGTCTGCACCATCTGCAGCATTGAGTTCTTCTCACGAAGCGCACGATACTCGGGAAGATACCTTCCCGCTTGTCGCATGAGCCATATCGGCGTCTCAGCCGATCGTTTCCCTTTGAGGGTATCGATAAAGAGTGACACTACCTACCTCCCGTTACCGCTTAGCCGCTAGTACTTCTTGTCCGCCCATGTACTGCCGGAGCGC
>JAIXQT010000018.1 GCA_027485595.1 Pseudomonadota bacterium | reverse complement strand
GTTCGCGGGCGAGTTCTCACCTCCCCCCCCCCCTGGCCGATACAGCGCGATATACCGCTCCGCTCCACCTCCTCGCCCTCATGACACGTGGTGAGTTTACCAGAGGCTAATCCCCAGATGGGAATATGGGGATTCGACTTAGCAGGGTGGTGAAAAATGATTTCCTGTTGCGCATTTTGATAGTTTGACTGCAACTTCGTTGGAGCAGCCGAATAAATCCTCAGCGTATCTCAGTGGATACGCCTCCGGTTTTGTCGTCGGCTCCGCCTCGTTTCGTCAAAACTCTCAAAACGCTCACGACGGAACCGTTTTTCACCACCCTGCTACAGACACCCGATAGCCGTAAAGTGTCGCTGGCTGCGTATCTGTCTGTCTGCGATGTTGTGGTCGATACCAATCATCTTGAGCGGCCGTTACGAGACTAATTTCGGCGCACAGCACGCTGGGAAGATTTAGTCGCTGCTCGTCATATCAGTCTCATTCGAGCCGCCTCCTGATGACATCGAGACCCCGCTTCCTTTGTGACGGAATGGGGGCAGTGTCTCTGAACAGCTATTTCTCCATACTGAGAACCCCGCCTTCGCTCTCTGTACCCCCTTGAGACCCTGGCATAATGCCAGGGTCTCAGCGTTTAGGCCCTCATCTCATGTAATTTCGGAGATGAAGATTCGGTCGCCTACCAAAGGTCAACTACCTGCGAAAGGTGAATTGATTTTACTTCCCTTGGCTACTGGCGCACTCCGGCCATTGCTTTTGCCATGCCCCTAGCTACACATGACTTAATCTTAGCTGGCCGCCGCTTTGCCTTAGCCCTACCCTGAGCGCACCGTGAAACCAGCTCCTTCTTAGCCGCACTGATCTTAACTTGAGTCTCAGTCCGGGCTAAAAAGTTGGAGGACATCTGAGCTACACCTTTGTATTCAGTTAAATAGCATGAGTAGAATCCTGTGTTGTTATCGCTGTATCCCTCGACACCCACAAAATCACACAAGGTGTATTCAATTATAGACGCCTCATAGCCACTCCCGTCTTCCAACGGTTTACCTATAATGCCGCTCACTGAAGCGACGCATGATTGCCCCTGTTGCTTGCGGTTAACTTCACGATAAGGGCACCGTCTCGCAAGCTCAGCCGCATCATAGTCACCAGCAGGGAGAGAGTTGAAGCATCGCGCAAATTCCTCTGCAGCCGCATCCACCAACCCTCGCTTTAGGTCCCAAATCCCATTAAATTCGAATTCGAACTCCGGGGCGCTGAGGGGCGTATCGAGGCGCGCTGTCGAGTTCCTAGGGACCGCCAACCCACCCCCTTTTGATCCATCGATATTCTTGGTGGGAACGTTAAGGCCATCCAGCGCCCCAGCCCACTGAGTGGGTCGAGTCGTTCTGAAGATGACCTGCTTCGATTCGGCCACTGGAGACACTGGCTGCGAAGGACATCCAACCACTTTTTTGCCATCTAACCAGGGCCCCTCGTTGAGCGCCTCAGGCCCAGTAGCCCTAACCAGGCTGCCTGTGACTACGAACTGCTTATTAAAAAACTGCCTAATTTCTTTCATCGCAGCGGCACGCTGTCTCTCGTCATTCTGAGCTTCCGAAACGCTCGCTAACGAGGAAACGAAAACCAGCAAAAGGGTCAACTGCCTTATTTTATTTATTATTATCATCGCCAGCTCCTCCAATTAATTACTGTCACTATTTAACAGTATAAAACCTAGTTTTTGCCTTAGTCAAGCGCATTCGCTCTTGCGAGGAACGCCTACTTGTAACCAACGCAATGAGACGGGTTCGATAACTTAACCCACCACCACCCATCCCTAAGGGGCATTGAGTAGTTCGGTTCATCAGTGACCTTTCAACGATAGGCGTAGTGCTTCGAATAAAATGTTCCCGAACCTTTGTAAGGGCCTGAAGACATGCGCGGAATTGAGAACCTGAAAGAGCTTCGAGTTAAGTATCTCATCAGCGCCGAGAGTACTGGCTGGGTTTGCTCATCCCCTAATCCAAGAGCGACTATCACCCCATGGAGCCCCTTGGAATCGGAGGTCGGTATGGTTTAAGGAAGTGCGGGGGCTCACGCGAGTGGGGCAACGATCATTTCAAGCCCGTCAGAGCGGTAGCGCTTTACCTGACGGGTTCCGCCGTCCGGCGGCAGCATGGTCCACACAGAAGGGGTAGTGCTATTACCAAAACTGCGACTACCGATCGGGATCTGTCCGAAAGGAGGGGCCGAGCCGCTGCTAGTATTATCAGAGACCGCACAAGGGGTGAGCGCCGTCTGATTCCCCTTGCCATCCCTCCTCAATATTTAGTACCACAACACGAGTAAACGCCTTTCCAACGAACGGCTTAGTCCCTTCATCGACTGCTCATACACAATTCAGAGGCGATATGGAAATGCGTAGCGGTCACATAGCAGGAAGGGTACTCGGTGCCTTGCGTGCCCATGCAAAAAAGGTTGTCGGAGCCATGGCGCTGGTGACAGCGTTGAGCGTGGTCGGAACCGCCGCCGCTGAATTGTACGACAATCTCGATATCGTTGGGCGTAGAGCCGCCAAGATGACCGAACGAACGGGATACTTTAAGCTGGCCCGTATTCAGAGCAATGCAGCCCCCTCGAGCGACAGCGATAGTATCGAGAGCGCCATGTGGGCGACACGAACCCGATATAGTAGTGGAACTATCTCAGGCACTCGGGTACTCAAATGCCGGTACGACGGCATGGAAGTTGGGTATGAATATAAGACCCTCACCTGCCGGGGACGTGTCACCACCCCTCGCAGGGGCTCCTACTACGTCGTCATTACAGCCGCTGAATACGACGCGGATGACCGGGTGTTCTATACACAGGACTACGGTACCTTCTCGAATAAGATATCGTAGGGGCGTGGCTCATGAAAGAATTTCAACTCGTTGAGGCAACGGTCGGGAATATCCTAGGGAAGCGAGGGCGCATGAAGTGCGTCTACCTACCAATGCGGTTTCTGAATGAGAAAAGAGTTGTGATCGCTCTCATCTTGGTGGCGATTCTACTGAGGTGCATGGGTCTCTCGCGGACGCCGTGGATTGATGAAATCAGCTCAATTTCTGTAGCCTCCGGCTCGCCATTCCTTGAGTCCCTAAGGCACTACGATCATCCTCCACTCTACTTCGTCACGCTGAGGGAATGGATGCTGGTAAGCACAAAGATTGAATGGCTCCGGGCATTATCAATACTTTTTAGCGTTGGCACTATGGTGGCCATGTATGGTTGGCTGAGTTGCTTTTCCTCCTCGGCGGGCCTTTTGGGTGCCCTGATCTTCGGTTTTTTACCCGCTGCGCTCTCGTTTTCTCAGGAGATACGAGATTATCCACTTCTCATGTTCGCATACTCAGTGTCTCTTCTATGCGCCGAGAAGCTCTTGAGGAATCCCAAGAGTGCACGCACGTTGGTTTGTCTCTCGTTATCCCTTACGGTCTGTGCATCGACTCACGTTCTAGGTATTTTGGCTACCGTGACTTGTGTCCTTTACATGTTCGCCAGAAATGGAGTGCGGCCTATTCTCCTTTCGGGTCGACTTGTGCTCTCTCTGTTGCCTTCCTTAGTGGTCTGGGCGTTTTTTACTTTCTGTTTCCTGACAGAGGTTTCAAAGAGGGAGGGGGCGTGGTTCATGCCTCAACCCTCGGTGCGTCTTGTGACTTCGGTTATCTTTGAGCTTTTAGGTATTCCATCGATCGTATGGCCAATCGCGGCGTTGCGACTTTCCTCACCTGCCCTCGCGCTTATCATCGCGTTGGTTGCATTCGCGCTCTTTGTCCTTTTTGTTTATCACCTTACTGAGGGAAGTCTTCGGGCGGCTGTTCCCGCTCTCGTTGGCACTCTCGGCTATCTCGTTCCCGTGCTTGCGTATTCGCTCGTGGTGACACCTATCTTTGTATCCCGAACGGCTCTCCCCTCTATTGTGCCATTATGCGGAGGCTTGGCCTGTTTCATTGATTCCATCGAGTCATCGCGGGCGAGACGGATCGTTGTCGGTATCCTCATGGTGTTCTGTCTGAGCAGTGGGGTCAGGTTCTATCAAAAAGAGGCTTTTCATCCTCGTGAGCCATGGAGCGAGATCTCAAGAATTGTAGCCGAATCGCCGGACCCTATCTTTGTATCACCCTCATGGTCTGTCGATACGGTTAAATACTTCGTGGCCGATGAGAGCCGAACAATCTTGGCACTTGATACCATGTCTAAGGAGGCCGTAAATGCTCTGATGAGCAAAAGCTCCGGGTATCTCATTATGTACACCCCAGCTGCTATGAGTGCTGAGGCTCAAGCAGTGCGTGAAGGCGTTATTGCTTCTTTCTTTGCGGCTAAAACGCAGACGGCGATTTTCTCCCGCGGCCCCATCTCCGTTCGTCGAATTCAAGGGCCATCTGGCGCTACATCAACCATCTCCCCGAGCGGATTGAACCCACTGTAGGTTGCTGAGCGGAAGCCGAACAACAGGTTCCCTCTATAAGCTCTGACATATAATCGGCTTTCGATATAAGAGAGCGAACAGTTTAAGCGCAGGCATTACCCCCTCACCCTGAACCCTCTCTTGAATCCCCCTCGGCCCTCCTCCCCAATTCCGCACAATCGCTAGCCTCCCCGAACAAGCCTGTATGCTCAGGCGCTACATGTGGGAGAGGGCAAAAGAGAAGCTCCAACACGACAGGATAATTTTCCCCGAAGCCTCTCCCCGCTACCAGATAGTCTACCACTCAAGGGACCACATACAGTTTTAGTGGGAGTCGAGGCTCCAACGCCAGTACGGGCCCTTACGGCTTGAGGTGCTTACGACCTTTGACGAGTACTTTAACTGCGGTGCCCTCGCGCACGGCGCCGCCAGGGTATACTGCGATTGGGCGCAAAAACTCACTCCTTAGATCCCCGCCTTCGCTCTCCTTCGAACCTTCAGACCCTGAGATCAAGCCACAGTCTACGCATTGTGCCCCTCACGTAATCGCATCGCAGAGATGGGGACGGAGATGGGGAGTCGGCCGCCTACTAAAGGGCAAATACTTCCGAAAAGTGAATTGATTTTACTATCCTTGACGCTCGATCTCCGGTTTGCGGTTACAGCCGCTATTATCAAAGAGCTAAGCCCACAGGTTGAGGCGAATCAAAAGGCGATCGAGGATTTCCTGTGGCCCAAGGTGTTGCCGGGAGATCAATACAGAGGGTTCAAGTCGTCATTCTCGATAACGCACAAAGCCGAACATCCTATGAAGCAACCCAGATGGGACGCTACACCGCGCGTACCGGTGTTCAGATATGCACGAACGACGCAGCGAAGGTTCAAGATCTCTCCCCAAAATCCGATCAGTTGCTCGCAGAGGGAGTTATACTTGAGACGTTTTATCCTAAGTATACGTTCACCAACCTCAATACTTTAAAGCCCACGATGTTGGTGATGGCGATCAAGGGAGCGCGCGACGCGGCAGAGAGCTTCGCGAGTGATTCGGGTGCTCGGCTCGAAGGCATTACGTCCGCCTCTCAGGGGCTCTCTACAATCACCGCTCCAGGACTCGATTATGATGATGCTGGAACGGTGCAGAAGCGAGTTCGGGTTGTCACTCGGGTGAGTTACCATATGGAGTAAGGGGAGGCTCGTTCGCGGGCATCTGCGCCTTTAAGGAATGCGAGTCTAATGACCGTTGCAAGAACTCCGTCAGATGAGCTGCGTCGCTCTCCATTGGAGATTCATAGAGGAGCGACCCTCCACCGAGAATAACTTTACCACACACCACCTTGAACGCGGTTGCGCAGACGAATACGCCCTCTCGAGGTCTATGGCACTTTGGGTCGAGCCACCCTTTCGCATCTGGATGAAGTTGAGAGCCCTCCTCTTGGATAAGTTGCCAGTGCTGTCGCGCATAGGGGCCCGCGCGGACGCCCAGCGAGACCACAACTTTGTCGCCGCATATCGCGACGGCTACTTTTTTTTCTGTGCTATTGTTGCAGGCATCGATAAGGTGTTCATCGCCGACCAAGGTAGTTCTCGAATCGAGGTATGAGAGGACCGAGAGGCGTGAAGCCTCGGGGAGGTGCCCGACTAAGTTGCCAGGTTGGGTCTCTAAGGACGCTCCTTGTTGTTGTGGACGTGCTCCCAGGTTTGTTTGACTGGTCATTCAGGGATTATGGAAGGAGCGTGCTCTGGTGTCGCCTAAGATCGTGCAAAGTCTCCGTCACAAGCGATCGGTCAGCGTGATACTAAATAGGGGCGCACGTCAAGCATCACGCCCAGCAGCTCTTACGGCTGCGAACGCCCACTACCACCGGCCTTCGTGCCTGTTCCACCCGCTACCGACAACGTTCCGCCATTCGTAAACGCGCCGGTAGAGGCAATCACGACCGTTCCGCCAGAGCCGCCACCGCTGAAGGTACCTGCGGCACCTCCCCTGGCGGTTATCTGCCCACCTGAGGCGACCGATCCACTTCCGATGGAGAGTTTAATTGCGCCACCGCCATATCCTCCAGGGTTACCATTAAAGGAGTTCGCGCCACCGCCAGATCCGAGGTAGAGCTGGGTTGTGAAATCGCTCGAGCCGTAGGTGGTTCCAGCACTGCCTGTTCCGGCTGTGCCGGCTGTTCCATACGAGCCCCCGCCTGCATATGCGCCGTTAGTCGTAGCACCACCACCTCCTCCTCCGTTCGCGGAGGTCGAGGTCGTTCCTGGGCCTGTCGGAGAACCTCCTTGGGTTCTCGTGGCTGTTCCGCCGATGTATCCCTTGCTGTCCATGTTAATTCGACCTGATGCGCTCACAGTAAGGCTTCCAATCACATCAAGGATGAGTTGTCCGTTTCCAGCAGCCGGGGTCGTTGACCAGGAACTGCCGCTGAAGGTGTTGCTATATGGATTGCTGGTAAGGACTCCGTTCGTTACGGTGATAGAGCCAAAGCTCTTGCCGAACGTTGCAGTGGTCCACTGATCGTTCACCCGCAATTCAGCGTTTGCTCCGTTAATCACGAGTGACGAGACGGTAACATTATTGGAGGCAGTGAGATTCACCGTGGCGTTTGCCCCGACAGTAAAGGTGTTAATGTTTGAGGTAAGATTAATATCGTAGAGCGAAAATCCTGCGATCGAGAGGTTATTCGATGCGTCGATTAGTTTTGCCTGCGGGAACTTAATCCGCCCGCTTCCGCCGCTACTGCCCCACGCTGAAGTTCCTCCTACGACTGACATAGTGCCACTGGAGTTGCTAAAGGTTCCCGATACGTCGATAACGATCGTTCCGCCCGCTCCCGCTCCACTACCAGTGCTGGAGGGACCGCCTCCCTTGCTGCTTATCTGCGCGCCTGAATTAAGCGTTAGATTGCCCACGTTAAGTTTGATCGCGCCGCCGCCATAACC
>JAIXQT010000119.1 GCA_027485595.1 Pseudomonadota bacterium | reverse complement strand
GCCGATTGCGTGCGTAAGCGCGCACCGCTGGCGGGGAGATTTAGATTCGAGGTTTTCTCATGTCTGAAACCGCACGTACCACCTCAAAAACGCAAGCGCACACCGAAGGCTTCTCATTTACGTCGCCTGCACCTCAGCGAGAGTCTGACGGAACCGTTTCACCTCTACCTGGAAACCGCTCCGACATTCAGGCTTCCCTGATGCGTCGAGCAAGCGGCTCAACCACCACTTCAACCTCAACGACCCCTCCGACAATGGCTGAGCCGGTGTACGGCGCGACTCTGAACCAGCCCCCCCAGAGCTCGACAGCTCATTCTGGATTTACGCCAACTCCGAACGTCTCCGTCACCATCCCCGTCGTCCACGGGCGCGCGATGGAACAACGGCTTCATGAGATCTTCGCGCACGAAAACGAGGCGCAAACAGTTAAGCGTCAGGCTCGCCCTGATGAGGCGGTAGCAAAGACCAGCGCGCCAGTACCGGCGGTTCCAGAGCCCGCCACCATATCGAGCGCCCCCACCATTCAGCGAAAAGAGGATATGTTGCGGGAGGTCCAGGAGCTCGCGCAGAGATCCGCTACCCCAGGCGCGAATTTGAACGCAGCGGCAGCGCAGGCAGAGATCGTGAAGATTCGTCAGAGGTACGGTGCGCTCACCGATGTACATCCGGAGGAGATCTCCTCTAACTTTGAGAAAGCCTATGCCGCGTCATACGACGAAAAGGTTAAGACGTTGCCCTGGTATAAGCGCGCGTACTACCACACCCGTGATGTTGTGAAGGGCGGCGCTAAGCTCCTCGGAGACGTCGGAAGCTGGCTGGCCGATAAGAGCGCTTCAGCGGTAAAAACAGCAGCCTCGTTCGTGAAGGAGGCGGTCACCGACCCGGCAAAGACGATGCAGAAGATCGCGAATGCGGGTTCCGCGGCGCTTGATAAGGCCGGAGATCTCCTGAACGCGATGGGGGATACGCTGAGCGCTGCTGGCTCATGGGTAAAAGACAATGGGCTTCATGTCCTCAGCAAGGGAGGCGAGCTCGCCGCGTCGTCCTTCAAGGCTGGTTGGGAGGTCATCAAAGGCGTCGGTCACGGATTCACGGACGTTGGCGGGGCGTTGATTGGTCAGAAAAGTTGGAGCGAAGTTGGGCACAACTTCATGGGAGCACTAAGCCGGGCCGGCAACCACGCCAAAGAGGGCTGGGATATCGTCTGCGCTGGCGCTTGTATGGTTGGTTCTGCCGCAGTGGCGGTCTGGCATGGCGTGAAGACAATCTCGGACTCGCTCGGTGTCTCAGACCTCTTGGTCGGAGTCGGGCACTCTGCCGCCCTTGTTCCACACTTGATGTTAGATGCCGGAAAGATCTTGATCGGTCAGGGGTCCTTCGCGGACCTACACAATAACGCCATGGGGCATATCAAGGGCGCTGGAAACGGGGTTCTTGGAGCAGGAAAGTGTTTCGTAGAGGTAACTGGTCTGGCAGATCTCTATCGCGCCGGCGCCGAAGGGTGTCAGGCCCTGGCGGCGTATGGGCGCGGTCACATGACGGTGGCTAAACAGCACGGCGCTATGGCGACGATGCACGGAGCGTTCGCCGCCATGTCGATCGGTTCGATCGCCGCGACCGTTGGTACAGGTGGAGCGGCAGCGGGCTCGATCGTAGCGGTCGCAGCCGGTCGAGCAACGGTGAAACAAGCAGCGAAGGTGGTGCTGAAAGAGGGCGCGGAACAGTTCTTCAAGAAGGGTGCTGCTGAAATTGGTGATGTCGCGCTCAAGGAGCTCATCCAGAACGCCCCCAAAGCACTCGCTTCACGAGAGGGAGGAGCAGCGCTTCTCAAGCAGGCCGAGGTACACGCATCCATCACTGGCAAGTCCTTTGCTGATCTTGCATATGCGGAGCTGCTCCGCGTAGAGGCGAGGTCCGGTGCCGTTCAGACGGCTAGAGCAATGGCGGAGAAAGGAGTAGCTGGAGCCTCGCTTGAGGGCGCCGAGGCGATCGCTCGTGATGTGGGCGAGTCGCGCACCAAATCCCTCCTTAAGGACCTCGGTCTCAACGATATCGTTGATAAACACACCTTTGACCTGCTCGTGAGGGGGGCAGATACCGAGCCGAAGGCCCTCGCCAAGGAACTTGGCGAGAAGTACTCGCTCTCGGCCGATAAGGCCAAGGCTATGGCAAAGGAGGTTAGGGAGGCTTTGCGATCCGGCAAGTCAGATCCTGAAATTAAGCAGATCCTCGAGGACGGTATTCATAAGCCGATCTCCGACTCGCTCGCTCAAGGGATGGAGAATGAGTACAAAGCGACCATGCGAAAAGCGGTGAGGGGCGAGTGTGACGAGCTCGGAGAGGCTAGCTCTAAGCAGCTCAAAGAAGCAGTTGAGAAGAACGCTGAGAAGTCTGGCAAGACCCTCGCGAAGTACGAAGATGACCTCGTTGAGGCGACCTGGAAGGGGTATCGCGAGGGAATTGAGGCCGGCACCCGGGCGGTAGTGCGCGAAGGGATAGAGCAGGCGTTTAAGCGGTTCCGCGAGCGAGACTCGCGACACCGCGCAGCTGGCGGGCCGGTTCGCGCCTCCAACCGTGAAGGTGGAGAAGAAACCGTCGCGGTTTCCGCGGCCGAAAAAGAGGGCGCCAGCAAACAACAACAAGAGATCGCCGAACGCACGGGCCATGAAAATATGACCCGCCAGCGAACGGTAACCGGTCCGGAGGGCGAGATCATACACATCACCGAGACGTTCGACTCAAACAAGAACCAATGGACCGTTGTCGATACTGACATTGAGCGGATAAAAGCCGCATAGACCGCTCCGGCTTGAGATTCCGGCGTCGGTTCGACCACCTTAGGTTTGGGAACGGTCTCGGACGAACCGTCAGGATTTCACCACCCTGTTAGGCTTGGCCACGACGCTGTGGCCTCTCGGTAGCACCACGGCCCGACCCAATCTATGTAACCCCCTGAATCGACGTGCGCTAGGGTTGGTTTTAGTCTGCCCCTCCGTCTCTTTTCAACTTATAAAATCGAGACGTTATCCCGATACATCAAAAGGGATAGAGGAATGAGGAAAGCTTGGGTAAGGACCCTGGAAACAACGACACGTCGGTATCCGACTTCTGCATCTTAAACGGGCGAGCTGACGCGCGGTTGAGTGATGTGGAGCGGCTGACTATGCTCGGAGGCGCTGGACTCGATCGCCTCGTGCAACGACTCGCCAAGAGTCTCGAATCGGTCACCCTCGATGCCTTTGCGCCCGGCCTTCAACTTACCTCACTCCAACAACACTATGAGAGCCTTCTCTCGTTGCGAACCAGCGGCGCTCTTGAGCGACTTTTCCAGAGGGATACTGCCCGGATCGATGCGGCAGTGGTCCCGATTCACGGCTTCCCCCTTGGCGGGGTGTATGACCTTGAATTTCATTCGACCTTTCCCCGAGATTCATGGTCGCACGATCCCGAATACGCCGCGCTCGTTCAAAATCAGATCTCCTATGTCAGGTTGTGGGAGCATTCTGACCGCAATCCAGCAAGGAGGACGATCGTCGCAATTCACGGGTGGACGATGGGTGACCAACGAGTGAACTCACTCGCCTTTATGCCGGGCCTCTTCTTCTCCCTCGGCTGCAACGTTGCGTTAGTCGAGCTACCGTTCCATGGCCGTCGTCGACCACATTCCATCTCCGCTGATGCGCCACTTTTTCCGAGTGCAGATCCCATTCGCACCTGCGTCACGATGGCCCACGCGGTGCACGATCTCAGAGTTCTCGCGAGATTCTTGGAGTCCCGCGGTCACGGGAATATCTCCTGTATGGGTATGAGCCTCGGGGCATACGTGGGGCTCCTGTGGTGCTCGCTTGATAAGCTCTCACGAGCGGTATTCATGATTCCGCTGGTGTCGATGGGCGATATGGCGTGGGAGTTAGTGCGGTTGAAGCATAAAGACGACCGAGATATCCCTCGGGGGATGAGCAAGTCGTTCTTGCGCGATCTCTTCTCGGACCATTATCCTCTGAGGAGAAGCCCAGCTACCCCCGAAGAATCCATACTCGTGGTAGGAGGAAGGGGCGATCACCTCGTGCCTCGTAATCAGATAGCACTCCTTCGGGAGCGCTGGTCTCACGCTAAGGTCGTCTGGGCCGCTGGTGGGCACGGAGCCCCCGCTCGCAAAGGGGAATGTTTTGAAGCTGTTCGTTCGTTCTTACTAAAAGAGGATTAGGGTTTTATGTCGCAAGGTTCTGACTCACGTAACGATGGCAGTATCGCTAAAGGTCTCTTTCTCGGAGAGATCCGTGACCACCATCTCTTTCCCTTTCCCACCATAAACGCCGAGGAGCAGGAAACGTTGAAGATGGTGATCGAGTCGATCGATCGCTTCATGGGCGGCAAGGAGAGGGAATATCGCCAGTTCGATGAAGAAGGGGTTCAGCCCAGCGAATACGTTGATGAGCTCAAGGCGCTTGGACTCTTCTCGTTAATCATCCCCAACGAGTATGAGGGGCTTGGTTTATCAAACTCCGGCTACTCGCGCGTTCTTCAACAGACGAGTCGGTACGACGCCTCCACATCGCTCACAATCGGAGCCCACAGCTCGATCGGCTTAAAGGCACTTCTCCTCTTCGGAACCGATGCGCAGAAAGCTACATATCTTCCAAAACTCGCCACCGGGGAGATGATCGCCGCGTTCTGCCTTACCGAGTCGGGATCCGGTTCTGACGCCGCCTCAATTAAAACGCGCGCGACCCGAAACCCTGATGGCACCTGGACACTCAACGGCGAAAAGATCTGGATAACCAACGGTGGGACCGCCGAGTTTTTCACGGTTTTCGCGGCGACCGATACCGATGATGGTAAGATCACTGCCTTCATCGTCGAACGTTCCTTCGCCGGTGTCTCGTCTGGGCCCAAAGAGGACAAGATGGGAATTCGCGCGTCGTGCACAACGACTGTGCGATTCGATAACGTGACCGTCCCCTCCGAGTGCGTCCTCGGTGAGGTTGGAAAGGGCTTCAAGGTCGCGATGGCGGTCCTCAATAACGGCCGGACTGGACTCGGTGGGGGGTGTGTTGGCGCGATGAAGCGGCTGATCGAGCACGCTGTGGCACAAGCCACACAGCGCAAGCAATTTGGAAAGAGTATCTCCGAGTTTCAACTTATCAAAGAGAAGATCGGCATGATGACGACCCTCTGCTTCGCCTCTGAGAGCGTTGTGAGCGTGGTCGGGCACCTTATCGACTCCGACGTTGAGGATTTCTCGGTAGAGGCCGCCATGAGTAAGGTCTTCGTCTCTGAGGCGTTGTGGACGGTTGCCGATGAGGCGCTCCAGATCGCGGGTGGAAACGGGTTCATGAAGGAGTACCCGTATGAACGAGTGGTCCGTGATAGTCGCATTAACCGGATATTTGAGGGAACCAACGAGATCCTCCGGCTCTTCATCGGGCTCTCCGGCATGAAGGACGCGGGCGATGAGCTCAAAGATGTCGCGCGCGGCTTAAGCGGCATCTTCAACCATCCGATCAAGGGGTTCGGCGTACTCTCAGGGTACGCCTCAAAAAAGATCAGTCAGTATACTCCCATCGGTCGAGAGGCGTTGACTCGAGCCCACCCAAGTCTGGCGGACCAATCGCAAGCGGTCGAAGGGTTGGTGAGTAAGCTCGCTGGTGCGGTGGAGGCGACCTTGCGGACGTATGGCAAGAACATCATCGGTAGCCAACTTGTCACCAAGCGTCTCTCCGATTCCGCCATGGAGATCTTTGTTGCGATGTGCGTCATAGCTCGGGTCACCTCCATGCTTCAGGCGAAAGGCGCTGGAGCATGCAAAGACGAGCTGCATATCGCCAAGGTATTCGTTCATCATGTGACGACCCGGGTTCACGGCCACCTCAGAGGGCTTTCTGACAACGCTGATAAGGAGCTGTGCGAGCTCGCTGACGCGGTGTTGGAGCAGGGGGCGTATCGGTGGGACGTGCTGTAGCCGCAAACTTTAAGATGAGTGGCGCCGTGTTCCACGTAAACGTATTGAGGCCCTACAAGTGGCCGTACAAGAAAGCACCTGCTGAGATAGTCGGGGATAGAACCTTAGCAGGGTGGTGAAGAATGATTTCCTGTTGCGCATTTTGGTAGTTTCACTGCAACATCGTAGGAGCCAACGAAAAAATCCTCCGCGTATCTCAGTGGACACTCCTCCGTTTTTTTCGTCGGCTCCGCCTCGTTTCGTCAAAACTCTCAAAACGCTCACGACGGAACCGTTTTTCACCACCCTGCTAGAGAAGCGAGGCAAACAGTTCGATTCGCGTGCGTTTACGAGCACGTTCACCTCTACCATCGCAGGAGGCAGAGGAAATGACAGGTTCGGCCTGAAAAGCCTTGCAGCTGCACTGTTTTTTCCCTACCTTCAGAGCGTTATTTCGTGGAGAAAGGTATGAAAAAGCTTTGGGGTGGTCGATTTTCTGATTCCGCGGACGCGTTCGCTGAGGCATTCGGCGCCTCCATATCGTTCGACCAGACCTTCGCTCCGTACGACATTCAGGGCAGTATCGCTCATGCGACGATGCTCGGCGAGACTGGGATCATCTCTCTGGAGGAGTCAAAGCAGATCGTTGAGGGGCTCAAAAAGGTTCGGAGTCGGTGGGAGCGTGGGGAGCTTGAGTTCCGCCTATCGGACGAGGATATTCACATGAATATCGAGCGCTACCTCACCGAGGAGATCGGGCCGGTCGCTGGCAAACTTCACACCGCACGAAGTCGCAACGATCAGGTAGCGACCGACTTCCACCTCTACATCCGAGCCCATATCGTCTCGCTCGCTACGGCTATCGAGGAAGCTCAGCAGGCGCTCATCCAGAAGGCAAAGGATAACATGGACGCTATCCTCCCCGGATATACCCATCTACAACGGGCGCAACCGGTTCTCTTTTCGCATCACCTTTTAGCCTATGCGGCTATGCTCGACCGCGACGGAGGCCGCCTTATGGATCTCTGGAAGCGGGTTAATATCCTCCCACTCGGTGCCGGGGCGCTCGCTGGAACGACCTTCCCGATCGATCGTGAGCGGGTAGCGTCGCTTCTTCGATTTGACGGGGTGTATGAGAATAGCATGGACGCCGTGAGCGACCGGGACTTTGCGCTTGAATACCTCAACTGCTGCGCGACAATCATGATGCACCTCTCCCGCTTGTGCGAAGAGATCATCATCTGGTCAACCGGTGAGTTCTCTTTTGTTGAACTGCACGATTCCCTCTCTACCGGAAGTAGTATCATGCCACAGAAGAAAAACGCGGATTTCGCCGAGCTGATTCGGGGAAAGACAGGGCGTGTATACGGCGCCTTGACCACACTCTACACCGTCATGAAGGGGCTTCCGCTGACCTACAACAAGGATATGCAGGAGGATAAGGAGGGGGTATTCGACGCCACCGAGACCGTCTATGGCTCCCTCAAGATCGCCGCTGCCATGGTTAAGACCCTCACCGTGAACAAAGACGCGATGCGCGCTCACGCTGAGCGTGGATTCACCAACGCCACCGATGCTGCCGACTACCTCGCCAAAAAGGGCCTGCCCTTCCGCGAAGCACATGAGGTTGTCGGAAAGCTTGTGAAGCACTGCGTCGTGAATCGATGCGATTTAGGAGCGCTTTCACTTGAGGCCTTCAGGTCGTTCTCCCCGCTCTTTGAGCAGGATATCTACGAGGCGATATCCCTTGAGACGGTTGTCAATAGACGCACAACACGGGGTGGCACAGGAACCAGCGCAGTCGAGGCGCAGTTGGCGATAGTCGAACTACGGCAACGCGAGCTTGGAGAGTGGATTACACGACATCGGTCGATAGTCGTCGCCGAGTAATCGCTCCGCCCTAGCAGGGTGTTGAAAAATGGTTCCGTCGGGAGCATTTTGAGGGTTTCGTCTTAACTCTCAAGATACGTCGGCCGGCGCGTTTTTTACCACCCCGCTAAGATGCCGCCCTCATCCCGGACTCTCGTTCCGGAGTCCGGCGGTGGAGTCCCGTCGCGCACTCCACCTTGCCAAGAAAGCTGTCGCATACATCGTGAAACCTGCGAGGGGCCCATCCCATCGAACTGAGTTCATGCATATAGGTATCGGCGAAGGCGAGGTAGTAGGAGATAATCTGCGGGTCCTTAGGTAGCGTAAAGGATCCGTTCCTCGGCATCCCGGGGATCGTACGGACAGGAGCGCGATTCGCGAGCTCTGTGGGTGAGGCGAAGTAGCTCCATGCGTCCCTAGTCAGGAGCTGTGCTATTTTCACCTCGTCAGGATCAAGGGCTATCACAACCGTCCCCATCTGCATCTCCTCTCCGCACTAATCGACATGTGTTCCGAATTCTCGCCGTCGCGCGGTCGTCGCGATATGACGCCGGATAGATGAGGAGTGGTGCCCGCATCATAGCGGATAGGTCTCTCTCTCAGTAGGCTGGAGCCGTTTCGTACTTGGAGGAGCTATGAAGGGATCGCAGGAAAAAACACGTACCGAGCAAGGCCATGCCGAGGAGCGGTTTATGGCCCTCGAGACCGTCTTTAAAACCATCGAATTAACGGCGGAGTCCAACACGAGTTGGGAAGCCGCCGCGCAGCAATGCATTCAGGAGGCGAGCGCGACGGTAAAAAACATTCGGGAATTAAAGGTTGAATCGATGAAGGCCCTTGTGGATGACGGGCAGATCGTTCGATACCGCCTGAGATGCCGCGTTGCGTTCGCGGTTGATACGTCGATGCGGGAGCACTAGTGCTGGTACGCGGGAGGGCGACCATTCCTGGTCGCTATGATATCGCGTATCGCACAAGGCATTCGCCGAACGCAATCTCTCGGCGGTCAGGAATGACCGCCCTCCCGCTAATCGCCCCTCCGCTCCACCGCCTCAATGAAATACGCATTCGTTGTGAAATCAAAGGGGATCTCAACCTCCATCACCTTATGGAGGAACGCGACGTCATCTGGCCCCACCGCGTATCGGTCTAACATCTGCGGGTCATGTTCGACCGGAACGTCGAACTGAAGACAGAACGCCGGAAGATCGAACGGCTCAAGTTCATGGAGATCGATGACCTCCTCGGAGAGCCCGTCCACGACGGTGAGGACATGACAGATCGATGAGACTTCTTCGTGTGTAGACATCCCCGACCTATAACACCTTTTTGGAGAGCGGGGGAGAGGCGGCCTCAACTACCTCTCTACAAGAGGCTCTTTCTGGGGTAGTGTCACCACCATGACAGAAGCTCAGGCGCCTCAGTCCCTCGTTCAACTCGACCCTTGGCTCGCCCCGTATGAGGGTGCTCTCAATCACCGAAACTGGCTGACCTACGAGCGGAGCCGGCTGATTACGCAGGGAAAGATCTCTCTCGCCGAGTTCGCCTCTGGTCACGAATACTTTGGACTTCATCGCACGAGCGAGGGATGGGTGTTGCGCGAGCGAGCCCCCTTCGCCTCACGCGTGTCCGTTATCGGCGACTGTACGAGGTGGGAGGTCGACCGCACCTTCGACCTTCAGCGACGAGATCACGGAACGTGGGAGCTTCGGCTTCCAGAGTCTGCGTTTTCTCACGGGCAGCACTACAAGCTCCTCATGTTTTGGAACGAGAACGGTCAGGAGGTGTGCGCTGATCGGCTTCCATCCTTCTGTCGTAGAGTGGTTCAAGATCCCCAGACCCACCTCTTTAGCGCGCAGGTGTGGTCTCCAGCTACTCCGTATGTGTGGAAGCATCCGAACTACCGGGTGCCAACGCGAGCGCCGATCGTTTACGAAGCGCACGTGGGAATGGCCCAAGAGCGGGCCGGAGTCGGCACCTATCGCGAGTTTACCGAGAACGTTCTCCCGAGGATCCACCGCGCCGGCTACAACACGATTCAGTTGATGGCGGTTCAGGAGCATCCATACTACGGCTCGTTCGGATATCAGGTCTCCAATTTCTTCGCCCCGTCATCCCGGTTCGGCACTCCAGAGGACCTCATGGAGCTGATCGACACCGCGCACGGGCTCGGTATCGCTGTTATTATGGATCTCGTTCATTCTCACGCGGTCAAGAACGAGCTCGAGGGGCTGAGTCGCTTCGATGGCTCGTATACCCTCTACTTCCACGAGGGAGCGCGTGGTGAGCATCCGGCATGGAATACCCGTCTTTTTGATTACGCCAAAGGCGACACCCTCCATTTCCTTCTTTCGAACTGTCGTTATTGGCTGGACGCGTTTAAGTTCGATGGATATCGCTTCGACGGCGTAACGAGCATGATCTATCGAGACCACGGGCTCGGGTCGAGCGTCGGTTCCTACGATCACTACTTCGGTGGAAATGTCGACGAAGACGCGATGGCGTACCTCGCCCTCGCGAATGAGGTCATTCACGAGGTAAGACCTGACGCCATAACGATCGCTGAAGAAGTGAGCGGGATGCCCGGTCTCGCCGCTCCCCGTTCAAAGGGGGGCGTAGGCTTCAATTACCGCCTCGCCATGGGCGTTCCTGACTACTGGATCAAACTTCTGAAGCACGTGCCGGATGAGCAGTGGAACGTGGCCGAGATATGGCGAGAGATCTCAAGTCGTCGGGTGGACGAGCGGACGGTTGGATACGCGGAATCCCATGACCAGGCGCTCGTTGGCGATAAGACCCTTATCTTCTGGCTGGCCGACCAGGAGATGTACTGGAAGATGCGCGTTATCGACCAGAGCCTCGTGATCGACCGAGCCATCGCACTGCATAAAATGATTCGACTCTTGACGCTCGGGACCGCAGGAAATGGATACCTCACCTTTATGGGGAACGAGTTCGGTCACCCAGAATGGGTTGATTTCCCACGAGAGGGGAACAACTGGTCGTATCACTACGCTCGCCGCCAGTGGAGTTTACGCGATTCAGAAGATCTCAAATACAAGCACCTCGCCGATTTCGATCAGGCGATGATCGAGCTCGCGGGCAAGGCGCGCGTACTCGAGTGCGAGTGGCCATACAAGCATTATGAACACGTAGCGGACCAGGTCTTGGCATTTGAGCGGGCGGACCTCCTCTTTGTTTTCAACTTCAATCCAAGTCGCTCCTTTGAGGGGCGTCGCATCTCGTGCCGCTCCGGATCGTATCGAGTGGTACTCTCCTCGGATTCGTCGTCGTTCGGGGGATTTGATAGGATTGACACCTCCATCGAGTACGTAACGACCGGCGCATCCCCAGAGCTCTCGCTTTATGTGCCGGCTCGGACGGCTGTTGTACTAGCGCGACAACAAAGTTAACCCCCGGCACCACCTACGAGGAGAGCCGCTCAATCACCACCTCCGCGACGGCGCGCCCGGCGGCGAGAGCGCCATTTTGCGAGGGGTAGGAGAGGTAGTCCCCAGCGTAGAGGATCCCCGATACCTCAGAGTATCCGACGGACATGCGCGGTCGACTCACGACTGAGGCTGGCAGGGCGACTCTTGTCAGGTAGTTCCAATCACGAACCTGCTCTCCGTACCACGCCGTCGCCTGCGCCAGGATCGAATCGCGCTGTGAGTGCTCCGAGAGGAGTGCCGTGTCACCGATAACCGTCGCCGCTATGAGCGCGCGCCCCGGCGGCGCGTAGGAGGGTTGCACGTTCGTGAGGACCGCAAGGGTCGCGATCGGCCCCGGGTCAGCGTTGAGGACGATGAGCGGTTCAGGAAAGGGGGCTCTGGGCGCTGAAAAGTAGAGGGTGCATGACGCGAGGTGATGCATCGTCTGCTCAGGAGAGCCGAGTTGCGTTGCCCCCATCGTATCAGCGGCACAGATCACGCGGCGGGCACGATACGAATCGCCGTTGTCGAGAGTAACCTCGTCACGCGTGATTGAGTTTACGTTTGCCCTGAGTCGAATGTGGGAGCGCCCGATCTGCTCGGCGAGGAGATCCGGAAGCGCTTGAATCCCTCCTTCAGGGAGCGCCGCCTCGCCCTTAGAGAACATCCGCAAGTAAAAACACGCCAATCCGAAGTCAGCCCGGAGGAGGGGATCGAGGAGTACGCCACGGAGGAAGGGGCGAAGGAAGCCCGATTGAAAACGCTCTGAGAATCCCCTCGCTCGCAGTCCGGCATCGGTGGTGAGGTTTCTCGAATCGCAACTCCGCCCACCGAAGCGCGTTAAAAGAAAGAGCCTCGCGAAATCCCCAACCGATCCGAGGGAGGATCGGAGCGTTGTGAGGAGATCCCCAGGATGCCGAAGGGGATCGATGAAATCGACAAAACCACCGTTGCGTCGTACCCGAGCCCCAGAGGAGAAGCTCCTACACCCAAGTCGATCAGCACCCTCAATATCCCTCACCTCTGGATACGCGGTAAGGAGCACCTGAAAGCCGCGGTCAATTTTATAGCCGCTGGTCACGTGGGTCGACATACGCCCCCCGATCTCCCCCGATCGCTCAAAGACGAGTACTGAGAGACCAGCCTCCGACAAGCGGTGCGCCGCCCGCAACCCAGTAAGTCCGGCCCCAATAACGATTACGTCAGCATCTGGAATTCTCGTCATAGTTGACCGCGGTTGGAGGTTCGATACCAAGAGTATCAGGAATACCAAGCGTCCCGGGACGATCGCAACCATCTAAAGAGAAACGGTTTCTTTACACTGCCTCTGATCATGGTTCAACTGACGGGAAGATCGCTGGCCCAACGTGAAATAGACCGTAATCCATGGTAGCATGAACCCCATGGATGTATCCGCACATCACGACCGTTTTATGGGTTTTACCCAGCTCGTGGGCCCCGAGGCGTACGAGCGAATCGCGCGAGCCTCCGTATGTGTGGTAGGGCTCGGAGGGGTTGGATCGTGGACGGTCGAGGCCTTGGCTCGCTGCGGCGTCGGGTCGCTTACCCTCGTTGACCTCGATGAGATATGCGTCACGAACGTAAACCGCCAACTTCACGCTCTTACCTCTACGGTGGGCAGCTCGAAAGCTGAGGTACTTGGACAGAGGGTGCGGGACATCAACCCCGAATGCAAAGTCCACGTGCGCAAGAGCTTCTTCTCCCAGAGGACGGCGGATGAGATCTTAGGGGAGGGGTACTCCCTTGTCCTTGACACGATCGACACCGCGGAACATAAGGTATTCCTCCTTTCGGAGTGCGCCCAGCGAGGCATTCCTGCAATTACGGTCGGGTCCGCCGGTAACAGAATCTCCCCAACGACAGCGCGGGTAGAGGACCTCTCACAGACTATTCATGACCCGCTCCTCCAGATCGTTCGAAAGAAACTTCGTCAGGATCACAACTTTCCTCGCGGTGAGCGGACGCGCTTCGATATTCCGTGCGTGTACGCTCCGTTGCAGCGGGGTCCTCGCGACGCCGAACACTCAGACTGCTCGCTCGATGAGGGGCAATCAAGGGCGCGCGGTAAGAGCTGCAACGCTGGATTGGGAAGCGCTGTCTTTATGACCGGAACAATCGGCTTCATAGCCGCCGCTGAAGCGATCTCTCTCCTCTCTCACGAAGCTCAGACGCACCCATACCGATGGATTGAGAGTCGTCGATCTCGACTCGCGGAGCCCTGAGGGGCGCTACATCACCACATCTCCGAAAAGCCGGGCGAAGTTATCCTTCAGACGACTCTCAAGCTCCTCCCGCCCAATCCCGCAAAGTTCGGTGAGCCCTGCATACACCATCTCAATATTTCCTGGATGGTTGATCTCCTTTCCGCAAGGAGCGAAAGGATAGTAGAGATCGCGATCGATCGGAGGAGCTTGATCGGGCGCATCGGTCTCAGGAAGGATCCGTTCGAGTGGCACGCGTCG
Organism: Pseudomonadota bacterium; assembly: GCA_027485595.1. Taxonomy (GTDB): domain Bacteria; phylum Bdellovibrionota_C; class UBA2361; order UBA2361; family OMII01; genus OMII01. Next base: position 9,346 of record JAIXQT010000119.1, on the reverse strand, counting down.
GAAAACCTCAAGCTGTCTCGCGCGCCGCGGCGAAAAAAACGAAGGAGCAACCGAGAAATATGCACCGAGATCAGCGAATTGTTCCACCAATTCGAGCGGGCCTGAATACGAATGAAGGAGAAACCCGCGCGAGGAGACACCGTGAGAGCGCAGTATATCATACAGGCGCCCCCACGCCTTGAGCCCGTGGATGGTGACTGGCAGCTCTCGCTCGCGAGCTATCCTCAGTTGCGCGAGAAACACCTCCTCTTGGCGAGCGCGGTCGCACCCTTCCTTCCAGTAGTCTATTCCGATCTCACCGATAACCGAGGGGCGGGCGTCGAGGTACTGCTCAAGTATGGAGAGGTACTCTGGGGCAAGGTCCTCGACGTACCACGGATGCACACCGAAGGAGGGGAGCATCCAATCGTACTGGGCGGCGAGATCTGAGACTCGCCCCCAATCCCGAGGATGGGTTCCGTTCACAACAGCGCGCCGCACACCGATTCGGTGACACTCCGCAACGATCGCATTGACCACAGGAATGAGCCTCTCATCCTGAAGGTGGTTGTGCGCGTCAACCAAAAACATCGCTACACAGCTAACCTGTGCCCACTGGCCTCACGGGCGGTGTGGATAATAAACGCGACGGTGCTCGACACCGCTCGCTTGCGGGTCGTAGAGAGTAATCGCTCAAGGGCGAGTACGTGAACGAGCGCGTCACCAACCTCAAGAACCTCCTCCGGCGTTCTCGCGCTGTAGAGGTCACAAATAAATGAGGCGATCCCTTGCACCATATCCGAGTCGCTCTTGGCGGCGAAGTGACAATAGCCGTCCTGGACGAAGCTGTGCAGCCACAGACCCGAGAGGCATCCAGGCACCTTCCGTTCTGGCACAAGGAGCTCTGGCGATAACTCGGGGTGAAAGGATGGTCGCTCCATCAACCAGGCGAGCCTATCTTCGCTGTTGTCGAGGTCGCGATACTCCTCAACAAGCGCCTGATGATCACCGCGCGAAAGAAACCGTTCGATCCCGCTCATGCAACACTCCAATTATTGGACGAAATCCTTAAAGACGTGGTCTGGATTCTTTTCCTGCACGTACTTCTTCTCCCACTCAGCTTTGAGCAAGATAACGGTACGATCGCGCGCGTCGAGCGCCAGCATCGATCCCATCGGAAGGGAGAGAGTTTTCGGGTCGCCCTCGACGTAGACGCTGTACTTAAACGGCAGGAAATCAACGGCAGTGTCCACTCCGTACTCATCTTTCAATCGAAATTGAAGCACCTCAAACTGAAGTCGTCCGACAGCGGCGACGAGGGGAGGATCCTTGGGGTTTCGGAAAGAGCGCAGGATCTGAACGGCCCCCTCGTACGCGAGCTGCAGAATCCCCTTATCGAAGTTCTTGTGCTTGAGCACATCGGTGGGACGAATCTGAGCTACAATCTCTGGTGGAAATTGCGGCATCGGCTTGTAGTTAAAACCTCCCTGCATCGACACCGTATCTCCGATCGCGAACACGCCCGGATTGATCACGCCGATAATATCTCCCGGATACGCAACCTCGACCGTATTTCGATCCTGCGCCACCATGCTGTAGGAACGTGAGAGGCGAACCTCCTTTCCGGTACGGTGGTGTTTAACGACCATGTCGCGCTCGAAACGTCCCGAGCACACACGCAAGAAAGCCATGCTATCCCGGTGCTTGGGGTTCATGTTCGCCTGAATCTTGAAGACATAGCCTGAAAATGAAGCGTCTACAGGATCAACCTCGACCGTCTCACCCTTACCATCGGTTGCTTCGTAGCTGTGCGGTCGTGGCGCCATCTCAGTGAAGTTGTCGAAGAAGGGCTCCACACCGAAGTTCGTAAGGGCAGAACCAAAGAAGACCGGCGTTATCTTTCCCGCCAGGAAGTCCTCATAGGTGAACGGATTTCCGGCGGCTTGGAGTAGCTCAAGCTCATCTTCAAGGTGCTCAGCTTGCCCCGGGTCGAGCTCCCCAGCAGCCTTCGCTTCGTCAAGCGACATCGAACGAAACTCAGCCTTTCCAGCGCCACCGATCTTCGACTTGGTAAAGAGGATACACTGGCGGGTTTTTGGGTAGACGATCCCTTTGAATGAAGCCCCACTTCCGATCGGCCAGCTGATAGGGGATGCCAAGATGCCGAGCACCTCCTCAACCTCCTGGAGGAGCTCGAGGGGTTCCTTACTTGGAAGGTCCATCTTGTTAATGAAGGTGAGGACCGGTGTCTTTCGCAAGCGACAAACAGCGAAGAGTTTCCGAGTCTGCGTCTCAACGCCCTTTCCGGCGTCAAGCACCATCACGGCGCTATCAGCGGCGGTGAGGGTGCGGTAGGTGTCCTCACTGAAATCCTGGTGGCCTGGGGTATCGAGGACGTTAATAACCGCCTCTTTGTAGGGGATCTGCATCGCGGATGCCGACACCGAGATACCACGCTCCCGCTCAAGAGCCATCCAGTCAGAGCTCGTCGCCTTTCCACCTTTTCGGGCCCGCACCATGCCAGCAACGCCGATCTGACCAGAGTAGAGGAGGAGTTTCTCGGTGAGGGTTGTTTTACCAGCGTCTGGGTGACTGATTATCGCAAAGGTTCTCCGCTTTGCGGTCTCGGTGGACATCTCTTTGTGGGCAACTGCGTCGGACATGGTCTTACTTCGAAATTAAGCCCCCACGTTGTACCACACATCATAGGGTTACGCACGATAGGGAGCGGCTCAGCTCCGAGAGGCCCTCACAGGGTGGTGAAAAATGATTTCCTGGTGCGCATTTCGATGGTTTGGCTCCAACTTCGTGGGAGCCGAAGAAAAAATCCTCAACGTATCTCAGTGGATACGCCCCCGTATCCCGGGGCGTTTTAGTATGCTAGAGATCTGCGGTAGTCCGGCTTCGCACACACATTTTTTGGGCGACGCTATATCATGAAGGAGTCGCTTACTATGGATACCCTCACACTCGTTGCGAAAGACACCGTTGTCTCTTTTCACTACACCCTCACCGACAAGGGGGGGCAGGTTCTCGACTCCTCTCAAGGTAGCGACCCACTCGTGTACTTACATGGGTACTCTCAGATCGTGCCCGGGCTTGAGAACGCACTCGTCGGCAAGACGGTCGGAGCATCGTTCAAGGTTGAGGTCGCTCCCGCTGAAGGATACGGCGAGCGAAATGAACAGATGGTAATCACCCTTCCACGAACTCAGGGCAACCTCCCTGAGGATATCGCAGTTGGATTCGTAGTTGAGCTCGTATCTCCTGAGGGGGACGAGATTCCAGCACGTGTCGTCAAACTTACCGAGAGTGACATCACCCTTGACGCTAACCACCCACTCGCCGGCGAGGTGCTCTTCTTTGATATCGAGCTCACGAACGTACGAGCCGCTACACAGGAAGAGATTGAGCACGGTCACGTTCATGGGCCAGGTGGACATCACCACCACTAATAGTTTGGCGGAGTATGCCGAACGCGGCGTTGCGCTATCGTGACAGAGCTTCACTCTGAGGTTGCGTCACGATACCAACGCCGCTACAGTTTTTTTATGATCATTCCACAATCCGCACTGAGCTCAGAGGCTCTCCTCGGGGTTATCAAGGAGTTCGTGACGCGCGAGGGTACCGAGTATGGCGCCGTTGATATCTCGCTCGAAACGAAGGTAAAGCAGGTTCAGCGTCAGATCGACCGCGGAGATGTGGTCATTGTCTTTGACGAGGCCACTGAGAGCGTCGACCTCGTATCTAAAGGGTCTCAAAGGTACAAGAACCTCCTTGCGCAATCGGCGGAGTAGGGTGATGAGATACCTCTCGCTCCTTACCGGGCTCATCACCGTCTCCCTTCTCGCCGCGTGCGGCCCCACCATTCAGATCCCACCAGGCACCCCAACGAGCGACCTCGTACTTTCGCAGACTAGCCCCGAGAGCTCTCTCCAACGACTTATTCTGGACGGCAGGAGCTACTCGGCTCCGTCCCTCCCATTTCAGATCCCTGCTGGACCTCACAGGGTGGGAATCGGATGGGAGGTTACCATCTCAGACCGATGCGATCCCGAGGAGAACCGTTGCGGCGCTACGATCGTAAGTGGGCGATGTTCGGGTGAGTTTACAGCTGAAGCTCTTGAGCGGTATCGGATCCTCTTGGATTCACGTACGGGTGAGGTGCGAGCGACCGTCCAAAAACGGGCCGGATCGGCCCTGTACGTAGGCCAAGATGAAGCTATGGTAACGTCCCTCACTTGTGAGAGAATGCAGCGGCGGGACCGACAGGACACCTCCGCACTCGTAACTTTCTAGGGGGCCGCGTGGCCACGCCATTGAAGAAGAAACACTCGAACACAACACGTGCTCGCCGTTCCACGGCGATCGGTGCGGATGCGCTCGGGAACATGACCGATGAAGAGCTCCTCGACGTGCGGATGTGCGACCTCAGGATCTCCATCAACGGAAGCGAGCTTGAGGGACGGATCGAAAAAGCCGTTGAGGAGCTTCGGGCCAACGACCTCGATTTTAAGCCGCATTTTTGGCTCTCAGATGAATGGTTCTGCGCTGACGGCATTCCAGGTGTTGCGATCCCGTTCTACCTGGCTCACCCCCGACTTGAAAAGCTTGAGCGCTCACAGCTTCTCGAGGTTGAGGGTGGAGATGAGAAATGGTGCCTCAAGATTATTCGCCACGAGCTCGGGCACGCGATCGAGAACGCGTATCGTACACGTCGCATCAAGGCGCGACGAAATCTCTTCGGTAAATCGACGGAGCCGTACCCGGAATACTATTCGCCCCGACCGTACAGCAAGAGCTTCGTGCTTCACCTTGATCCATGGTACGCACAGAGTCATCCGGACGAGGATTTTGCGGAGACCTTCGCAGTCTGGCTCACTCCGAACTCACAGTGGCGAGAGAGGTACGCTGGGTGGCCCGCACTCAAGAAGCTTGAGTACATGGATACCCTCATGAATGACCTACGAGGAAAGCGCCCTCCGGTTCGAAATACTACGGTTCTCGATCCTCACACACAGTTCACCAAGACCCTCCGAGAACACTACGCGAAGAGGAAGGCAAAGTATGGAAAAGAACATCCATCCTTCTACGACAAGGATTTGAGGATACTTTTCTCCTCTGATAGTGAGTTTGCGAAGAATCCAACGGCGGCATCGCTGATTAAACGACGCAGGCAGATAATTCGAGCGACAGTTTCCCGCTGGACGGGAGCCTATCAGTATACTACTGATCAGGTCTTAGATGCGATCGTTCAGAGGTGTGTCGAACTAAACCTTCGAATCACCTCGCCGGAGGAGATCGCGGTTAAGGAGTTTACCGTTCTTCTGACCGTGCAGACGATGAACTACCTCCACAGTGGACGCCACAGAATAGCCCTATGAAGAAACTCCGTGTACTCTGCCTGGCTCACGAAACGCTCGTGCCACCAGAACACGTACCCGCAAATCATGACTTCCATCACGAGCCGTGGCGAACCGAATACTACGTCCTTTCGACGATTAGAAAGCTCGGCCATGACGCGGTGGTTCTCGGCGTCCGCTCAGACCTCGAACTCATCCGAAGCACAGTTGCTGAGTTCAAGCCCGATATTATCTTCAACCTCCTTGAGGAGTTTCACGATCGCCCGCTCTACGATCAAAACGTTGTGAGCTTCTTGGAGCTCATTCCGGTACCCTACACCGGATGTAATCCGCGAGGGATGGTGCTCTCAAGAGACAAGGCCCTCACTCGAAAGATCTTGAGCTATCACCGAATACCCGGACCGGACTTCACGATCTTTCGACGCGGACGAAAGGTAAAGCGCCCGGCGAAACTTAACCTTCCACTCTTTGTAAAATCACAGGTTGAGGAGGCGTCGCTCGGGATATCACAGGCTTCCGTTGTGTATACCGATGAGGAGCTGATTGAACGGGTGCGTTTCATGCACGAGAAGTATCACACCGATGTGATAGCTGAGGAGTATATTGAAGGCCGAGAGCTGTACGTTGGCATCTTTGGCGACGACCGGCTCACAATCCTTCCGACCTGGGAGCTGCTCTTCGCAAACATGCCGGAAGACAAGCCTCGTATCGCAACCCGACGGGTCAAATGGGACGCGAAGTACCAGGAGAAGCACGGCATCTCATCCGGGCCCGCGCAAGGCATCCCAACAGAGCTTCGGAGTAAGATAGAATCGATCTGCAAGCGGGCATATCGGGCTCTTGGGATCTCTGGGTACGCTCGGATCGATCTCCGCCTCAAGCCAACCGGCGAGGTATACGTGATCGAGGCGAACCCGAATCCCGAGATCGCCAAGGGGGAGGATTTCGCCGATGCCGCTCAGGAGTTCGGATGGTCGTACGAAGAACTGATCAAGCGTATCCTCTCTCAGGGGCTCAATCGTTCATAGGGATAGGTATATGAGAAAACTCCTTGCACTTACGGCCGTCATACTCCTCGGAATGGGACTGTACGAGTCCCGGGAGGTTTCGTCGTTCCTCTCCACCGCTCTTACGGTACAGGGGACGGTTGTTGCCGTTGAAACGCGAACCGGCCCGCCGAAACCAACCCAGAACACCCCGGTGCACGTCCGATTTTCACTACCGTCAGGGGAGAACCACACGGCGATAACCCGCCTTCCACTTCTTCAAAAGGTTAAGGAGGGCGACTCGATCTACATCCTCGTCGACCCTCTCAAGCCGCAGGATGTTCGGCTGCCCTTACTCTCAGAGCTGTGGGCTCGGCCGCTTGCCTACCTCCTGTCAGGGATAGCCCTCGCGGCGGGGATCCTGGTGGTAAAGGTTCGTCGGGGAGAGTTTAAGTCGGACTCCTTTCGACCCGGCGCCAGGGAGGGCGGCCATTCCTGACCACCGAGCAGTTACAATTCGAATTGCACCCGACGAGATATCCCTTTCTCTTCAACTACATCCCAGGTTACCCTGAACCGGCTCAACACTTCACTACTGGAGTCGCTATGATCTCACGTTTTTTCCTTTCCGCCGCTGTTATCGTTGCGACCGGATGCGCCGGCGCCAAATACCACCGCGACCAGGTCTCGGGCGACCGAGAGAGCGCGCTTACCGTGGGGCAGGTCCAGCGAGAGATACGAATAGGGATGTCGAGCGCCGAGGTAGCGGCCACCCTTGGCTCACCCAACATCGTCACAACCGACGATGAGCGTCGAGAGCAGTGGGTGTACGACAAGATCTCGACAGAGAAAGCATACTCAAGCGATTCGGGTGGGATTCTAACCCTTATCTTTGGGAGTGGCAGCGTCAACGATAATGGTGGAGGAGGAGGGCTCTTTCCATCGTACCAGGGGGGGAGTGGTGCTGCGTCTTCAACCCAGAAAACGCTCACTGTCATCATTAAGTTCGATCACAGCCATCGAGTTCGCGACTTTGCCTACCACTCCTCAACGTTCTAACGTCCCGTTATGAGGATATCGGCCCTCATTCTTGCTGCCTGGGTAACGATCGCAAGTGGTCTCAGCGGATGCGTCAACGAGATGGCGCGAGAGGCGCTTACCCTTCAGCCTGAGGCACTTGAGCTCCGCCGTATTCAGACGAGGCGATTCGAGACAAAGGACGAGCACGCGCTCCTCACGGCCTCCCTTGAGGTACTACAGGATCTCGGGTTCTCGGTTGATGAGACCGAGCCGGACCTTGGACTGATCGTAGCGTCAAAAAATCGTGATGCGTCCTCAAGTGGTGAGATGATAGGGGCGTTCTTCATCGGAGCGGCTACTGATTCAGAGGTAACCTACAACGTCGAGCAAAAAATCCGGGCATCAGTAGTTACGCGTCATATCGGCAGATCTGGCACAAGTGTTCGGGTCACCTTTCAGCGAATTGTGTGGAACAATCTCGGCGAGGTCTCAGCAAATGAGAGCATCGAGGAACAAAAGCTCTATCAGGAGTTCTTCGCAAAGCTATCAACCTCGGTGTTTTTGACCGCTTTCGATATCTAGGATGACACCATGAAAAGACATCTACTCGCGTGTGTGGTGATGGCGATCGCTCAAGGATGCGCTGCTGTACACGACCAGGTGCTCGACACCAGCGAGACTCAAACGCAACTCCAACTGCGACAGGTTCAGTCGAAGATATTCGAGACCAACGATAAGGAGCGCACGATGCGGGCGGTGATCGCAACCCTTCAAGATCTTGGGTTCGTACTGGACAAGGCGGACCTCACCCTTGGAACGGTGAGCGCCACAAAGCTCGATGGATACGCGATGCGCATGACGGTTTCCGTCCGCCCGAAGGATGGCGGCAAGATGGTGGTCCGAGCGAACGCGCAGATGAATACAACACCGGTGACAGCGCCAGCCCCCTACCAAAGCTTCTTCCGTGCCCTTGAGCGCTCTATCTTCCTTGCATCGCACTCTGTCGATTGAGGGCAGCGGTTGACCCTACTGACGGTGGTGCACATAATGCCTGAGTATGGTTGGATGCTCGCTGAAAAGGCCAGTTTGTTAAGGTAGCCCTATGACCACTGATTATCTCTCATTTCCCCCTGGCGCTCGAGTTCTCGTAACGGGGGCCTCCGGCTATACCGGCACCGTGTTGGTCAAGAAGCTCGTAGCGCAAGGCGCCGCTGTTCGAGCTATCGCTCGGAAGAGCTCGAACCTCTCCGCCTTTGAGGGACTTGCCGTCGAATGGATTCGTGGCGATGTGTTCGATCCCGCCACGGTGTCCCAAGCCATTCAGGATATTGAGTATGTCATTCACGTCGCAGCAGCCTATCGAGAGGCAAAGATCACAGACGAGACCTATCACAAGGTGCACATCGAGAGCACAAAACTCCTGGCGCAGGGGGTATGCGGATCGCCTTCCCTCAAGCGCTTTGTCCACGTCTCTACCGTGGGGGTTCACGGGCATATCGACGAACCACCAGCAGATGAAACGTATCGTTTTAGCCCTGGAGATATTTACCAGCGCACCAAAGCGGAAGCGGAGGTGTGGATCCGGGAATTCGCCGAGAAGACGAACCTTTCCCTTGCGGTTGTTCGTCCGGCCGCGATTTACGGCCCCGGTGATAAGCGACTCCTCAAGGTGTTCAAAATGGCATCCAAGCCGATTTTTCCACTCTTTGGAAAGGGGCAGGGACTCTACCATCTCATTCACGTGGATGATCTGACCGATATCTTCATCCTCGCGGCGCTTCATCCCGCCGCCGCAGGGGAAGCGTTTATCGCAGGCAACACCTCGCCAAGTCGTCTTCAAGACATCGCACAGACGATCGCCGACGAGATCGGAAATACGAGCATGCGCTTCATTCGATTCCCTGCGTGGCCACTCTTCCTTGCAGCCGATATCTGTGAGGCGATCTGTAAACCGTTGGGCATAGAGCCGCCGATCTATCGGCGCAGGGTAGCGTTCTT
>JAIXQT010000231.1 GCA_027485595.1 Pseudomonadota bacterium | reverse complement strand
GCCCAAAATCACTTCGTCTTTTGAATTGTCGGTGCTCACCCTGACGGTGCCAGGGTTGCGCCTCCGACAAGTTCAAAATCCTTTGTGCTTTTGAGCATCTGTACCATTTCCATCCGCCTCAACTGCTCTTTTTAGGATAACTGCACGCTCTGGTCGTGGACCTCAATATCGGTCCCTCGCTGAGTCCCGTAACTACCTTGAATACTATCGCCGATTCGGTCGGCATGTTCATTGCTCATTCCTCAGTAAGGATAGGTGCGCGGCAAAAAATGCCGCGTCCCGTACATGATCGTCGATGCCAAACTATAGTGCGAAAATCCTCGGAAACTCGATGAGCGCGATGGTGGCTCAGCAGGCGTTGATTGCGAACACTTCGAACAACATCGCCAACGTCAACACGCCTGGCTATACCCGTCGAGAGATCTCCCTCCTTAATCGAGCGGATGCCGCGTCCATTCACTCAAGTTTTACCTTCGGAAGTGGTGTTGAGGTAGGAACCATCCGAAGAATTACGAGCTCGTTCCTTGAGGCAACCGTTCGTGACGCCGCAAGCCGGCAAGGCATGGCTAATATCGCTGACGATTACCTCGGTCGAATTGAGAACCTCTTCAGCCTCACCGGGCCTCAACCGACGATAGGCTCGACCCTCAACGACTTCTTCTCCGCGGTCAACACGGTAGCGGTCAATCCCTCAAGCGTCGACGATCGTCTCGTGCTGATGCAGCGAGGAGAGGACCTTGTTAACGCGATTAAAACGACCTACAACACGATAGCTCAAACCCAAACGGAGCTTGATTATCAGGTTCCGCAGGAGCTTCAGCAGATTAATGAATACACCAAGCAGATCGCGCAGCTGAATGATCTCATTCTACGACGCAAGGGCTCAAATGTTCCCGCTATCGATGAGGAGGATCAACGTGACGCGCTCCTCACCAAGCTCGCTGAGAAGATAACGTTCTCGGCGGCCGAGATGGAAAACGGCACGATGAATATCTCGCTCGCGAACGGGTTCCCACTCGTTAGTGGGGGCACCTCTCGAGAACTCGGGTATACGTACACTCCGAGTTTCGGTGGAGCCACCTTACCACCATCTCTTGAGGGAAGAACCCTAGGGTATATCGTCTACAATTTCGGCAGCGAGAGCTCTCCCTCTCACCTCGACCTGACCAAAACAATTAAAGGAGGGATGGGGTCACTTGGAGGCATCCTTCAATTGCGTGGATACGCTGAAGTAAGCAACACCTCAGCGTTTCAGGCGGATGGAGACCTTGTAGCTATAGCCACTCGTATCGAGGCGTTGACTCGTTCGCTCCTTACCGATGTGAACGAGAGATATCTTGGGCCCGATGAGGACTCAAGTGTCGCCGGCTTGCAATCAAGCGCCGGAGATCTACTTGGTGGATCTCCGGATGTATTTGGTCTCTTTGACTTCGATTATTCCGGTGTGAAAGACGCTGACGGTGATGGAGTGCCATCCGCTGCTGATCTGCTCTCCTCCGGAATGTCCCATTTTAGTAGCTATCTGCGATTCGCCGTCACGGACCCTCAACGTTTTGCGGCCTCTCGGGATGTTGATACGACAGAGGGCAGCGCCGTGTTCCCAGCGGGTGATGGACAGAACGCCGCGGCTCTATCCGCGTTGAAGCAAGAGGTGCGCACCCTCTCAAATGGAGGATTCTCACTGACCGGGACCTTCGACGAGCTCTACTCTTCAACGGTCAATTACGTTGGCGCCACGAAATCAAAAGCTGAGACGAACGTAGCGGTCGCAAAGGCGGCGCAGGTCTCGGCGCAAACGAAGCGGGACCAGCTTTCCGCGGTTAGTTTGGATGAGGAGTTCGCCAACCTCATCAAATATCAGAAGGCCTTCCAGGCCTCGGCCCGAATCATCAAATCCGCTAGTGATATGCTTGAGCAACTGGTAGCACTCATATGACACGAATATCAGAGAATCAACTTACTCGCAGTTTAATTGAGCACACCGCCAGTAATAAGGCCCGTGTTGATAAATATTCGGAGGAGGTGGCCACCGGGATCAAAGCGGCCCGTCCGAGTGACTCAACGGACTCCGGCGTTATCACCCGCTACAAGCAGCAGCTTGATCGGATTGATGGATATATGACGACGATCTCTCGGGTTAAGAGCTTCGTCCAGTTTCAAGATGATGCTCTCAGTCAGATGGATGAGCTCATCCTTCGGGCCAAAGAGATAGCCTCCCAGGGTGCCAACGAGGCTTTAACGCCAAGCGCGCGCGCGTTCCTGGCGGAAGAGGTATTCCAAATTCGTGAGCAGGTTGTAGGTCTCGGAAACTCATCGTACCAGGGTAGGTTCGTGTATGGCGGTGCAGACGACGACGATCCTCCATTCGACGCGTCTGACTATGATGAACCGACAACTGGACAGGCATCGGTGAAATATGAGTTTGATGCCGAGCTTGGCACCTCGCAGCTCCGTCCAGTACACATAACAGACGATGTTACCGTTACGCTTAATACACCAGGGGGAGACGTATTCGGCACTACCATTGAGGCTCTTGAAAGGCTTGGTCGGGCTCTTTCCGGATACAGTACAACCCCAGCCTCCGGTAGTCCTGATGGCGGTGGAGCTGCATACGCCTTTCCAACCGATTATACGCAGCAGACCGCCGACATTAAGTACACCCTCGACCTCCTTAATCAGGCTCGGGATGAGGATATTTTGCCTGAGCGAACGATGCTCGGTGGAAAGATGCGCCGCCTAGAGACCGCTGAAGCGCTGTTGAATTTGTCAAAGACATCGGCGCAGGAGGTTCTCTCCAAGATTCAAAACGCAGATGAGACGGAGTCCGTCGCTAATTTGACCCAAGCGCAAACAGCGCTGCAGGCGTCATACTCTGTAACCGCCAAGGCGCTGCGTTTGACTATCATGGACTATATTTAAGCTCATCGCGTTTTCGAGTGGGTGATGGCGAGCATGGAGAGTGCGTACGTCCCTGTTTTGATGTATAAATCGCGCCTTTCTACGTGAGGGTGCTCGTGCACGTTCCGGCCCATCGGGGCAACATTCGCATTATTCCCCAAAAATCGGGGAACGCCGCGGGCCGGACATGCACGAACGAGCACGTTCACGTCGGCATAATACCGAGTCCTACCCACTCGATTCCGCGATGACCCTATATTTAAGCCAGCATTGAGGCGGCTGCCTTATGAGGGGGCCCGCTGAATGTAGACTCAGTGCGTCCGCGGCTCGCCATCTGCGCAGAGAAAATGCCTGGTACGCCCTCGGTTGTTCGGTTTAACTTTCTAGGACAGGAACGAAGCACACGCAGGTCATATGACACAGAGAGCCGCTTACAATCACCCCCACGAGCCCGTTCGTCACTCGTATCCAGTAATCATACCTGACGCCGGGATCGTCACGGCGATGGGTCTGCTCCTCAAGACCATGCCCTACGTTATCATCCGTTTCGCGGTTCTCATCCTTGCTACGATCGTGACGGTTGTGTGGTTTAGCATAACCTTTGGTGGAGCTGGATTCCTCGGAGATCAAATTCATCCGTGGGTTGGTTGGGGATGGCTGCTCACAGGCTGTGGTGTGTATGGATGGGTATGGAACGTGTTCGTTCGATACGCCCTCTACCTCATCAAATGTGGTCACATCGCCGTGCTCACAGAGCTTATAACGAGCGGGAAGATAGATGACCGCGGTGAGGGTATGTTCGTGTACGGGAAGAGGGTTGTCACCGAAAGATACGGACAGGTGAATGTCCTCTTCGCTCTCGATATCCTCGTTGACGGAGTCGTGCGCTCCTTCAACCGAACCCTTGAGTGGATCAGCTCGATCATTCCGATCCCAGGTCTTCAACTCCTGACGAACCTCGTTACGACGGTTCTTCACGCGGCCACGACCTATCTTGATGAGACTATATTTTCGTACAACCTCGCTCGAGGAGAAGATAATCCGTGGCGGGGTGGTAAGGATGGGATCATCTACTACTGTCAAAACAACAAAGAGATCCTGAAAACGGCGGGTTGGTGCGTGCTCTTCGACTATCTTCTGACGGCGGTGGCGTGGCTTGCGATGTTGGCGCCCGCGGCACTCTTCACCTACGTTATGCCGTTGGTTGGAGGTTGGACATTCCTTGTTGCCGGCCTCTTCGCGATAAATTTCAGACAAGCTTTCCTGAAGCCTCTCTTTCTGATCATGATTATGTCAAAGTTCCATCTGTCTATTCGTGGCCAGGCGATTAACGAGGAGTGGGACGCGAAGCTAAGCTCCCTTACTCCTAAGTTCGGAAAGATTAAGGAGAAGATATCCTGCTATCTTCCAGGACGGAGTCAGGCAACCACGAGTCTTTGATAGGGCAATCGCGCGATGTGGACTCTTTACCGACACACCAAGGGCATGTTGTACCTGAGGCTTGGAACAGCGCTCCACTCGGAGAGTTGTGAGCCGATGGAGGTATATCGAACCCTCTACGATAACGAGATGGCGCCGGTGTGGGTGCGGCCGCGGAGTATGTTTCATGAGGAGGTGGGGCCCGGTCTCACGCGATTTACTGAGGTAGGGCGTGTTCGGATCATGATGCCAGAGGATGAGGGTTGTTACCTCGCATTTGGTCACGACGCGTGGGGTAAGGGGGCGACCGTTGAGGAGTTCGTCGCCACCTACGCGCTCCACGATAACAACCACCTACGCGGAACCCGATATCTCCTCGAGTCCTCCACGGGTTCCCCGCTCGCTAACCTCAACACCATTCGTTTTGCGCGAGGTCTCGTTGGTATAGCGTCTCTCTCGGTGAATCCAACCGAGCGTGGGCGCGGTTACGGCTCTCTACTGACGCGGGCGGTCATGGAGCTTATGCGGTGCGAAGATTCGACCGTTCGTTTTATGTTGTATTCCGAGGTCCGCCCAACGATGTATGAGAGGCTTGGATTCTCTCGAGTGCCCGACGAGATGCAATTTCATCTCCCCTCTGTAGCGATGGCGACAGGTATAGAGCCTTTGACCGAGAGAGAGGTTGGGTTTTTGAGGGAGTATTTTTAGTCGATTTTAAGCCGTGTCCGATCCGAGGCAAGAAATCTTCTGCGCGGCCGCCGAGCACGATAGGTTGCTCGGTATGTGCGTGGCTCGCCGCTCTCATAGAACGATTCCTCTGAACTCTACCATGTCGGAAAAAGCCTCGTGAGGTCTTCATCCGGCTCATGAAGGCTACAACTTCCGATACTGAAATGAGATGCCGATTTTACTTTTTGGAGATCGGCGAGAGACATTCGAAGGTCCTTGTATCCAAGCTGAGAACCGAATGTGAACGCCTCCGGGTCTTGGTTGGTTAGGATCTCCTCTAGAAGGCTCGCTGGAACACGCTCTCGGAGGAGTCGATGAAACATCACGCCGACACTTACGTTGAGAAATCCCATAGGGAATGGATATCGCGCTGGCTCAACGACAGGGTGGTGCAACCCTCCCGTCACCTTGAGGGGAATACCGGCCTCATCAGCGGCGATAATCGCGGCGGCGAATCGCTCCGATGAGATGCCGGTAGGGCCAGTAAGGCGGCACTTAAGGGCAGGCCGAAGTGGTGACCTTTGAAGTGTCGCTACCGTCGCGCTGAGGTCCGATGCCCATGAGTCGAGGGAAAGGTTCGGCTCAAGGCAGAGTAGGGTGCCGTGCGTCGAGCAAAAAACGCCGTAGTGCTCGAGTGTTTCCGCCACGGAGGCTGGCGATACTTTAACCTCTATCGAGGTGACCACGGCAGGTGGTTCCTTGTGGGTAATGTAGCCTACCTCCTCAAGCACTCGAGTGGGATCTTCCGTTGCGAGAACGCACACGCGGAATGGAGATCTCGCACCATATACACCTAAGTTAACGCCGCGTAGCTTGTGCGTATGCTCAGTGTCGAGGACGATGTCGCTGGCGAGCATCCATGGACGGCTGATAGAGACCCGAAACGAGGCTGTCTCCCTCAGCGCCTCCTCAAATGAGCGATTCGCTGGAGGAAACATGCCAGCATAATCGAAAAGACCTGACAGGAGGATGTGGAGCGAGTTCTCGCGGTTGAATTCCATGGCTTATCCCTTCCGGTCGCGTAAGGTGATGGGGCGAGCGCT
>JAIXQT010000254.1 GCA_027485595.1 Pseudomonadota bacterium | reverse complement strand
GACGAAATCACCGCGTCGACGAGTAGGAGCACAAGGCAGCGCCTCGTCACGATAACTGTAGTTTGCCGTATCCTCGTAGCTTTGGAGGTAGGCTTCCACGAGGTGCTCGTACTGCTTGATGCGATCAGTGCCCTGGCGACACGTCCAGCACAAGAATCCTTGTTGACGCACTGAGACTTGATGGCAACTAGCACACCTTGTCCCTCCACCGTGCTCTACGCAAAAGTCCGTTACTCCTTCCGCTCCCTTTGTACAGCCTTCGGCAGTGCAGCGCTTGCCGCCTCCGTGTCTTCTACAAAAGTCTGTTGGGGAAATAGCCGACTTGGTGCAGTTTGTGGCAGAGCAGCGTTTGCCGCCTCCGTGTTGAATACAAAAGTCCGTTCCTCCTTGAGCCGCCTTGGTACAGCCTTCGGTAGAGCACCGTTTGCCGCCTCCGTGTCGCGAACAAAAATTCGTGGCTCCTCGAGCCGACTTTGTGCAATTCGCGTACGTGCATCGTCTGCCGCCTCCGTGTTGGATACAAAAGTCCGTTGGTGAAACAGCCGATTTGGTGCAGCTTTCGTAACTACAGCGTCTGCCGCCTCCGTGTCTCGCACAAAAGTCCGTTACTCCTTCCGCTCCCTTTGTACAGCCTTCGGCAGTGCACCGCCTTCCGCCTCCGTGTTGAATACAAAAGTCCGTTGCTCCCGCAGCCGACTTGGTGCAGTTTTCGGCAGAGCACCGTTTGCCGCCTCCGTGTCTCTTACAAAAGTCAGTTGGTGAAATAGCCAACTTGGTGCAGTTTGTGGCGAAGCAGGATCGTCGAGACAGCTTTGTTCTTTTGGGTGCACGAATCGACTCAATGTCCGACATTGGTCCTGCCAAAACAGGATTGTCGTCGGGGAAGGCACGTGGATTTTTGTATGGTCAACTGGTAACAATCACAGAAGATGAGCTGCTTGTTCCGTAGCTTGGGTAGGTTTGTTGATCAAGGAGAAGAGGCGTTGCGGAAAGAAATCTGCGACTTTCTCGCACAAGAGCCCCTGCTCTTTTCCGATGATAACACATCCACTAGGGACATTGTCAAGTGGGAATCAGGGTCCGACCTCCACGCTTACATAGCGAGCATGCGAAGAAGCTCGACGTGGGGAGGAGCCCTAGAAATCAAGGCTTTTGTGGAGCTCTACCGGATGGGTGTGCGGGTACGCGATATCCGAACGCACCCCAACAAGGTGATTGAATTCGTACCCTCGAGGTCCCGCCCTCGGAGGTGGGTCGAAGTCACTTGGAGTGGTGGGCACTACCAACCGGTTCTACCCGGCTAAACACTTTTTTTTCGTGGACCTTTTGCAAAAGTCCTCATGACGGAAAAAGTATCTCCTCTCTTGCCCGTACTGGGCCCGGAATCTCTAAGTGATGTTCCAGTAGAAATCAATGTAAGCGTACTTCCTTCGCCACCACCACCGGTCGATCCACTTGTGCCATCACCAATTCGTCAAAAGCCCACGCCGGCTACACTGGAACGGGTCATGAACATGGCCCAGTTGTTCGTTCAGGACATGAATAGCACTTCCCCGACAGGCGCGTCCAACCAGCAGAGTCTAGTAGAACTGTTGAGGAAAAACCCATTTGCCGCCGTGGTGGTGAGTGACACCGGTGAGGAGGGTGTGGCGGTAACATTCGGACAGTACCTGGACGCCCTGGTCACCAACAGTAAGGACCCGCGAACACCAAACTGCATCAAATTTGGTGCCGCGGAGAGCGTTACGGATTCCAAGGACCTCTTTTCCTACTGCTTCTTCAACGACAAGTGTGCCACCAAGGTGTGCTTCTCTCTGGAGGAGCTTGGTGGTCTCTTGAAACGTGACGCGAATGGAAATCTGCCTAAAACGCTTCGGAATGATTTTGAAGCGGACATGAAGGCGAGACTTCCTCACCTGGCCGATGAGATCGTTCCGTACTTTGATGACAAGTTTATCGGGATGGTAGACCAGGCGATTCGCGTCAAAGCGTACCGCAGTGAGCCGACCACGTCGTTGAAAGATCGCAACGAGAAGCAGATCTACAGCTTCCTCCTGAACCAGCTGTACGCCTTCTTCAAGGAGACACCCTCTGCCATGGCGCAGGGTAATATTGTTGCAGGAAAGGGGTGGGTCGATCGGGCAAAGGGTTGGGCGAGTAGCGCGGTCCCCAACTGGGTCAAGGAGACCCTCTCCAGCCCGCACAGGCTGGTCTACTGGGTGACGGGCAATCCCTATTGGGACAACCTGCTCGGATTGCTCTCCAAAGCCATCCGTCTGATCTTGTGCTGCTACGCGTCGGGAGTCACCGAGGCCAGCTTTGACAGCGTCCTCAAAGCCTACTTCCAGTCGGCGAGCCGCGATCCGACCGTATCGTTTGTGCTGGGTCTTACCGATGCTGTTTTCAAGTGCACCCTGAAAGCCTCTGCAAGCGCCGGGGAGACCATCACATTTGATGCCCTGGACTTTATCCAGTGTATTCACACCAAGTTCGAGGCCGTTGTGGCGCCCGATGTCCGGAAACAGACGATCTACCCCCTCCAATTCGTCATGTTTGTGATCCGAAACCTGTTTGAACGAGTGTACTCACCCGGAGTGGCCCGAAAGATCGTGAAAGAGCCGAGATCGGGCAAGAAGGTGCTGCGTCCTCAGCTCGTGGCGAGTGCGTTGCACTGGCAGAGGTTGTCGGACCCGCAGAAACTGTTCCAGATGATGTGGGATAATGGGGAGGTGGACTTTCACTTTGTGCGCCAGGAAGAATTCCTGACCAATCTGGACGCCATCATGTTCCTCGGCATCGCCTACAGTGTCCCGGCACAGAGTGTTTTGCAGACTCTCGATGAGATTGCGGATCTTCTGCCACCGGGCAATGTGGTATCCTCGTCTCGTGAGGCGATGGCACGCGTGTTGAAGACCGCCACCGACTCCTTTATGTCGGTGGGGCAGCTGCTCGAGATGTCCATGCGACAGGACGAGGCCTGGCGGTCCGTCAAGCCACTGGTGTACGAGGCCTGGGTGTTCTTCTCCGATGTGGGCTCGTGCTACATCAAGCAGTGCCGGAGAGCCGCGGGTGCGGAGGAGGAGACTTCGCAGTGCTGTTTTGCCGAGTTTCTCCAGAAGGTCCAGGAGGTGCTTAACCCGCCTCCAAAAGGCAGCGTGGTTGCTAGCATGCGGGATGCCGTGGCAGGAGCCCTGGGTAAAGACTGGAAGGCCCTGCTCGCGAGCGATGAGCGGTGGAAGAAACGCTTGCTCCAGAAGCCTGTCTACACCGTCCAAACGGCACGGGGTCCCCTCGAGATACACCTTTACATGTGGCGCCCCAGCATGGTCCGACAGCTCCGTCGCAGTGTGCGGAAGCACTATGCTCTGGGTCGTCCCTTTTACAGTCTTTCGGCGCAGCAAGTCCGATCTCTGTACCCCGAGTGCATCGTGACCAAGCAAGGTCGGTTGTTTGTGAACCTCAAGTGCCTTCCCTCGTCTTGCGAGATCCTCCATGTGATTCATGCAATGAACACGGGAGGGATGCCGATGCCCCTCTCCAAGGGTGCTCTGATGCCCGCGGAACTCATGTTCAACCTCGGTTGCCTCTAAACACATAGTATCATTTATTATATTGACTTATGGGTATAAACATGGGCTCTTGTCTCGCCGCTTTCCGTGATAGATGCTTCTCATTCTGGAACCTTCTCGTGTCGGCCTGGGGTTCACCCCCTTCCGATACCGTTACCTACCCGGAGACCGGCTACAAAGTCCTCGACATGTACCCGTCGGCCCCTTTCTGCACCGTCGCCCTCGCCCGCCACGAGAAGAGTGGTGAGCTCGTCGTACTGAAGCGCTTCCACGCAATCGAACGGGATAGTTTCGCCCGCGAACTCGTCATGTTGCGGCGGGCGCAGGGTCATGATAACGTCAACTGTTTGCGCGCATCGTGGCCATCGAGTCACCTGCTGGTGCTGGACTACGTCGAAGGCCAGTGCCTGATCGATGTCATGCTGAACCGCGAGCCTCCGTACGTGCTTCCTATGAAAATGGTGACCGGCATAACGCGTCAACTGGTTTCGGTGCTGTGCCACCTCAAGGCGAGGGATGTGGTGCACAATGATATCTCACCGGAGAACATTATCGTGCGCCCCGACCGTGGTGTGGTGCTGATTGATTTCGGTCTCAGTATGCGGTCGGCGGAGCGCAAAGCGGATAAATCGTTCATTGGGAAGCCATGCTTCATCGCACCCGAGGTGACGTTGCGCAAGACTATCGAGGAACCCTTTTCCGTGGACATGTACTCATTGGGTTCGGTGCTCTGTTACGCGAGCCTACTGGCCACCCCTTACGAGGCACCCTTCTACAGTGGTTCACTCTACCATCACAAGGGCAAGGACATTATCAAAATATTTGCGGAACAATCGGGCTTGAAACTGCCTGGCGATTTCCTGACCCTCCTCGCGGACATGCTCGATCCCAACCCTACCACGCGCATAGCCTGCGAGGCGATCACCCTTTAATTCAGGAGGTCCAGAGCTGTCGTATCGTGTCGACCTCGTACGAGGCGGGATAGTAGTCGGGGACTGTTTTGGTGGTAAGCAGGTGGTTCATCTCGGCGATGGCTTCGGGTTGGCGGAGGGTAGACACGAGTTGGTGAAGGGTGGAGGGTGGTAGGGCGTAGCTAAAGTGTGTCCTCCCGTTGTAGAGGGCGCAGCAGTGGATTTCGGTGTTGTAATTAAGAGAAAGGAGCAGGGCATAGAGGAGGCACTGTACAACGTGCGCATTCTGAAGACGCTTGACCGCCTTGATTTCAAGCACCATGACGCGGTTCTCTCGGTCGACAAACACCATGTCAAAAGAGCCTCGGAGAGAAAGAAGGCCCGGTGCGAGCGGACCTTGGATCAGGAGCTTTTTCCACCGGCTTGGTTCCTGCAACAGGCTCGCGTACCCCGAGTCACCCCCCAAGACCACCCCTGTCTCTTCCAGGCGCGTCATGGTCTTGGCCAGCTCCACCCGGATGAGCAGGGAGGGTCTTTTTGCTTTGCGGTGCGCCACCAATGTCTGTAGATTGCGGCACAGCTTGAACGACTGCAACGCACCCTTGCTCTCGGCCGCTCGAATCACCAGGTCGTGACTCCAGTGCAGGTGCCCGGATACCACCAGCCAACGAGCCCACAGGCACTGCAGCTTGAGCGAAGCAATCGTGCGATCGACCTCTTGCTTCTCATCCGTGGTGATGAGCTCCTTTTTGACGTGGTGAGTGAACCGACGGTCGTAGGAGCTGCGCAACGCGGGGTCGAGCTCTCCCGAGTACACGGTCACCTCCACTTGATTTTGAAGAGATCGAGCGACCCTCTCGAGGTCCCAGGCAATGAGGGTGTCCACCAGGCCTCCGAGTTGCATGGCGTGCGCGCCCGTCAGGGCGATGGATCCCGGTTCTAAGGGTGGTTCTTGGGTGAGGACCTCGTGGCACACGTTGCGGAGCAAGGAGATCCATGGTCGGAGAGATGGTGAGACGATGAGAGGAGCATAAAACAGGATGGTGGAGCACGCGGAGCTGACAAAGTTGGTTGCCGCGTGCGCCTTGCTCGATCGGAGGCACGTGTACAGCAGTTGCGCGGCACGAGGGTGACCCGTGTAGCCCATGCTGGCCAGATCGAGGAGGCCCCACCGTGCCCTTGTCGCGGCCACGTACTTGACCATCTCCTCCTCTTCCTCGTCCGTCCTCTCAAAGAGGGGCAGGTCCTCCGCGAGGATGGTCACGTCACACTCCCCTCCCTTGAACCGGTGAACCGTCGTGAAAATGAAGAGGCACGATCGACTCGAGGTGGATTGCATCATTTCTCGGTGGTTGATGGCGTCGGTCGCGCCCTGTTCGTCGAGGCCGTATCGCTTACAGGTCTCTGTGAGGACTTGCTGGTGGAACTTGTCGGTGGATTCACCGTCCGACACAAATACCTTCATGCGCGCGGACGCGGTAAAGAGGAGCTGTGCGTATATACGTCCCAGGG
>JAIXQT010000013.1 GCA_027485595.1 Pseudomonadota bacterium | reverse complement strand
GAGAAAACGTGCTCGCTGTATCGCAGCGGATACACCTGCGCGCGTTTTCTCCCTGCATTCTCGCGCTCTCCTAGCTCGCAGAGCCTCGCCTCCATGGTATTTTTGAGATGGCTTCTAGAGAGATGAATACCACCGGAAGGACCCGGCGCAACAACTTGGTAATGCGCCTTTTCAGTTGTCAAGAAAAGAGCGCCATGGTCCGTTTGAGCATTCCGATTAGGAAACTGTTTCAGTTTAGTATCGACGAGGCGATGCGAATAGCTCTGAACTGGAAGAAATGCCCCCATCCCCCGACGGTAACGGCTATTCAAACCCCTCAGAAGATCCCGGAGAGAGACTCCAGGTCGATACCGCATCCAGCTACGGATATCTTCGGTATCCCCCTGTGAATTCTAGGGAATCGAAATCTCCCTCAAAAAAAACCCGACGATATGCGGCATTGCCTCCCAACATTCATATAACACACTCAGGCCGCTTAATTTTTGCGAGAGACCGGCAATGGTTAGCATAAAAGACACTCCCTTGGTTCAATCAGACAAAGCTCGCGACGTATCGCCAGCGCAACCGAACCTTGGCGGTGCTACAACACCGAGCGCCGACCGAGCGCAGATGCGACAGGATGTCATGGCGCGAGCGCTGACGGATGTTCCGATAAAGAATCAGGCGCTCGTGAATTACGCCTACAAGGTTTTAGGAGCGGAGAGCTCCTACACCGCGGCTCGACAAGAATTACAAAAACGCTTCGGGGTTGATCTCGCCCAAATTGAAACAGAGCGACCAGGAACATCAGCGATCAAGCTCACCAAAGAAAACGGCAAAGAGGTACAGGATGTCCTAATCGGCCGATTCAAGGGATATATAGCACAGCCACAGGCTCAGGCAGCCCCGGCGCAACCTTCGTCTGAAATCCCACGAGCTCTACCCGTTGAGGAGATATCCAACCAAAAGCTGATCAATTACGCGTACAAAGTTCTCAAGGTTGAGCAACGGGGACTTGTCGCCGAGAAGGAATTAAAAACACAATTCGGGGTTGATCTTGATTCGCTCATCGCGAACCGGGATGGCGTTTCATACGTCACCAGGAAGCCCGGACCTGGCGGCAACGAATCCGCGGTGCGAGCGGTTCTGAATGCGAGCGGTGAGAGAGCACAGGGAGAGACTACGCGCCACGCCGAGGGCAACACCTCAGGGCAACGATCGCAGACCTCACATACGCAGACCGTCACAGGGAAAGAGATTGCGCGACTCTACGAAAGGACAGCGGACGCGCTCATTGACCAACTAGGCGGAGGGCGCGCGGGGCGTACAGCGGCCGCGGCTTTCTTGGGAGCGCAAGGAACCTCCGAGAGAGCGATTGAGAACGCAATCGCTCAAAAAGTAGGGCCCCACTACATAAAGGATGGATACGATCCCGCCAGTCTAAACGGTAAGTATCGCAACTCTCAATTTGACACCGGAGCATACCGCATCGATGCAATGACTCAGGAGCTACAAAAGTTGGTAACGGATGGGGTAAGACACCACCACGCCACGTCCCATAGGACCGAGCATACGAAAACAGCCGAACGGCAGGACTCGAGAACCCACCCTCAGCAAACCCTCGAGGGTAAGGAGTTCATCGCAAGAACCGTCATTGAGCCCGGTGGGAGATTCGTGAAACATGTACGGGATACGATCACCGATACGAAGGGAAATCCGGTGGTTGAGGTCGAGCGAAACCGGATCAACCTTGGGCCTATCTCTTTCAATCTGCCAGGACGTCAGTACGAAATAGCCAGAGGCCTACCAGAGAATCAGGCGAAAGAGCTCGCGAAGCAGCATATTCGAGATATCTCTCGACGTGATTGAAGCGCACCATCCCGGCAGGGACCGGTTGGGCGCCCAGAACAGAATTCGATATCAGCAAAAACTGGTATCTTAACAACGACGCCACATTCATCATGATTGTCGCGTTCCTCATATGGGTAGAAGAAGATCGATGAACGGTTTTAACTATTCATCTGTGCTTGTTATGTGATGGGCCTGTGACTCACTTAATTGTCCGCGTGGACGATTAGGTGAGTCACAAGCTCCACCTTCGACATTCCGTCGTAGGTGATCTCACATAAAACAAACACATGAAAAAACTGCTCAACATCGTCGCCGCCGGCATCTTGCCGCTGGCTCTCTCCAACTGCTCCACAACGGTCGCCGACCATGTGCCCCCCGCTCGCGGGACGGCAACGGGTCAGATCAAGGTGGACGCGCTCACGCAAGTGAGCACCGTGTCGCGAATCGTACCTGGCTCTGGCGCGCCCACGTGCGCGCCCGCCCGGAACGCAGTCGCAAGCGCTCCTCAATGGACAACATCCAATGATGGGATTACGGTAACGACCAACCGCCTCTCGAAGGTAGAAGGATTCAACCAGGTCGCATCTGGCGTGGGTAACCTCGCACAGGGCGCTGGAGTCCTTACCCTTGGGATCGGTGCTGTCAACGGAAAGCTGGGCACTCGAGTGAACAACAGTTCCTACTCTCGTAGCTCCGCCTCCATGCGTCCCGGTGGATGTGGTCCCTACGTCTACGGCTACTAAACCAGCCTTCGATGTAGACTTGGATTTCCCGACGAGACCTCTATTCCTTGTGAATATGTCTCGTCGGGATTCCTTTGCGTGGTTTTTACTACGGTTACGTCGATCTTCTTCCTCCCTTCCTTTTTACCTCTCGACGTCACTTCTCGAACTACGCGCTTCCTCAACGGGCCGCTCGAACACGTCCCCCAGGAAATATGCAGGAGCACCGTTGTGGCGTCGGGCAACCCGTCACACGACGCTACCTCGTATCGATCACGCAAGCCGTCTACGCAGGAAGATCTCGCACGAGACGCGCCACTTTGCCTAACACCGACGCGGGCTCGCCACCGAAGCGAGCGATAGCTGAGGCAACGATCTCTCTATCTGCCCGCTCAACCTCTGCCCCCAACTTCAGGCCATACGACAAACCATCTCCCATCCGTCTCTTCTCAAGCGGCTGCAAGGCGTCAAGCGCCGTCACGATACGCCCCCAATTCTCGTATCCCGAAGCATCACTCCGCGTGGCATGCGACGGATGTACGAACGCGAGAGCGAGCTCACGAAGCGACCGCCCTCCCCGAAGAACCGTCAACTCCTGTAACACCTCATTTGAGGCATAATCCTTAATCGCATTCCAAATGCGGAGCTCCAACGGCTTCTTGAAGTGTCCAGAAGAAGGCTCCCTACCCATGTCACGAGCAATCTCGGGGGCAAATATCTGAGCCCGCATAACCGGTGAGGACGCAAGCCACAGGAAGCGGCCACTCTCAATCTTTCCCCTGTCACTGTGCTCGTTAGCCCTACTTCCGATACTCGGATAGAGGTTGCGAATATAGAATTCGATGTGATGAAAGAGGTGCGTGTCATCAGGATATCCTGGGAGTGGCAGCGTGTGGCATCGCTCTGGCAGGAGCGCTCCCCTCATCTGCAGGCCGAAAAATCCGGTATCAAACGCGAGAGAACGATGCAGCATCTCGTATCCGACAAGCTGCTCTCGGTCGGCCCGTTGAACCGCCTGCGCAATAAAGCTCCTTTGGGAGTCCCCTGTTTGATGATCAAGCACGGCATTAAGGATCTCGTTTCGAAGGTTCGCGAGCGCTATTCGAAGCTCTACAGAGCCGCTATCGGTATCGAATTCATCGCCGATGAGCTGGCGCGTAACAAAAAAGCCCAACGCCGCATGATCAATACCGAGCGCCCCACTTTGTGGTTTTAAGAAAAGCGTTGGTTCATAAAGCCTCCCCACATCATGAAGAAGGGACGGAAGGATGAAGAGCTCCTGGCACGGAGACAGCTCCTCCTCCAGCGCGAGGCGAAGACCGGCGATCGGATCCTTGAAGAGCACATGACGTTTGTCATGTCCCGGGTGCCCATGTCCAATCGAGGAGCACAAAAACGAAATGACTCGGTCGCTGACTCGTTGAACCCTTTGCCTCCCCTCCGGACCTCCGAGCCACTCGCTTACCAAACGCTCCTGGTCAGCGGTCAGAAGCAACTCGGCACGAGGCTCACGCCCTGAGGCATCTTTGAAAAATGAGCGGAATTTTTTCGCCGCCTCCAAGGCGAGACCGTGAAAGGATCTCACCTCTTGTGGATGGGAACCCGGCGTAGGTATACACGCCTCGCCGGAGGACACGGGCACCAGAGAAGCGTGCGGGGTATCATGACTCGTGACTATTCGCATACAGCTCACTCTGGGCTCCGCTCAACGTGGCCCTACGTTGCTGATATGAGGCGCTCTGAGCGACCAGTGACGCTTTCCAAGACCTTTTTCACCTATCGATCTATCGT
>JAIXQT010000089.1 GCA_027485595.1 Pseudomonadota bacterium | reverse complement strand
GGTCTCGGCGAAACGAGGCGGAGACGACGAAAAAACCGGAGGCGTATCCACTGAGATACGTTGAGGATTTTTTCGTTGGCTCCAACGAGGCTGGAGCCAAACCATCGAAATGCGCAACAGGAAATTATTTTTCACCACCCTGTTAGGTTTAAAGTCGGAAATACCGTCATATACACGTTGAGCCTCTTCAGTAAGGAGCCGTCCGAGGCTACTATGATAGCGGTGAAACGGTACTAGTAAGAGACAACAAGACCGATGCGTGTAGTGTGTGTTCATATCCCGAGACGAGGCCCAAACGACGTGGCCGCTGTTATGGACACTATGTGGGATGTTGTTCCCGCTCGGCAGTTCTTGCACCAGATAGATGACATCATCGAGAGCATCTGGGAGCCGTTTGCGTTCGAGTTCTACGCGACCAACAAAATGGTGTACGTGTGCATGGCCGGAAGCGAGACCATGCTCGACATCCTCTCGACGGGGGTCTACTCCTGGATGCCTGACGCCGAGGTGCGTGATGTCGAGGATTACACGCAGACGATTCGACCGAATACCCTTGTGGTTGGCGCTGAGATGAAGCTGTGGCGTCCAGACATCTATCCCCTAAAAAATTACAAGGCCATAGCGACAGATTCGATGGCCCCCATCGTGACCCCCCTCTCTCAGATCGCGGAGCAGGATCGCTTCCTGTATCAGGTCGTGGTGCAACCGTTACGAGACACCGCGCCCCTTCACTTCAAGCTTGCCCTCAAGCGCGCCGAGGAGAACTTTCTCCGAAAGTTCCGCGCACGAACCTTACTCAAAAAGGACCTCGCCACCAACAGCGCCGCTCTGATTAAGGAAAAGTGCACAAGCAATTTGACCTCAGTAACGATACGACTGGCGAGCTTCACAGAACTGGCCGCTAACGCCTCAAAAAACGAGAAGAACGCGATAGTCTCTCGCCTCTCAACCAACGTCACAACGATCGGCAACGCCCTTAAAGCAGTCAACACGCAGGACGAAAATCGTTTAGTCCTTGGCAAGCTCGACTCAAGTAAGAGCTTCATCTCTCGACTGATACAGAGACAATTTCATAAGCCCTTCCTACTCTCCTCGGTTGAGTTGACCACGTTGTACCACGTGCCAATGCTGGCGACCCTTCCCAACACGGCGATGGTGGTATCTCGAAAGGGTCCGCCGCCCCGCAATCTTCCAACAGCGATCACCGATCCGGACATCTGCACGTTTGGCACCGTCAACTATCGAGATCTCTCCACCAAGTTCGGCATCAAGACCTTCGATCGTCGTCGACACCTGTACGTCGTCGGCAAATCGGGAAGCGGCAAATCGTGCCTTCTCCAGCTCCTGGTCAAGAATGATATGGAGCGGGGGCTCGGATGCGCGGTCATAGACCCGCACGGAGATCTGATCGACGACATTATGAAGCTCGTGCCGCAACACCGCGCAAAAGACGTTGTGATCTTCGATCCATCAGACGTCAATTTCCCACCGAGCTTTAACCCAATGGACCCGGTGCGTCCGGAGCTCCGGGTGCGCGTAGCGCTGAGCTTCCTCGACGCCTTTAAGCGAGTGTTCGGCTCTGATTGGTCCGAGAAGATGGACCACGTCCTTCGGTACGCGATGCTAGGGCTCCTCGCGGTGCCAGGCTCCAACATCTTGAGCCTTCGCCGCATGTTGGCGGACGAACAGTTTCGAGGAGAGATAGTGCGCAGGGCGAGTGATGAGTCGGTGAAGCGGTTCTGGCTCCGTGACTTCGTGGCCCGACGACAGGAGTTTCAGGAGGGCCCAATATCGAGATTGCTCAATCGTCTCGACGAGCTCCTTGCTTCTGAGAACCTCCGCAATATTTTGGGGCAATCGGAAAACGCCTTCAATTTCCGATCATTAATGGATTCGGGGAAGATCGTGCTGATCAAGATTTCAAAGGGGGTTCTCGGTTCGGAGAACGCGACCCTGCTTGGAACACTTCTTATCTGGAAGATTTATGAGGCGGCGATGTCTCGCGCCGATATGCCGGCCGATAGCCGAAAGGACTTCTTCCTCTACGTCGATGAGTTCCAAAACTTCGCGACAGAGTCGTTTACCGAGATCTTAAGCGAGTCCCGCAAATACAACCTATCACTCACCTTCGCGAACCAATATCTCGGGCAATTACCCGGCCCCGTCCGAAAGACCGTATTTGGAAACGTCGCGAACCTACTCTCATTTCGAGTTGGCGCCGACGACGCCGCGATCATGGCCCAGGAGTTCAAACCAATCTTTGGTGACGAGGACCTCCAGAACCTTCCCCTTCGGGAATTCTATCTTAAGATGAGCATCGACGGTCATGTGCAGGATTCCTTTTCGGGGAGAACTATCGACCTGAGACACCCATCGGATCAGGAAAACTATGCGGAGCAGTGCATCAAGCACTCTCGCCAGACCTACTGCAAAACACTGGAACAGATAAAGGCCCTCCCACAGAAACAACGTCCGCAACCAGCGGGGCCCCGAAGGGCTAGCACGCGATAGAACGAGCTCGCGTGCAGCTTAGATAATGTGCGCCTTTACGAGCACCTTCGCGTGAGGATGAGCAGCCGACACTGTCCACGGGCACGGCTTTCCAAAAGTTATTTCTATTAACGATTTATTGGAACCACGCTATGGCTGTTCGTTTCTGGGGAGTACATGCTTCGAGAATCAGCTAGACGCAAGGTATCTCGTACCCAACCACGACGAGACCGCGATGAACCCTGACCGACACCGGGCCGCCGAGGGCGTGATTACCAACACCGTGAGAGCCCGAGCGAAGGACATCTGCCTGAAGAGGCCACCGCACGTTCGAGATAGTCACGACCGCGTCCCCATCCAACGGAATACATGAGAGTGGCGCGCCGGGACGAGCATCAAAGATTATCTCATCGCTCCCCTGTCCCCTATCTGAGAGAACACGGCTCATCATCGTTCCGTGAATCATCGAGAGAGCGCACGTTGTGTGATGCCTGATGAGCACCGAAAGATTAGCGACCGAGATATCCATGCGACCACCGAACGCGGAGGCTATCGTAATATCCGTAGCGCCTCGTGCAAGAGCCAGCTGGATAGCCTTTTCGAGATCATTTTGATTTTGATCGAGGAGCGTCACAAATTCGGTCTGAACGTAGCGAGCCCGCGCATCTGGCACAACGAGCGCGTCAAAGTCCCCGCACACAATATGCGGTGTCACCGACGGAGGTAGTTTGTTCAACGCGCCATCGGTTACAATGATAGAATCAACGCTTGTCGCGTGACGGGCGATATACGCGCTATCAAAGTCAGGACTATCAGCGATCAGGAGAACTTTCATGGCTCCGCAAGGGTATGACACGACCGCGGAGAGGTCAAACGACTTCGGTCAGAGCTTCTGCCCTAACACTCCTATCTCCACAAGGAGCGCCGCGGCGGCTTTAAACAGGGCCTCAGGAATGGAAGCCCCAACCTCGACATCGGAGAGGAGGGAGCACATTTCCGGCCGCTCTACGACAGGAATGCCGTACCTTTTCGCTACCGCCACCATATGACCGGCTACATCGAACTCGCCCCGCGCAACCAACACGGGAGCGGTCGTTTCACCGTGCGGAAAACCGAGCGCGAATGCCTGAAATACCTCGTTGCATGCCATAAGCCCTCCCGGGGTGGTCCCACCAGCGTGTTTGGGAGGCCCCCTATCAGGACGTCGATGAGCCTTTGAGCCTCTGGAGCACGGCCTGCACACTCCAAACCCCGAGAGGCTTCTCAAGAGCCCCCTCACGCTCAGATATCGGATGCGCAACAACGTCTCGAGGCGCGGCACTCAACGTCACGATACCGATATCGGGGAATCTCTCCCAAAGTTGCTTGCACTCCTCAAGAATACCTTCGCCAACGACATCGAGGTCCACGAAGACACAATTCCAGTTCGATGAGTCTCGCTCTAGCACCTCGCGCGCTTGATGAAGGTCAAAAACCGCCCGGGATCGATAGCCCACCGATTCAAGGAGCGACGCTGTGAATGGCTGTGAACCGGTCTCCAATCCAAACAGGAGAATCCCTCCCTTCATGACGCTCCGAGGTCCCCCGTGTTGCGCGACAGGAACTACCTTGTCTTCGGGCATTCGAAGTGGAAGGTAGATGCTAAAGGTCGATCCCTCCCCAACCTCTGACGAAACGGTAATCAAGCCACTGTGCTGTTTGACAATAGAGTACGCGGCGGAGAGTCCAAGCCCCGAACCACTCAATCCAACCCCGGTTCCAGGATCGACGTTCTTTGTCGTGTAGAACGGCTCGAAGCAACGAAGCTGTTGCTCAGCGTTCATACCAAGCCCGTTATCCTTTACGTCGATCCTCACATAAACACCCGGAGCCAGCTCCGGATCGACCTCAGCGGAACGTAACCGAACACGACTCACCGTTATGGTTACCATGCCGTCGCCCTTTCCTTCGATCGCTTCCTTGGCATTCATCAAAAGGTTTGTAACGACCTGCTGAATCTGGCTCGGATCAAGGATTGCGTCAGGACAGTCAGCGCATGGTTTCAAATTGAATTCGACTCGCTTGCCGAGCAAGCTTCGATAGAGCTCTTGCGCATCGAGAATAAGTTTATTGACGCTCAGCCGTTGCCGGGTCCCCTGCCCCTGACTGGCAAAGTTAATCAATTGCGATACCAGCGAGGCGCCACGCTTAGCTGCGTCAGTAATCATGCGAGCGGAATCAAGCGCCGGGGCTCCCTTTGGAAGCTGCATCTCAAGCAACGCCACCTGTCCCAAAATAGCCTGCAACATGTTGTTGAAATTATGTGCGACACCGGACGCGAGGAGTCCGGCCATTCGCATCTTAAGGCCCTCCGCCATGCGGGACTCAAACCGTCGCGCCAGCAGTACCTGAGCCATCTCGTTCGCCATGCTGGAGAGGAGGTGGAGGCGAGCGTCTTTCGTCACCAGGTGTTGGATAGCCGGCTCTACCACCAACACCCCGATGACCTGTCCGAGCGATACGAGAGGAACGATAACGAAGGTCTCAAGTTTCAGGAGCGCAACGATCCTCTGCAGCCCTGAGCACTCCATGGTGGCACCCGCCGGCACGACAACGGGACGCTGCGTCTTGATGGCCTCATCAAGAAAGTCGTGTTGAAGGCTCAACTCTATCTGCACCTCTTGCAGCTTGCGACGCACGCCCGTACCGAATCCAGCTTTACCAACGATGTGGGTTCCCTGCTCATTCGTTACTCCAAACCACCCACGACGGAGGGCAAACTCCTGTTGAAGGATCGGGAACGCGTGCTCCGCGATCTCTCGAGGGGTGCGATATTTAGCAAGCTCGTGACTGATTCGATAGAGCGCACTCAACGTTTGGCTTTGCTGTCGCTCAGCGTCAAAGAGGTAGGTCTGTCGAACCGCGAGAGCTACCTGGGTCGCAGCCGCGGAGACAAGTTCAAAATCATGTGGTGTATAGGAGTCCCGTTCGCGGGTGAACACCACCATAACTCCGTATACCTCATCATCCGCGATGAGCGGCATGAGGATAGATGATCTCAGGTTTTCTATCTTAGCGACCGATGTGTGCGCGCGCGGGTGCTGCTGTATATCTCCAATCATCACCCCCTTCTTTGACGCTATCGTTTCTCGCAGGAGGCTCGGGCCACGCAACACGGCGTCCATGTTGTTGATGTAATTCTCGGAGAGTCCATGCACCGCGATAAGCTCGACCTCGTCGGTTTCTCGGTGATAGAAACACCCGTATCCACTCGCGGATCCTGTCGCGTTCAGCAAGGCGCGCAATCCCCTGAGGACCACCAGCGCTGGGTCAGTTTGGCCCTGCAGCGCTCGAGCGACCTCAAAAAGGGCCTCAACCCGAGCGTTCTGTGACGCGAGCGCGTCCTGAACACCTCGACGATCGGTGATATCGATACCGAACCCCTCCCATCCAAGGAATCCTCCGTTCGTCGAAAACTGAGGAACGGCCCGTAACATGACCCACCGCACGGCGCCGGTCTTTTGGTGAACCGCTCGAACCTCCTCGCGCAACTCTCCACGCTCCAGACGGAGACGAAGAATCCTTCGATGTAACGCCGATTGGTCGCGGGGATCGATAATCCGCTCCCAGATGCGAGTATTATTCTTCATCTCCGCGGCCGAGATACCGAGCATCGATTCGGCGTCCCCAAACACCTCCGTGATACCAAACTGGGCGTCGGTGATAATAATCAGGATGTTTCCGTACTGCGCCATTCGCGAGTACTGACTACGCGACTCCTCGCTCGTGATGTAGCTTCGGCGACCGGTCGCCGGAACGCCCGCCGCGTCAACGGCGGAGAGTGCGTGCGAAAGATCCTCAAACGCCACGACCTCCTCGGGATGCCATCGGTGATACGACCGAGTAAAGTAGCACTCAACAATCCCCAGAAGACGCCCCTGATCCATCAAAGGAAACGCACCATAGGAACGAACTTTTCGCACGGCGAGTTCGAGCGCGAGGTCATTTGGAACCCTGGCGCGCTGAAGATCCTTCACAACGAAGGGAAGTGACCACGACTGCCCTCGAAAAGCCGCCGCTCCATTAACCACCTCAAAAATGGGGTTCTCCGCTAAGGTTTCGCCCCCCTGCGAAAAGTGACCAGCATGGAGACGGTCGTTTCGCCCAATCGTGACGAGGACCTCATCACATCCGAGCTGTCTCCCGATCGAATCAGCGAGCTGCGTCGCGAGATCGGACATTGACGAGTACGAGCTGCTCTCAAATCGCAGCTTCTTTCCTCGAACATCTCCTACTTCAGACCCCATCGCTTCCTTACATTCAAAATCAAGACCTGCCCTGCCCTCCCGGGCTTGTTGGCCTTCTCTGTATCACGAGAACTTTCGAGCTCCTCACTCGTCTCTCAATCTCCGCCATCACCATCGCCTGATGTTCATGCCGTCGAGCCGCGCGGAGATGAGGGTCCCCCTCACTCTCTTTGTATTCCTCTCGAACCTCTTCGAAGCTCATCCGGTGTTGCCGGATAAACCGCCTCCACACAAGGCAATACGCGCATCCTCCGATAACCACCAGACCACCGACTCCCCGCTCAAGCGCATGAAGAAGGTACTCAGCGATCCCGGAAATCATCCACTCTCCGGGAGCACGAAACAGAGCCGAAGCGTTCCAAAGATACGAACCGAGAAGTGGAACCATCAGCGCGATGATCACCGCCCCTCGAATCAAACCGATGGCCGCGTCGATAAGACCTTCGCGGACACGATTCACGAAACCCATCGGCTGAAGCCGCATGAGATCGGGAACGATCTGTTTCGGGGTAACGAGTCCCTTTGTTTGGAAAAGACTCGCAAGAACGCTCGCCACAGCCACTGACCCGATACTCATGAGAAGTAATGCTGCTGTGAACAGGGCAGAGTACTTAAGGGCCAGGACGGGGCTTAAAACCTTGAACGTAAACCATTGTATCAAGGTTCCAAACCGCACCCAAGGACGTGTTAGAAGGAAAAAAAGAAAGAAGCCAATCCACCCAGCACAAACGATAACCAGGCGACTTTTCACTGTTTTTCCCTCTCGGCGAGCCTTGATGAGCCTCGTAACGGAGGGTGGGAAGCGTTTTTCGGTCACGATATTCCCCCTTATCGAAGGATTGGCTCTGGCTGACCCGCCAATGCGTCCGTCGGCAGGGAGAGAGCCCCTCCCCACTCCCACGGCGCTACGACATGGGAGAACCCGCCCAACGAGAGGCGCCCTCCATGCGTAACGAACACCAACAGAAGCAGAAAAACGACCAGCATCTTGAGGATGGCGGCAGTTTGGGTAAACGTCAGTCCAGTTACCACTCGAGAAAGGATCGAACTCACGATATCGATCAAGAGAAAGGCGCCAACCCACACCGCGCACATACGCATCCCCTCCCCAATTAGAAAAGCCGCGCTCCGAGCCACACCGTACATCAACGAGGGGTAATGCGCCGGCGAGCCGAGGGGAAGAACCTCAAGACTCCGAGCAAGCGTAAGCACCACGACTTCAACAGCCCCACACATCAGTGCCACAACTACACTGGCGATCTTCGCTAAGCTCGCCAGGTCAGAGCTGCCATGTCCATGCAACGGATCTAACACGGCGGAGACCATCTGCCCCCGAGCGGTATCGATCAGCTCTCCGATCATCTCACATACATCAGTGACGAATCGAAGAGGCGCTCCAAGCACAAATCCGATAACGAACTCTGTGAGTAGAGCGAAAGATGAAAGCTCCTCCACAACCCCTACGCGCGGGAAGATGAGGAGGCTCAGCCCCACCGCGAGAAAGAAGCGTGGAAAAACGTTCAGTGTTTCCCCAAGCGGCAGGGAGATGACGCACCCCAAACACCTCATCGCGAGGGCCGCGTGGGGGAGATCAAACACGGCGGCGCTCACAACCCCCTCCGACCGATCGTTTCGACCGCCCGTACGGTTCGCTCGAAGAGCGCGCACACCTCATCTCCCGCCCATCGGCCGGCCACGACAACAAGAGCTATAAAAGTTACAAGGCGCACGAGGTGAGCG
The DNA here is from genome assembly GCA_027485595.1 of Pseudomonadota bacterium. Lineage (GTDB taxonomy): Bacteria > Bdellovibrionota_C > UBA2361 > UBA2361 > OMII01 > OMII01. The sequence goes on along the minus strand of JAIXQT010000089.1, from coordinate 10,400 downwards.
ACGCTCTGCTCCTGGATCTGTGTCGCCGCCTGAACTACCGCGAGACACCCCGTCGTGAAGGCGATAGCGACCATCGGGACACCCGCGACGCACATGATGATCATGAGACTATCACTCAGAAGATTGTGCATCCGCTCCTCACCGATATGAAGCGATGAGTCCCTTGGCTAGCAAGAGCCACCCATCCGTTGAGACAAAAAGTAGAATCTTGAGTGGGAGACTCACCGTGCTCGGGCTCATCATCGTCAGCCCAAGCGCGACTAGAAGATTCCCTACTATCAGATCGATCACGAAAAACGGTATCAGCAGTATAAAAGCGATGAGAAAACCTTTCTTTATCTCCGAGAGCACGAACGCCGCCATCGCGGTTGAGAGCGATACCTTATCAGATGGAACCGCCCCTTCTCCGGAGCTCGAAAGGAGCTGAAAGGTTTTGAGTTCCCGCTCTCCACTGTGCTCAAGAAGGAACCCTCGCCACGGAGCGACGACCTCCTCGGTTCTTGTGAACAGTTCACCAAAAGTGCCGTTGCGGGAGTCCGGAATCTTCATCTGTCCGACAGCGGAACGTGTTTGCTCGATCACCGGCTGCATGACGCAGAGCGACATCACCATCGAGAGCGCAATAACGAGCGAAGAGCTCGGCGCTTGTTGGGTTCCGAAACCACTTCGCAAGAGGCTCAACACGATTGAAAACTTGAGGTAACACGTCCCAGTAGCAACCAGGAGTGGCACTAATCCGAGGCCGAGTGAGACTATAAGGAGCACCTCAGGCGATAACGGTGTCATCATCATCCTCCCGTGGGCGACGCGCTCGTCGAGGTAATTGGAACAGCCCCCCCTGTGTCGTTGACTCCGGACGGACCTCAAATCTGCTTATCGCGATCCCCATATCCGAGAGCTTCCGCGCCAGATCGCGACGCTCTCGCTCGAGCGCGCCGACAAGGCTGGGCTGAGCTGTTTCAACCACGATGCCAACGCCACCCGATGCTGTGGGTGCAAGGTGACACGAGATTGGCGTTCCAGAGCTCTCCGCGCGTACCCTCAACGCCATCCCCTCGTCCTTTACCTCGGTATCCACACCCGTAACCACAACGCCGGGCGCGACATCGACATAACTCCGCGTGAGCGGGGTCGCTGCGTTCACGTCTATCCTGGGAGGGGCCTCCCGCAGAGGTGCCACCTCAGGGGCCAGAGGTTGTTGAAAAAGCGCCGGCGCGTAAGTCATCACCGCAGCGTTCTCTATGTCGGGTCCCGGTTCTACGCGACGCCCCGGTTGCGTGCGTGTAGGAGTTGCCATCACTCGCCGTAGTGAGGCAACCTGGTCGATCTCCTCAGCACCGCGCTCAGCGAGTGTATGCGCGCGGCGGAGACGCTCCTTGGTGCTCATCCGCTCAAACGCTGAAAGGACATACTTGGCCCTGACCACCCGAGCGACCTGGGTTTGAACCTCATTCGAGAGGCATCGCTGCGCGCCCTTTGCGTGGGAGAGCGCGTGGTGAGCCGCCAGCGCTCGATGTAGCGCAGCAACACACTCGCCACCGGGGCCTACCCCCGTTTTTCTAGAGGCTTTTGAGGCACGTGCTATCTCTCGCCAAAATCGGTCTTCATGGTTTCGTACCCGCGCCTGAGCTTGCACGTCACGGGCCCGAGTCTTGCCGAGCGCCGAGACCTCTCGCTCGTACTCTCCAGCCGCGTGCGACCGCTTGGCGTGTAGGAGCTCCCCTCGAATCATACCTGCCTCACTGAGCCTGCTGGAGTTTTCGGAGAGAAACAACGGCGCTCTCAGCTATCTTGGAGACAACCTCTACACGAAGTTGATATCGCGTCACATCTATCTGAAGGCGCAGGAGTCCCGTAAGCTGACCTAAGGAGGCGGGGGAACTGGTGGCTTTTGCGCTCGAGGCAGAGAGATAGTGAGATACCTGCGCAACGATATCCTTCCAGCTCCCTGCCTCAGGGGCGGATTTACTCGTCAGCATATCCCCGATCCCCGCGCTCGCGGTCGCTGGAGAGAGTTGCGTTATTGTCGACCTCATAGATGTTCCCCCACAAACATCCTGCTATCGAAGATACCGGTGAGAAGTTGCGTCATAAGGCGACCCCGAGGAGACGAAATGTATCTTTTCCTGGGTGCGCGTTCTAAGTAATCTTATCTCATCTCGTGGGAAGAGAATGCCCAACCGTCTCTGCTTACACACATTTTTCGTCCGGACACCTCGATGACGCTTGATCCTCTCCTCAACACAAAGATCCTTGATATGGGCCGTCGCATCTTCGCGGATCTTGGGAACACAGAGCCCTCACTACTTGACCCTCGCTACCTAAACTCACTTTTGATGCGATGGTCCATGAGGCAGCGGGACTTCAAGGTCAATCTCTTTCGGCTTGTCGACGTCCTTCCAACGTTGAAGTCGAATACCGCGATAGCTGAGCACGTGCGAGAATATCTCATCCCACCAGCAAACAAGATCCACCCCTCCCTCGGGTGGCTCATCAGCCTCTGCGAGAATCCGCTCCTCGCGCACGTAGCTGCGGGAATGGTACGTCAGGGGGTGAGACAGATGGCGAGCATGTTTATCGCCGGCGAGTCGCCAACCTCCGCGCTCCCTGTCCTGCAACGACTGCGCCGCGAACGCTACTCCTTTACCGTGGACCTCCTTGGAGAGTTCTGTGTATGCGAGAAGGAGGCGAAGGAGTATCAGAACCGCTACCTCGATGCGATCGAAACTCTCGGTACAACGATTCCAACATGGAAAGAGGGAAAACCGATTATCGAGGGTCATCCAGGTGAAGAGAGTCCTGTGTGCGTATCCGTTAAGCTATCAGCTCTCTACTCACAAACGAGCGTTCTTAACTTCGATCGAAGTGTCGCGGTGCTGAGCGAGCGCTTGACAGAGATAGCTCGACGGGTGAGACACCATGGCGCGTTACTATACGTCGACGCGGAGGACTCTGGGAACAACTCGATCATCTACGAGGCGTTTAAACGAGTATTCGGCTCTCAAGAGTTTCGCGACCTCCCCTACCCAGGCATCGTCATCCAAGCATACTCGAAGAGCTCCGAGGCCCGAGTGGATGAGATGCTCGCGTTCGCGCGAGAGCGTGGCACTCCCATCGCGATACGACTGGTCAAGGGCGCTTACTGGGACTACGAGCGCGTGGTGAGCGGACAGAACGACTGGGAGTTCCCACTCTGGACCAGAAAGGAGTCCTCAGACGCGCACTACGAGCACCTCTCGCGTAAACTCCTCGACAACCACGAGGTGTGCTTACCCGCCTTTGGGTCGCACAACATCCGCTCACTCTCGCACGCCTGTTGCTACGCCGAATCTATCGGACTCTCTCAAAAGGATTTCGAGCTCCAGGTGCTCTACGGAATGGCGGAGCCTATCGCCAACGCCTTCATGAAACGGGACTACCTCGTTCGGATGTACGTTCCACTCGGGGAGCTGCTACCAGGAATGGGGTACCTCGTCAGAAGACTCCTTGAGAACACCTCAAACGAGTCGTTCCTGAGGCACACATTTTTCGATGAGGATGAGGTATCCATCCTTTTGAAAGAGCCTCACCTCCAGCCGGAGGATTGTGCGCTATCATCAAGCGCGCCAACGCACCCTGCGCCCTCTGTTCCTACCCCCGACAACGAACCTTCGACACTTTCACAGTAAAAGATTTTCATAGCACGAGGACTACACCATGACGCGTCAAACACCCTTCAAAAACGAACCTCTCCTCGATTTTAGCGAGGAGAAAAATCGGCACTCCATTCACAACGGCCTGCAAGAGCTCGAGAGCCTCATCGCACGAAGCGCCATCTACGCGCGGCCGATCATCAACGGAGAGGAGCTCCGAGGCGCGGAAACCCTCTCTCGAACGGACCCAAGCGACCAGAGCGCAACCATTGGCGTTGTTGAGTTCGGGGATATCAAGGTGGCAGAGAGGGCTGTCGCGGCCTGCACGGAGGGGCTACGCTCGTGGCGGACTACCTCAGCGGAGCATAGAGCGACGACGTTAAACCGCATGGCCGCGCTTATGCGGGAGCGCAAGAGCCTTCTCACCGCACTCCTTATTCGTGAGGTTGGTAAGACGTGGCGTGAGGCGGACGCCGATGTCGCTGAGGCGATCGATTTCTGCGACTACTACGCTGCCGAAATGCGCCGCCTCGCTCCACCTCGCCTCACCGAGCAGGTCATGGGAGAGGAGAACCACTACCTCTACCAACCTCGAGGGGTCACCGTTGTCATCGCACCATGGAACTTCCCGCTCGCTATCGCGTGTGGAATGTCCGTCGCCGCGCTCGTGACAGGGAACACCGTAATTTTGAAACCCGCAGAGCAGTCAAGTCTGATCGGCTACCAACTTGCACGGATCATTCTCGAGGCGGGAGTGCCGAAAGAGGCGTTCGCCTTCCTTCCCGCAAAGGGAGAGGACGTAGGTCCCTACCTCACAGGACATCCTGAGGTCGCGATGATCGTCTTCACCGGCTCTCGCCCAGTCGGACTTTCGATAGTTGAATCGGCCTCTAAGGTTCCCGCTGGGCAGCGTATGATTAAAAAGGTCGTCGCTGAGCTCGGAGGTAAGAACGCAATCATCGTCGATGAGGACGCTGATTTTGACGATGCGATTCGTGGGGTACTCTCCTCAGCGTTCGGCTTCGCGGGACAGAAGTGCTCCGCGTGCTCACGCCTGATCGTTGTGGGAGACGCCTACGAGCCGTTTATCGAACGCCTCGCGGCGGCAACCCAGGATCTCATCGTTGGAAACGCGAGCGATCCATCAAGCTTCCTCGGACCGGTTGTAGACGGCGAGGCCTACGAGCGGATCACCTCTACCATCAGGTCAGCTTCCGAGCAGCTTACCCTTCTCGCTCAAGCGAAGGTGCCAACGGAACTCTCTCAGCGTGGAAACTTCATTCCGCCAACGATCTTCCGAGACGTGCCCTCTACTCACGCAATCTGGACCGATGAGATCTTCGGACCAGTTGTAGCGTGCGCGCGAGCTCGAGATTTCGATCACGCCCTTGAGATGGCGACATCTTCCGAATATGCCCTCACCGGTGGTGTGTATTCTCGCCATCCTCAAAACCTACAGAAAGCCAAGGAGGAGTTCCGTGTTGGAAATCTCTACATCAACAGAGGTATCACCGGAGCGCTCGTGGGTCGACAACCGTTCGGAGGATTCCTCATGTCGGGAATAGGATCCAAGGCCGGAGGACCCGACTACCTTGTACAGTTCATGGAGCCACGCGTCGTGACAGAGAATACGATGCGGCGTGGATTCTCACCTGACGTGGCGTAGGGCATTCATGGCTGTATCAAACCGTATGCTTCGCCGTCGAATCACCATCATGAGCGCCTGTGTGATCGCGGCGATCATGTCGATCTCAGCCTGCGCGAAACTCTCGCTGTTGCCCCGTCATCCCGAGTCGCGCGGAGCCGTCGATAGGCTCCTGAGCGACGATCAACTCCTCCAAAGCGAGGCACGGGTTGAGCTCCTCGCGCTTGGAGAGGGGGCGATGCCTGAGCTTCGCGAGAGATTCGGAGATGGGAATCCCGAGGCGCGAAAAAAGATCGTAGAGATCGTTTCAACAATTGGAAAGCCGAACGATGTGGTAAGAGATGTCTTTATAGAGGCGGGACGGGACTCCTCACCGGCCGTCAGGCAGGTCGTCGCGTTTCGATCGGCTCAATTCCCCCAGCTGCAGGGCGAACTCTTCTCAACCCTGCATGCTTTAGCTTTTGACGCGTCACCCGAGGTGCAAGCGGCCGCTATCACAACGCTCGGCGGCTTCTCCGCCGAGAGCACCCTCACATCGGGTGAACTTGAACGCCTCATGCGAAGCGAATCACCCCTTGTTGTCGCCGCGGCGGTGACAGCCGCCCTGCCTCGACCAGAGCGATCCCTCACAGAGGTAACGCGAGAGGTTCTTCCCGTGCTCGTCGGAGAGATCATGAACCCCTCCCCTCTCGTTCGAGCGTCGGTCATTATCGCTATCGGAAAGTACGGTCCCGCCGCAAGCCCCGCGGCCCCTCCGCTAGCGGGAGCACTCTCCCACGACCCACTCCCGGAGATCCGGCTGCAGGCCGCCCTCGCGCTTATGAGGACAAAGATGCGTTCGGCGCGCGCGGTAGCGCTCCCCGCCCTTCAAGAGTTTGCTCAGAGCCCAAATCCAGCGCTCGCTGGACCGGCGCAGCGGGTGCTTGCGGCGGAGCAACCTGCGGCACCGACTCCAACTCTTGGAGCTCCTCAAAGCAACTAGCTCGACCAGTACGGTCCAAAATAGAAGCCGCTTCCGGGTAGTCCATTTTTCATCATTGCGCTCGGTGCTTTGGCCAGTTAGTGGCCGGTAAGAAAGGGAGATGATTCTTCATCACTTTGAGGAAACGTGAGCCATCAATCCACGAACTTACTCACTCAGCCACAGCACCGCTTCCTGGCAACAGCTATTTGTAAAAACAAAAATAATGCCTCTATTCTTATACCCCTCAGGTGAAGGATTTGCCTATCGAAATAGGAGTCAGTAGAGTCTTCCCGCGACCTACAACAGTGTACTCGCGGGATGGGAAATCTCTGGGGACAACGGTGTCCCCCGAACAGCCGCGGAAACAACCGGGTGTAGCAAAGCAACCTCACGTGAGACCAACCGAGGCTTACACCCGGTGCCGAGCTCCCCAATGAAGTTCGTTAGTATCCAGTTGTACGGAGTGAGAAAGGAGCTACCATGTTGAAACTTGTGCGAGCCGTCGGAGAAATATTGGGAGGTTCAGCTGTGCCGAGCACTTCAAGTACGGGCAAGACCCTGCCTCAAACCGGTTGTTCCCCCGCGACTCCGCTTTCTTCGGCTTTCGAGCAGATGCTGGAAGAGGCAACCCGGCATGGCGTCCAGCGGGTAGTTCTCGGCGTACGACATATCGGAGAAGAGCATCGGCCCGGAGAAGAAGCCCCAGCGAGATTTACAACGCTCCTCACTACCTACTACCCAGCACATACCCTTACAGCGACTGAGCGATACGCCATCGGCACAGGGGCTCCACATGCGATGACCGAGGCCCACGAAATTCTTGCGATTGTAGGACCGGATAATCGGCACTCAAGAGCCCCCGGTATTGAGCTTGTCCAACGCTGGCCCTCCTCTGAGAGATTTCTCCCCAAGATGTACGGATCTAACCACCTGTGGGAAGACAACTTTCATTTCTTCTCCCCACAGGATCGCAAGGATTGGAATGAACTGATGGGCCACCTCGTCAAGCATGGGCTCATTACCCCCGATGGCGCACGACAGGCTTTTGAGGATGGGGTGCGAGAGTATGCCACGGACCTCGCCACGCTCATGGCCGGCAAAACATCAGTGGAAGATAACCGAAACGCCGTGAGTCTCCTGGGGACCCTCATCATACCGGGTACCGTCACGGTCGACTCCAAGCTTCCCTACCCCACGACCTTTCAAAGGATGGCCCCAGAGCGCCCTGAGACTGCCCAAAGGTAGTGGTGCTCACGCCACAGTGGTGGCAGCAGCCCGCGAGCCTCGATTGAGAGGAGAGCCGGGACGAAGGTGCGCGGCGGCCCATACCCACTAGAACAACGCACTTTATTGGGTGTCTAGAACACCCCATGCATGAACCCACCCTGAGGAGTCAAGGAAAAGTGTTTTGATGGATTGAGAGGGCGGGATGCACTCATGTATCCGACTTCTAAATGAGCCCTTATGGAATGCGCGCTTACTGTTTGGCAAATTTTTCCTTCGTGCGCTACCCCTGAGAGAAATAGTTGGGAACAAGGGGGAAAGCCAGGTTGATCTTATGAAACCGACTGTGTAGCGTTAAAAGCATAATGATGTCTGTTGTTCGGAAATTCCCTACGTGAACACACTTCGCCATCTCGGGCGGTTGAGAGGTAGCGTGAGTTGGATAATCCTTGTTCATCTCATTGGCTGGCTCTTGGCCTCTTTGCTCGGTCCATTCACGCCGCGAGTTTCGGTCACCGCCGTATTGATAGCACTCTCTGTGAGTCTGTCGTTGTTTTACCTGATGCTCTGGGTTGTTAGCGTCTTGCGGACTAGGGTGCCCGTAGTCGGGTATCTTATGCTTACCCTGTACAACTTACTGTTGGTATCGGCATGGGCTTTTCGAATCCGCACAGGACGATTCCCCTCCACAGAAGATTTATCCTTATTTCAGTATCTGTTTCACCCCTATACAGTTTTGGTCGTTGAACCTTTAGCCGCGGTGTTAGCCATGTCTCTTGTTGCCTTGGCGGGTATGGGGAGCGTTGCGATAATGCGTGAACTCGCTCGCTGCCATGATCTCGCATGGCACCCTGCAAAGCCGTTGGGCCTCGTCATAGCAGTCTCGCTTATGATAGCCACGCCACAATTTGCCATACCCTCATTGGTAGCAACCCTACCGGAAGTTTCGCTCGTTTCAGGACTTCACCGGTATCAGATAGGGTCATTGGATGACTGGTACAATCCAACTACCGTAACACGAGCAGCGATAACTCCAAGTCATATCAGCAGGCGTAGCGTACTAATCATTAGTATCGAAGCGCTTCGCCGCGACATGATTACCGCGCGACAAGCTGACGGTCGCCCCCTCATGCCCTTTTTGGCGAGTCTAGCTGAGCAAGGGAATGAATATCCTCGTGCCTATGCACAGGCGAGCGACTCGGAGATGTCTACTTTTGCCATGCTGACAGGGCGCTATCCCGTTCAAAGGTTCCTCCGTCCCGAGTTCAAGCCCGAGCTTGGCCTTCTTTCAGCCCTACAAAATCACGGTTATCACACCGCCTATTTTAGCGTTTTTGTCGAAGGATGGGGTGCCATGGGGGCTCGCATTGCTCAATATTACTCCGACCCCGCCAACGATGGCGGTGCGATGGATCTCTCGCGCCGTATCGCCGAGCAGTCTGGGCTCAAGCCGCACCCGCAGGACGTCGTTTTCAAGCTTGATGAGTTGAATGTCGGACGTTTTGATGACTGGCTGTCAACGCAAGATCCGTCTTCCTCTCTCGGCATCTTCTTTGTTCTCTACGGGAGTCACTTCCCGTATTCAGGAGAATTGGGGCGGGAGATGTCTGGGTATTACTTCAAACGGTCGGAGGCTTCGCGCGTCAGACGTGAATATGAGAGTTCTTTAACCCGAGCCGACGGCCTGGTATCGCGTCTATTTACGAGCATGCTGCTGAGGGATCCACATGCCATTATCGTCGTGACGGGAGATCACGGAGAAGAGTTCTACGAGCACAATGGCTATCTCCATGCAGGGGCCCTTTCTGCGGAAGTTATGAATGTTCCGCTTATGATATCAGGGTTACCAGAGAGCTGCATTCGACCCGCATCGATCCACAAGCCGGTTGGCCATATCGACATTGCTCCTACTATACTTAGCACGCTGAATATTCCACAGGAACTTTCCACTCAAGGAACGAATCTCTGCGAGCATATGGTAGAAAGACCCCTCTTTTCGTCCTCGCGAGCATTTCGGATTCAAGATGCGGTCATTGTTGGAAACAGAAAATACGTTCTATCACATGATGGATCGCCCAATGAGGTGTACGACCTTAGGAGCGACGTAGGCGAGGCAAACGCTCAGGACGTTCATTCAGAGTATGCGGTGGCAGCCTTCAACATGCTTCAAGTTTTTCGTGCTACACAGAAGAAGTATTATTCGCTCGCAGGATACGAACGTTACATTCCACCCCGATACAACGAGTATTTTCTTGCGAGGCACATGGGTAAGGGGATTGAGTAGCGATAGCTTTGTCCTGCGGGAGCCCTGGTACAGGAGGGGGGCGATAGCCCGTCTATTCGCACTCTCTCCTCTCGCCTTCTACCTCATGAAATCTTTGCCCCCTAGAGCCTAGAAACCCCTTTTACTTTTCCCCACAACTTTCCCCGTTTGTTAGCCAACAGTGGCTCTGCCCCGAGCCAATCGCGCCTTCTTACAAGATACCATCTACGAGATCATTGCCCACGAAATTCTTGCGGTTTTAGGACCGGACAACCGGCACTCAAGGGCCCCCGGTATTGAGCTTGTTCAACGCTGGCCTTGCCCCCTGGAACCCTTGCCCCCTAGACTTGCCCCCTAGAACACCCTACCTTTTCGCACAACTTTTCGCGTCCCATTGCCCCCTAGAACACCCTACCTTTTCGCACAACTTTTCGCGTCCATTTGCGAAAAGTGGCTATGCCACGACAAAATCGCGCCTTCTTAGAAAATACCATCTACGAGATCGTTCCGCGGACGCGGGGAAGCCTGCCCATGCCTCCAACCAGAACTTCTAATGAGATAAGGCTGGGAATACTTGGAAGAACTCAGCGGGATAGTAAAGTTGAGCTCTCTCACTTTGTTGACATGAACAACCATAGCCATACCGTAGCGGTATCGAATAGTTGCGAGACC
>JAIXQT010000262.1 GCA_027485595.1 Pseudomonadota bacterium | reverse complement strand
TTCCGAACACCACACAACGGCGTGTCTGCTCAGCCATGATAGCCAGAGGATTAAGTTGCATGACGGGTTTCAAAGAAGAAGGGACCGCGTCGATACTGTAAAAAATAGGGGAGAGAAAGAGGCAGAGGCTTACAAGGGTGCCTAAAATATGGGTTATGTCTCGCACAAACACCGCGAGCGCCGCGATCAAAAATGATAGACCTAGGCAGAACGCGATGAACGGAATGACCAGGAGGGGAATGAACAACCAGGTGACCGAAAAGAGCCCTTGATACCCCGCGAGTACTAAAAGAATGACCAAGCTGATCGCCGCATGTCCAAGGCTGGAGAGTGTGCGGCTGAGTGGTAGGATTTCAAGGGGAAAAACGACTCTTTTGACGAGATTCGAATTGGCATGAATCAGTGTCGCCGAGGAGGTTACCACCTCGCAAAAGAAATTAAAGGGAATTAGTCCCGCGAAGAGCGCCGTTCCGAAGAACGCCTTGCTTTCATTCGCGCTTCCCCAGCGAGACTTGAACACAAAGCCGAAGACAAAGGTATACATAGCCACCATGAGGACGGGCAGCAGGACGCTCCATACGAGTCCGAAATGGGTGCCTTTGTACCGAGACGTGAAGTCCCTCGTCGTAAATTGCATCAGTAACGACCTGTGTGACAGGCGTTTGCGCCACTGGCCGATCCATGACTTTTGTTCTCCTATCATGAAACGGCCTCTTGAGGTTCAGGTGAGGGGAGTTCCGTGAGGGTGGAACTTTGTACGATCAATTTCTCGGGGTAGAACACACTGTAGACAATGGTGTCGCGGGGCTTCCCAGCGCGAAAGATCACCGCGTTGTCGACCCAATGAAATGGGCGTGCTTGATGAAAGTGTTGTTCGTCACACACCGCGGGGCTGATGCTGTAGTGGTCGTCTTTAAGAGTGTTCGTAAATGAGAAGCTCACCACACGCACTTCTCCTGCTGTAACATTTTGAAGATTGGCGTGCTCGATGTGTGTGTTCGACGTAATGATGTCCACGCCTTTGCTATTCCGCATAACGAATCCGACTATTGCGGAATCGACGGACCGGTCGAACTTAACGTAGACTCGAATGGATATAGTTTCCCCGTATCCAATAGCGGTGGTCGCCGCGCCGCCAGGATCTACGATCTCGCAGTACAAGATTTTCGCTTCCCCCGAGCCGAACTGATTACTGTTGGTGCGCTCAGCGAAAGTCGTCATGTGAGAAATGGAAGGCATCTCTGCCTTACTAAGATCCGGTGATTGGTTATCCGTTCGATGGGCGCGAGGGGTTCGTTCGCCTGATGAGAAGTCCGATCCCTTTGCGGGCTCTCCGCGCGCAAGCTCTTCTTTGAAGAGCCGTCTGTGGTATTCCTTCGCGACGCTCTCCGCATCGCCCTCAGCGACGAGTTCTCCTCTCTCGAGGAGAACTGCCCGTTGGCACAACATCTTTACAGTCGCCAGATCGTGAGACACAAAGATTACGGTCGCACCACTTTGAATGATTTTACGAATCCGGAGGATGCACTCGTGTTGAAAATTGGCGTCTCCAACGGCGAGAGCCTCATCAACAATGAGTATCTCAGGCTCAACAGCTACGGCTGTCGCAAATGCGAGGCGAACAACCATGCCACTTGAGTACGTCTTGAGGGGAAGGTTGATGTACTCGCCTATGTTCGCGAACGAGGCGATTCCGGGAAGCTTTCGGGATATCTCCTCTCGGGTCATGCCGAGAATGGACCCGTAGAGGTATACGTTATCGACACCGGTGAACTCTGGGTTGAATCCCGAGCCAAGCTCAAGCAAAGCTGAAACTCGACCGGAAACTCTTACCGTCCCGGAGGTCGGTTGGAGAACCGATGCGATGATCTGAAGAATGGTGCTCTTTCCTGAGCCGTTCTTGCCGACGATACCAAAAACCGTTCCTTTGGGTATTTTGAAGGATACGTTTTTGAGCGCTGTGCTGGTGAAATGGAACTTTCGTCGGTTGCGAGTGAGCGCCTCGACTATCCGGAGATACGGGCGATCATAGACCTTGTACGTCTTTGAAACATTGCAGACTTCTACAGCAATTTCACTCATTTATCAGGCCCCGCTCCGCCGGACTTCAGCATAGCGTACGGGTAGTTAGTGGGTCAAGTTGAGGGGAATGTCCCTGAGGGCGTGGACACGGCACGTCGCCCTCTGTCTAGCTCTTCGTGTGCTCGGGGTATCCCCCAATGCACCGTCCGTTACCCCTGTGATGCCATAAGTTCGTCCGTCTTGAGCGCACGGATGCTTCGAGCATGGGACACGTGAAAGATGCGTCGCATCGGCAATCGCATGGGGTGTTTCAGCATTCGAATGATTGAACGAAGGTTGGGTTTCGTCTCTAGGTTACAGTCAGTCTCAAATACTTTGAGTTCTCTCCATGCCCAGGTGCACACGTTGAGCAACTTTTTAAGGAAAGTCGTTCCCCGCATCCAACGGCCCGTAAAGAGAAGGTGTGAGTGGGTCACGTTGAAGTTAAAGTAGGGCGAGAATTCACCTCCGCTACCGCAGTGAACGTGCCTTAGGCGTGACCGGGGCTCGTACCAACATGAATACCCAGCTAGTCGAGCCCGCAACGATAGGTCGGTGTCCTCAAAATAGGCGAAAAACGCCTCGTCAAACCCCTTTAAACTTCGGAATAGCTCGGCCCGCATAAACATGGAGACGCCGCAGATCGCGGCGACCTCGCGCGCTTCCTGAAAGGATTCGGTATCCCTTGCAAATGTACCCTCGTCGCCTGCCTCCCAGTTCGAGGTAATAAAGGAGCCCGCGTTTTGAGTGAACACCTCCGCGCTGCCGGGTGGGACCTCTAAGATGAGCTCTCTGAATTCTCCGTGCGGGATCTCAATGGTATGGGTTTGGCCAGCAACGGTAGCATTCACTGTGGTAATGGTGCCGTTCAGGTTTCTGTTTTCAAAAACCAAAGCTAAGCTCGTCGAGGTCGTGGGTTCCTGAACCGCTATGAGGACCCTTCCCTGTGGTTTCAGCCACCGTCCGCCACAAGACTCCGCCGGATAGCCATCGACCCATTTGGAGCGCTTTGGATCGGGTTGTACGTTTCGCGATGGTTGAAGAGGGCGAACGAAGACACCAAGGTCTCTCGTGTCGAGGCTTCCCGTTTCTCGTGGCCGAAAGATAGGCGCGCACTGAAACACGATTTCAACGAACGGGTCGTAGAAATTGGCTTTAGAACCCACTACGCCGATTTTTGGATCTGACGCGAATCGCTCAACCGCGGCAATCAGCCAGTCTCTCTCAACGATCGTGTCGTTATTGAGAAAGCAGACGAAGTCAGCGCGCTGTCCGGCTTGCGCTAGGGCGTTAAGCCTGTGCCACACTCCGAGGTTGTTGCCTTTTGAGAAGCCGAAATTCTTATCGAGTTGTACGAAGGAAACCCCTTCAAACTGCCTGACCACCGACGCGGAGTTGTCGTGCGAACAGTTGTCGACGACCGAGATATGCATCGTATGATTGCCGAGATCGACGTTGAGAAGGCTCGAAAGGCACGGTCTCAGGAAGTGGGCGCCGTTGTAGTTGAGGATGAAAACTTCGGTATGCGACATACTGTGACTATTAGCGAAAAACGTTACGTTTGTCTTGTCTCTCTGTGGGGATGCACGGACATATAACTCCCGGTCTCAGCCAATGAGCCAATCTCTATGTATTCGGCTCTTTTGAGTCTCGGGATTCTGACAACTGGTTCCTCGTTGCTGTGGAGATCCTCCTCGAATTGGGTTTTTGACCGTGGCCGTGGATACCTGTAGTATTCGCCTACCTCAACGGTTCGTTAGGAGATTCATTGTGACGCAACCCATCATTACGGCGACGGTGATGCCAACCGTGGACAGCGATGTGCCCCTCGTTTTGTTGGGAGGTTCGGCCCACGCGTTTTACGCTGGTAGGGCTGACTTGTTCCGAGGAGAGTCGCTCTCCTGGGAGGGGGCCGCCGAGAGACCAGCTTTAAAAACCGAACGCCGCCCCGTCCTCGTCGAGTTCGCGGAACTCCTCGCGCGTGAGGCCATCTCTCGTCATCAGGCGTTGGTTACGGTTTGTACCACTGGAAGTGAGTTGCTTGTTCTCTCTGGCCCGCATCTTCCAGAGGTAGCTCTCGCGGGTGAACAGTCGAAGATGTTTCCCTTAGGTGTTTTTGAGGAGGCCCTTTGCGCCATCAAATCTGTTCTGCCGTTCGAGGCACGGCTTGTTGATGTCAAAGACCTAGGGGGAGGCCGGCACCTATTTCGTCTGGTTCTCGGGGCCCTCACTATTCCCGTTTTGGAGGAGGTCGCTCCGGTCCCGCAGCTTTTTTGGGCAGACCGTCTTTTCGGATTGTACTTGGGTAAGGGCTTCTATGGGATGGAGCTGAGCGAACAGGGGTCCTTTAGTTGGATGGGACCTCAGGGTCGGGTTTTGGTTCGAACTAGAGTATCCAGATTAGTGAAGGTTGAGTTGTGGGTTGAGCCATGTGTAGCGCGACCATACAAGCTGGTATTCGGGGGTGCTCAGTATGCATTCGCCGGAAAAACTAGGATAACCGCGTATGGTAGTATCATCCCCGGCGATAATCCTTTTGACCTCCTCGTCCATGGGGAGGTTGATTCGCCACTTGAAAGGGGTCTCTCTGCAGACTCTCGTAAAATCGCCCTGAAAGTTATTCGCGGAAGTGTCATCGGTTTGTAGCGACTGAGTCGCCGAGGCGGTTGCCACGCTCGGAGCTGCAAGAGCTTGAGACTACACTGGTCTCGAAGATGGGACTGCGGTATAGACGATGAACGGCAGGGCTTATCGTCGCTTCTTACGGATCAGTCATGGGAATTTTTCTGCGGAGAGTGTTACAGCAGCTTTGTTCGTTGCCTACTATCGCTACTCTGGTCGTGGCTACGTCGGCTATGCTGGTGTGGTTCCGCAATCTATTGGGTGGCTCTCCTGAATCCTCTCTGTGGGCCGATGGCTTTGACGCTCGATTTTTGCGTTGGACAGCGGAGTGGGGATACCATGCCTTGGGACAACGCCACTCGTGGAGTCTCTTCTGGAATGCTCCGATTTTTTATCCACATCAAAATACGCTCGCGTACTCTGATTCTCTCCTGACGTTCCAATTGGTCTACACCCCATTACGGTGGGTCGGATTTCCCCCGATGACGGCCCTCTACCTTGGGTTAGCGATGTGTGCTGTCGGTTGTTTCTCGCTGACGGTGTTGTTACTGCGCAAACTTAAAACGTTTTCGCTCGTTGAGTGTCTTATCATAGCGTACGCGGCGCACTTCTCGCTGATGATGGCAAACTTTTTGCCGCACTATCAGTTATTCGGCTTCCATTTCGCACCCCCTTTTTTTATCGCCCTGTACTTGTTTGTGACGAGGAAGGAGCTTACATGGCTGGCTGTCGCTGAGGTTTTGTATGTACTTGGTAGTTGCTTCTCGGTTTACCTCTCACTAAGCCTCCTCATTTTAGGGGCAGCTCTCGTGCTACTTTCTCTGCCTGACCTCCTCCGTGATGGTGGGATTAAAAAAATGTTGCGGCTGAGCGTACCCGCGACTCTAATTTCTATCGCCCTAGCCGCCGCACTGTTCGTTGGCCACATGCGCTACTATACAAAAATGGTTGGGGCGACGAGTGAGCAGTCTCTTGATGAGATCGTGTCCTACTCAGCGGTTCCATCCTCCCTTGTATTCGGGAGGAGCATTCAATCGTATTGGTGGAAGCCTCATGGGGGTGGATACTCACAATCAGGTGATCACGAACGGGCCTACTTCCCCGGATTTCTCATTTTGGTCGGCGCTACTCTCGCCGTCGTTTTCCTCGTCCGAGGAGGTGGCGGACTCGATCCGGGCGCGCGTCGCTTGGCGTTCCTCGCCCTCTGCATGGCCATGGTTGCTATAGTGTTATCCTGGGGGCCGCTCGTCCAAGGGCACCGGACACCTTTTTACTTTCTTATCGACTATATCCCGGTGTTCCGAAACACCCGGGCCATGGGGCGGTATGGGATGTTTGCTGGTTTGTGGCTCGGCATACTCCTTGTTTTTGGAATGCGACTGTGTTTCGCCGCCAAACTCAGCGCTTCGCGGTACAATGCAATCGCCGTCATGATATTGGTTGCCTACGCGGTGGAGTCTATACCGACCGGGCAGGTCTTTAGTTTTGAGGAGCCGCTCAGAGATAGATACTCGGCTCTCAAAGATCAGATCAAGCCGGGTGATCCTGTCGTGGAATTACCGTGCCAAAATGGGGGACATCTTGAGACGATTCTGCGAGTTCTTGAGCAGATGAGTGGGGGGCTTGTTCATCACGGACACCATGTCGCGGGATACTCCGGGCGGATGTCTCCGGAGGCGGGTCACTTAATCCATCTTGACCAGCAACTTGTGGCAGGAAGGATCTCCTTTGAGACAATCGGCATGGATCTGCGAGAACGCGGGATACAATCAATCCTCATCAATCTTGATAGGTATCCGCCGGAGGTAGTGAGCCAAGTTACGACGGATACCCTGCAACGAATCGGGTTTCAAGAGGTGCTACGCCGCGGTGACAGCTATGTCATCCTAAGGCGCGTTGATTGATAGTCATGGGTAAGCACTCCTTCCGTGTCACGGAAGATGTCTTTGGGCTTATCGAACTGGGTTCGTGCCGTACGAGCCACTTGGGAGGCTCAGGCTCTCCCATGCTTAGTGAGTGCGAAGGCTCTGTTGTTGGGCGGCGGCATCCTGGGTTGGCGTACCGCTGTCACCTAGATTCACTCCGTCCTGAACAAATCCCCGTGGGCGTTTGAGGCTCTGCACGTATATCTTCCGCACGTACTCACCAATTACTCCGATGGAGAGTATCTGAGCCCCGGAGAAGAAAGTAATCAAGATACCCATCGCTGTTAACCCTCGTGGGGATGAGCTGGGATCAATGATCTTGAGGATAGTAAAGAGGAAGCCAAGCACGAAACCTAGACCCGCCAAGAGGAATCCGCAAACGGTTACCATTCGAAGCGGCACCACCGTGGTTGAGAGAAGTCCATTGAGCGCATATGCGAGGAGACCAATCATCGAGAGACTGGACTCTCCGGCGGCTCGAGGCGCTCGAACGTATTGCACAGGCTTTTGAGGAAAGCCGACGAGAGCCATGGCTCCTCGGATATACAGATTGTCCTCCTCAAATTGAAGGAGGCTGTCAAGCGCTCGACGGCTGGTGAGGCGAAAGTCTCCGGCATCGGTTGGAATTGGAACGTCAGCGAATCGAGCGATGATTCGATAGTAAATCTGGCGACCCTTTTTAAGCCACGTCGGGTCAGAACGTTGGGATATCTTACCGTATGCGACGTCAAACCCTTCTTCCCACGATCTGATGAAATCCGGGATAAGCTCGGGGGGATCCTGAAGGTCCGCTTGAATAAGGATGACAGCCTCACCGCGGGCCCTTTGGAGCCCCATAAACATCGCTCGGTCTCCGCCGATGTTGCGGGAGAATCTCATCGCGCGAACGTTGCTATGCTCTCTGCCAAGCCTTTGAAGGATCTCGAACGTCTTATCCTGAGAGCAATTATCGGTATAGATGTGCTCAAAATCGTAAGTGGCTTCGAACGGCGCTATCGCCATCCTGACTCGGGCAAAATGATTCAGGACGTTGCCCTCCTCGTTGTAGCAGGGGGTAACGATAGAGATTAGTTGTTTGCCCATAGTATGCGCTCGCTATCCTCGATTAATCATTTGGACTAACAATTATGGGTGTGAGCACCCTCCAGCGCAATCTCTTTCGCCTGACTGCTCCTGGAGCGACAGTTAAACGTATTTGACCTCATCCGGTCAATCTCACGTTGAGCAGGCGACTTAACTATGGTCGTCGGACTATTCTGGGCGGCCGATGTTCAGAATTTTTTCCTCGAGATTACCAACCGTAACCGGAAAAGGGGACCCCATGGCGACGGAGGCACCATGGGCATGTGAGGCAACCTGGTTGTCGACAGAGATACCGGGGACGAAGTGAGGCTCCCTGGCTTCTGGAATGCCCTTTTGGGGGAGCATATCGGCATCCCGAAGTCCTCGTTCGCCGATTAGACCCAACGAGAGGCGGGGCTTCGGGAGCCCGGGGGGGCGGTCGCTCCGTCGCCCAGCCCATTCCGCCCATACTAGCAACGACAGCGGGAGATGGTGCTGCTCCGCGGTGATGGAGCGGGCACTGTTTACTTGAAAGATGGGGCGGACGGGCGGGTTGCGGGGGCAATGCTCTTAGTTGGTATGTTCTCTTATGCCGTGTTGCGGCTGAACTGCTGATGCACCTCATCAATTCTCTAGCCCACTGGGTGAAGGGCTGGACTGTAAGAGGTGCGCTTCAAGTCGGAGTCGGACGTGACTTATGATCAACTCTCTCCTCATCACCGTGGGATTTATGTGTTGTATCTTGTGGTCTCATGGGGCTTGAGAGCGATAAGGAGACGGTCCATGTGGCTGAGATTCTCGCGCGCGACTAGTACCTGGTTGGGCACTCAAGAGATCAAAGCCAGCAACACCACAAACATAATGAGGAGCAGTGCCGTGAGCGACATTCTAAGACTCCTCCTGCCTGTGCCGTGGCCAATTGGGCGGCCTCCTGGACTCAGATGCTTCAAGCAACGTCGTTGATGAGCGAGAGGGGATATGTCTACGCGCCGTAGGCCTTCACTGCCAGCCAATTGGAGTGCATGAGTACAGCGGGCGAGGATCAAACCTCTAGCCCTTCGGGTCTCGGCAGGGCCTCGGGTGCTCCTCCTTCGTGGGCCCGGCTTGTGCACCCAAAATGGGGGCGAAGGCACGTACTACCGGGGAGCGCCGGTGGAGCGCTGTCGGGCTTCACTTGCGGATGAATACGTACTAGTCTCACCCACACGGTTCCCCTCTGGCTGGATATCCGGCTGGATGGTTGACTAGGGCGAACAGCGCGTTGGTTCGTCGGTATATGTGTCGGGAAGGCCTTCTATGAAAGTAGTAATCCTCGCGGGTGGATACGGAACGAGAATCAGTGAGGAATCGCACCTCAAGCCGAAGCCGATGATCGAGATAGGCGGTAAGCCTATCTTGTGGCACATCATGAAGATCTATTCCCACTTTGGGTATCACGATTTCGTGATCTGTCTCGGGTACAAGGGGTACTCAATCAAAGAGTATTTCGCCAACTATTTTCTTCACAACGCGAGCGTAACCTTCGACTTTCGGGGAACTGAGAGCACCCGCACTGTGCATAACCATTCCGTTGAGCCGTGGAGGGTGACCCTCGTTGAGACCGGTGTGAACACGATGACTGGGGGACGCCTCAAGGCTGTCCAGGATTTCGTAGGGAACGAGACGTTCATGCTGACGTATGGAGACGGAGTTTCGGACGTCAATATCGATGAGTTGGTCGCCTCTCATACATCGAATAAAAAGTTGTGCACCGTTACCGCGACCCAACCGATCGGAAGGTTCGGCGCTATGGACCTCTCAAGTGAGGGACTCGTTAATAATTTTCAAGAGAAGCCGAAGGGGGATGGGGCTTGGATCAACTCCGGCTTTTTCGTCATGGAGCCAGAGGTTTTCAAGTACCTCGATGGCCCAGAGACTATCCTCGAGCAGAAGCCTCTTGTTTCACTAGCCAAGGAGGGGCAGCTGCACGCCTATCGGCACACAGGATTCTGGCAGCCGATGGATACCCTTCGAGATAAAGTTCACCTTGAGCAGTTAATTGAGACTCATAAGGCTCCGTGGATAACCTGGAATAAGGAGTAGTAGGAAGACGTACATGAGTGCCGCGAAAGAAGTAGGTGGTAACGCAGGGAGCTCGTCGCCGATCGATCTCTCATTTTGGAAAGGGCGACCTGTTTTCATCACGGGCCACACCGGGTTTAAGGGTTCTTGGCTATCTCTTCTTCTCTCCTCGCTCGGGGCGAAAGTTCACGGCTACTCTCTGACGCCGCCGACCACGCCGAGCTTATTCGCGGAGGCTCAGGTTGACACCCAGATCGAGTCCTCATCGATCGGCGATATTCGGGATAGATCGAGTGTTTTGAAAGCTATCGAGGCGAGCCAACCTGAGGTCCTCTTTCACCTCGCGGCGCAGCCGATGGTTTTGAGCTCCTACGAGGACCCCTTTGAGACCTACGACATAAATGTATCAGGTACGGTCTCCGTCCTTGACGCCGCTCGGAAGGTTTCCTCTGTTCGGTCGATCGTCGTTATCACAACCGATAAGTGTTACGAGAATAATGAGTGGGAGTGGCCATACCGAGAGAACGACACTCTCGGAGGTCACGATCCTTACTCCAATAGCAAGGCATGTTGCGAACTCGTGGTTCAATCGTTCCGGAAATCATTCTTCCACGACGTCGCTCGAAACGGTCGAGTCGTTGGGATTGCGTCAGCGAGAGCTGGTAACATTATTGGGGGAGGGGATTGGGGCGTTTATCGTCTCCTTCCGGACTTCTTCAAGGCTTACGAGCGAAAAGAATCGCTGACCATCCGTAATCCTGATGCTGTTCGCCCATGGCAGCACGTTCTTGAGCCCCTGATGGGGTATCTCGTGCTCGGTCAGGCGGTGTTTCACGATCCAGCTCGTTATTCGTCGGGGTTCAACTTCGGGCCGGACGAGTCGTTGGTTAAGAGAGTGGACGATGTACTCTCCGCGCTTCAGGCCAATGCCCGTCACAAGGTGAGCGTCGTGTACGATCGGAGTGACAACAAGCGGCATGAGGCCAAACTCTTACGTCTTGACTGCGCGAAGGCGAAGAACGAGCTCGGGTGGCGGCCGCGACTAACCTTTGAGGACTCGATAAAGAGCACTCTTGATTGGTATGAGCGATGGATGGCTGGAGAACCGGCTCAAGATATTGTTCGTGAGCAAATAGAGGGGTACGTATCCCTATGGCGTTAGCCGCTTGTGGGTTGATAACAGTAAGAGGATGCAGATATGGGAAATGATGTGCAGGTAGCGGCAGCAGACGCTGTAGAATATAAGAAAAACTCGACCGTGTCTCTCGGAGTGGTTCTCTCTGTGTCTCACGATGGTAGTGAGCTCGATATCGCCCCCTTACTGCCTGATGAGTTGATTGAAGATGGTGAGCTTCTGCCAAAAACTACCGAGACGACCAAGACTCGTCGGACCGTTACGATAGACCGCGCTCACGTGACCCGACGGATTGGGGCCGTAAAACAATCGGTTGTCGGACAGCTCTGGAACGAAGCGGCGAAGTACGCTGCTTTGCAACACTACAAGAACGTACACTATCCAAAGCAGACTAAGCCCTTCAAGGAGGGAGATAGACTCTCGTACGCGGGGCGCGTGTTTGATGAGAGGGAGGTGTTGAATCTTGTCGACGCATCACTTGAGTTCTGGCTCACGACCGGAAGATACAGTGACCAATTTGAGGAGCGCTTTGCGAAGTTCTTGGGAGTTCGCAAGGCCCTTTTGGTTAACTCTGGGTCCTCCGCCAATCTTGTCGCCTTCATGACCCTCACATCCCCACGGCTCAAAGAGCGGCAGATTAAACGGGGAGACGAGGTGATTACTGTAGCCGCGGGGTTTCCGACGACGGTCGCTCCAGCGATTCAGTACGGCGCGGTTCCCGTGTTTGTCGATGTGGATCCGAAGACGCATAATATCGATGTATCGATGCTTGAGGCTGCTCGATCTGATCGAACCAAAGCAGTCATGATTGCACATGCGCTTGGGAATCCCTTTGACCTCGCAGGTGTGAAGGCATTCTGCGACAAGTACAATCTCTGGCTTGTTGAGGATAACTGCGATGCCCTGGGAGCGGAGTACTTTATAGACGGTTCATGGAAGCTCACCGGAACGATCGGAGATATCGGAACCTCAAGTTTCTATCCGCCGCACCACATGACGATGGGAGAGGGGGGCGCCGTATACATGAAGAGTCCGGTGCTCGCGAAGATAGCCGCGTCGTTCCGCGATTGGGGGCGAGATTGCTACTGTCCAGCCGGTGTAGATAACACGTGTGGTAAAAGATTCGATTGGAAGCTTGGCGAGCTGCCTGAAGGGTATGATCATAAATACATCTACTCGCACTTTGGGTTTAATCTGAAAGTGACTGACATGCAGGCGGCGGTAGGGTGCGCGCAGCTCGACAAAATCGTCGGTTTTGTTGAGGCTCGTCGCAAGAACTTTGACCTTTTGAAGGAGAGCTTGCGAGAGGTTGAAGATATCTTTGTTTTGCCAGAGGCGACCCCGAACTCTAGGCCAAGTTGGTTCGGATTCTTGCTTTCGTTGCGAGAGTCATCCGCGGAGCGTCGCTCTAAGATTGTGAAGGGGTTGGAGGAGCGTGGCATTCAGACGCGAATGCTCTTCGCGGGCAACTACACACGTCATCCGGTCTTTGATGAGATCCGGGGGGATGAGTCCAGATATAGAATAGTCGGTGATTTGAAGAACTCCGATTATATTATGTCGAACGCCTTCTGGGTCGGGGTGTATCCGGGGCTCACAGAGCCGATGATCCGACATATGGCTCAGACGATATGCGACGTTGCGCGTCAGTGCTCGTAGGATGCCGCCGCTCTATTGGAACGCAAAATAGTCAGTAAAGTCGAGTTTTTAGCCGATTAAGTCTGGTTGAATTCACGGGATACATATGCGATGCTTTCTGCGCGTGGGAGAGGTGTTCTCCCATGGTGCGGGTAGGGCCGGTTGCTATGAACAAGATCCCAGTTGCTATCATCGGCAGTGGAAATATCGGGGCGGACCTTTTAGTGAAGGTCATGCGCTCTACTTTACTCACGTGCACGGCTTTTATCGGAAGAAACCTTCGCTCCGCCGGAATGTTGAAGGCTCAAGAGATGGGTGTTCTCGTCTCAGCTGAGGGGATCGACTACATCAAGAACAATCCTACGTGCTGCAAACTGGTTTTTGACGCGACCTCGGCTCAAGCCCATGTAGTTCACGCTGAGACCTTCAAGGCGCTGGGCATCACCTGCATCGACCTAACCCCGGCTAAGACGGGCCCTATGTGTCTACCGTGCGTCAACATGGCGGAGTGTCTTTCAGAGCTCGACGTGAATATGGTTACTTGTGGAGGGCAAGCGTCCGCTCCAATAGCGTACGCAATAGGACAAACTCAAGATGACGTAGACTACGTTGAGGTTATCTCCGCGATCGCAAGTCGAAGCGCTGGTCCCGCGACCAGAGCAAATCTTGACGAGTACATCCACACGACTGAAGAGGCGATTAAAAAATTTTCAGGCGCTAAGCGAACAAAAGCCATCTTGAACCTGAATCCTGCGACGCCCTGTATCGATATGCAGACAACGGTTTTGGCAAAAGTTGGCTCCCCGAACCTGGAGAAGTTAAAGCCGTTTCTAGCCGAGCTAGTGGCGAGAGTTCAGCGATACGTGCCTGGATACGCGGTCCTTGTTGGGCCCCTGATAGAAAATGGTCGTATCGTTGTAACGATAAAAGTTAAGGGGCTCGGAGATTACCTTCCCGCATACGCTGGGAACCTTGACATCATCAACTGTGGCGCGATCGCCATGGCTGAAGAGTACGCGTCCATGTGGCTACAGCGTTCAGGTGACGTCAAAAAAGAGAGACTCGTATGACAAAACCGCAGGTTCTCATAAGCGATCCCTCCCTTCGTGACGGTAACCACGCGGTTCGTCATCAATTACAGGCATCGCAGATAGCGGTGTATTGTGAGGCCGCCGATGCCGCTGGCATCCCCATCGTTGAGGTCGGGCACGGAAACGGAATTGGGGCGTCGTCCCTTCAATTAGGCGAGTCTGCAATCTCCGACGAAGTCATGCTCTCAACGGCTCGATCCCATTTGAAGCGCTCACGGCTCGGTATTCACGTCATTCCCGGATTTGCAACGATTCAGCGTGATCTCAAGCTGGCCATCGACCTCGGGGTAGATGTCATTCGTGTCGCGTCACACTGCACGGAGGCGGATATTACCCAGCGTCACATCGAGTTCTCTCGAACGGCGGGTAAGACCACCTACGGCGTGTTAATGATGTCTCACATGACCTCTCCAACGGGTCTCGCTGAGGAGGCAAAGAAGATGGAGTCCTATGGCGCCGAGGGAATCGTTATCATGGATTCATCGGGCCATTTCCTTCCGGCTGATGTCGCGGATCGCATGAAGCATTTGCGCGAGGCGCTAAATATTCCAATAGGGTTCCACGCTCACAATAATCTCGGTATGGCGATCGCAAACTCCGTTGCCGCCGTGCAAGAGGGAGCGACGATTATAGATGGAACCGCGCGAGGCTTTGGCGCTGGAGCGGGTAACGCGCAGCTTGAGGTACTTGTCGCGGTGTTAGAGCGCATGGGGTACGATACCGGTGTTGATCTCTACAAAGTTCTTGACGCCGGAGATGTCGCGGAGAAGAGCGTTGTCGAAGTGGTGCCCACCATCTCCTCTGTGAGTGTTGTGAGTGGGCTCGCTGGCGTGTTTTCAGGGTTTGCTAAGCCGGTAGCTCGCATAGCGGAGGAGTTTAAGGTGGATCCTCGAGATATCTTCTTCGAGCTGGGGCGTCGTGGAATTATCGCTGGACAAGAGGACTTTATCATTGAGGTCGCGGCAGAGCTGGCAAAGGGAGATTCGCGGCACAAGTCGAGGGAAGCGCTTGCCACCAACGTGATTGAATTGAAGACGACAAGAGCAGGAAATGAACAACGTAGCTAACTCTCCACTGCGCCGAGATCTCATTCCACTGCTTGAGAAATGCCATCAGAACCTCTCTGATTTGAAAAAAGCTCATGTCTACATCGTTGGAGGGGGAGGCTTCATGGGCCTCTGGCTCACTGAAGCGATCACCGCTTTAAACGATGAATTTGGATTCGGCTCGCGGATAACGATCCAAACGCTCAGTGACGCCTTTCTGTCCACCTATGCGCCGCATCTCAAAGCGAGGCAGGATGTGTCGGTCGTATGTTGTGATTGTCGAAATACCGTTGTCCCCGAGTCGACGCAGTACATTTTTTATTGCGCGACCCCCACTAATCCGCTCCTTCACCAGAGTGAACCCACCGAGACGGCCTCCATCATTGTAGATGGCGTGCGAGCGATGTTTGATTCAGCGGCGCTTCTGCCAGATCTCCGCAATATTCTCTTCGTCAGCTCGGGGGCGGTGTACGGTTCGCAGCCGTTCGAGATGGAGCGTCGAGCTGAGGATAGCTTCCAGTCCTTTGATCCAAGCGTCCTGTCGAACTCCTTCTCAGAATCCCTTCGGTTCGCTGAAGCGATAAGCACCGGATATAGGAACGAGGCCCGCCTCCCGGTTGTCATCGCCCGAGCCTTCGCGTTTCTTGGCCCCTATCAATTGCCATCCATCGCGTGGGCGCTCCATAATTTTATAGCGGATGCTATCGAAGGGCGTTCGATACGAATACTTGGAGATGGAGAGTCCGTTCGCAGTTACCTGTATGGTTCAGACGCGGCCGTGTGGTTCCTTCGACTCTTGGTTAATGGGAAGAGCGGGGACGTCTATAATGTAGGGAGCCCGGAGCCCATTCGGTTGGTTGAGGTCGCCGAAATAGTCGCTCGGCGTTTTGACAAGGCACCGTCCGTGACGATGCTCGCCCAGCCAGCGCATCTTCGAAAAACACGATTCGTCCCGAACGTCTCAAGGATTCAACATGAGTTCGGTGTGCCTCTCTCTGTGAATGTTGAGGACGCGATCGTTAAAACCATTGATTGGATGCTTACTACTAGAAAGTGTTTGATATGAAGAGAAAAGTTTCTGATATAGTGTCCGACTTCCTGATCGAGAAAGAGATCTCGCACATGTTCGGTATCATCGGCTCAGGATGCGCGCACATCTTCGACTCGGTGTTTAATAACAACTACACCAATCTTATCTGCACCCACCACGAGCAGGCTGCGGTGATGGCGGCCGGTACCTACTACCGACTGAACAATCGAATGAGCGCGGCTCTCCTCACTACCGGGGCAGGGTCTACTAACGGAGTCACAGGTGTGGTGAATCTCTGGATGGATTCCATCCCCTGCGTGGTAATATCCGGAAATGAGAATTCGAAGTTCACGACCCCTGAGAACGAATTACGTGTATGGGGTATTCAGGGATACGATTCAACCGAGATGGTAAAGAAAGTTACCAAGTATGCCGTTCGGGTAATGGATCCCGAGTCTATCCGTTACGAACTCGAGAAGGGATTTCATATCGCTCTAAGTGGGCGTCCAGGGCCTGTATGGATCGATATTCCGATGAACGTGCAGTCCGCGATGGTTGAGGTCGATAGCCTCCGTCACTTTGTGCCACAAGACCCGGCGCTGCCACCGCTATCCGATACAGCTCTTGATGAAGTTATTGAGCGCCTCAAGAAAGCTGAGCGCCCGCTCTTGTGGCTGGGGCACGGAATCCGGATGTCTGGCTACGTTGATAAGCTGGAGGCATTCCTTGAGCGAGTTCAGGTGCCAAGCCTGGTGTCGTGGGCGGGCCTTGACATGATTCCGACAGAGCATCCGCTTAACGTGGGAAGAGCGGGGCTGTATGGTCAACGAGCCGCCAACTTCGTTCTTCAAAACTGCGACTATTTGCTGACCCTTGGCACGCGACTCGCCATGCCGCAGGTTGGGTATGATATTACGGAGCTTGCGCGTGGGGCGCTGATCGACGTTGTCGACATAGACGATAAGGAGCTCAAGAAGTACGAGCAGCGCTACAACGCCACCTTCCACGCCAACGTCTCGGAGTTCATGGACAAACTGCTCTCGCGTCTTGGTACCCAGGCAATTACGGCCCCTCAAGCGTGGAGCTCTTACATCCATGACGTCAAGAAACAGTTTCCAATTATTGGCCCTGAACATAAGGATCCCGCGGGATTCATCAACTCATATCCGTTCATGGAAAAGCTCTCTGAGGTTTTGCCGGAGAAGGCTGTGGTTGTAACTGACGCGGGAACCGCTCTGCTCGCCGGGCATCAAGTGCTCGCGATGAAGCAGGGGCAACGAATGATGACATCCACCGCTCTTGGTGAGATGGGATATGGATTGCCGGGCGCCGTCGGGGCGAGCTTCGGCGCTCCAGACTCAACTATTGTCTGCCTCAACTGTGACGGCGGAATGATGATGAATCTTCAGGAGCTCCAGACCGTCGATCACCATAAGTTGCCGATTAAGATCGTTGTTTTTAACAACGATGGTTACTTGATGATTAAACACACGCAGAATGCTGTGCTTAAAGGGCGTTTCTCAGGGGTAAACAGAAATACTGGCGTGACCTGCCCGGACTACAAGAAAGTCGCTAACGCGTTTAATCTTCCGTACTTCGAAGTGCGAACGTGGGAGGATTTTGAGAAAAATGTGCCCGCGTTCCTGAATGGTGATGGTCCGGCGTTGTGTGAGGTCTTCATGCACCCTGAACAGCTTCTCGTGCCTAAGCTATCACTCGCGATTAGAGAGGATGGTACGCTCGTGTCGCCACCGCTTGAGGATCTATCGCCGCTGGTATCTCGAGAGACGCTCGAGAAGGTGATGATCGTGCCGGTTCACGAGAAGTCGAAAGGGTTGTAGCGAGGTTGCCACACAAAGAGTTCATGTAGATGCCCTGGAGTCAAAGCGATGAACGCGATGAGTAAAGTCGTAGTTGAAGACTTGGAGCGAATCGCTTCGACGTCGATCGCGTGGGAGCGACTGAAAGGCAGAAGTATTCTCATTACCGGCGCAAACGGATTTTTGCCAGCCTACATGGTAGAGACCCTTCTTTTCCTGAATCAGTCGCATGGACTCGGGTGTAAGGTGGTAGGGCTCGTTCGCAGCATGGACAAGGCGACGAGTCGATTTAAAAGATATCAGGGGCGCTCTGATCTTGAATTGGTGCAGGGAGATATCTCTGTGGAGCGTGAGTGGCGCCACAGTTGTCATGTGATTATTCACGCCGCGAGCCAAGCGAGTCCCGTGTTCTACGGACGGGATCCGGTTGGGACCATGAACGCGAACATCCTAGGGACCTCCCACCTCCTCAAAATGGCGCGGGAGTGGAAGGCAGAGGAGTTTCTCTACTTTAGCAGCGGCGAGGTCTATGGAGAGGTCACTCCGGATAAGATTCCGACGAGGGAAGGAGATTACGGGTACATAGACATAAGTAACTCCCGCTCTTGTTACGCGGAGAGTAAACGAGCGTCCGAAACCCTGGGAATGAGCTATGCGGCGCAGTTTCAGACGCCTTTCAAGGTCGTCCGTCCATTCCATACGTATGGGCCCGGTATGTCGCTCGATGATGGGCGGGTTTTCGCTGACTTCGTGAGCGACATAGCGCATGGTCGGGATATTGTTCTTAAGAGTGAGGGTACCGCCGTGCGAGCATTCTGTTACCTGAGCGATGCCGTCACGGGATTTTTTACGGTTCTGTTGCACGGATCGCAGGCAACCGCCTACAACGTTGGGAATCCAGATGGTGCTATCAGTATCAGGGACCTTGCGGATCTTCTAGTTGGGCTCTTTCCAGAACGTAAGCTCGCTGTAAAGCGGGACATGAACTCATATGCCGCCGGCTATATGCCAAGTGCCATCTCCATAAACTGTCCGAATGTTGACCGTTTGAGAGCGTTAGGATGGAGCCCTCATTTTTCAGTAGCAGAAGGGTTCCGACGGACTGTTTTACATTTCTCTGCGTAAGGGTAGTGCGCTTGCCTCGGACATGCTCTAACCGAAGAGCGGAGCGTTAGTTCCTCGTGCACTCCGATGCTTCTTATGGGGTTGCGGGCTGTTGCAGCGTAGAGTCTTCGTCTTTTTTTCGTGCGGCACTCTTATACGGGCGCGTATCAAAAACATAACAAAGGGGCACGCCCTCCCTCATCACCGTGTGCACTATCTTATAAGGCTTGAAATGTCCGTTCCAACGGGTAGTAGTTAGGTAGATGTCCGCTACCCCCTCATCCGGCGTGTAGGTTATACCCTCCGCCATGGGACTGGTGGGGGTTAGGTAGCCGGCGATCTGAATAGGATGCGACCATCCGGCGACAGAAAAGGGTGTTTTGAGTTCCTCTTTATGTTCCTTAAGCCAATCAACCGAATCCTTCATGCAGGTAGCCCAATAATCGGTCTCAAATTTTCCGGCTGCTCCCGGCAAGCCACCTCCAAATGCTCGATTAAAGTATACGTATTGGTATGGATGGAGCGCGACGAGCTCAATGATTACAGCGATCCATCCTAATCCGATACACGACCATAGACATTTACGCAGCCCTCCGGACATCTTGCTAAACAAAAATTCGAAGCCGAGCGCTGAGATGACTGCCAGTGATGGAACGATAAAAAGGAGGTGTCGGACTCCATCATATAGGGTTGATTTCGCGATGAGGATTGCCGCTACTGGGATGACCGCGCCACAGATCAGAGTCATGGCTTGCGCGGTGGAACGACGCCATATCGCGGACCTTTGTGAAATAAGAATGAACATCGCCGCGACAGCAGCGAACGCTAATCCACAGAGGAAGATCTCTGGCAGGCAAACCTGGAACCACACAAAGATATAGCGGTTCGGCAGTAGGTCTGGGGTTAAGTGCTGACCCTCAAATAAGACGGTGTGAGTGAAGGGAAACTTTGCTCCGATTCGAAGGGCCTCGAGAGGGCCCGTAAAAGGTTTAACGAGCGCAAACGGCCAGAGTGCCATCATCGTGGCGAAAGCCGAGACAAGCTGCAGGCAAAAGAACGCCGTATTCCGCCAAGCCGTTTTAAGATTAAAACGAAAAGATGTGCCATTTGAAAAAGTGAGGTACATCCAAGCGATTCCGATAGTCGGTAGGAGCAACACACCGCCAACCCTCACCGCTAAACAGGCGCCGAAGGC
>JAIXQT010000261.1 GCA_027485595.1 Pseudomonadota bacterium | reverse complement strand
TTAAGAAGGCGCGATTTTGTCGTGGCATAGCCACTTTTCGCAAATGAACAAAGAAAGTTGTGCGAAAAAGTAGGGTGTTCCAGGTTCCTACCGGGCGCCGGTGCCCAACAGCACCGCAGGTATCGTCCTGAGCAGCAATACGAGGTCGCCCATGAGGGACCAATTGTCGATATAGTGCAGATCAAGTTTAACCCACGATTCGAAGTCCTTGATCTCGTTTCGACCGCTCACCTGCCATGTGCAGGTGAGACCTGGACGCATCGAGAGTCGCCGACGAGAACGGCGCTCATAGAGCCCGACCTCTCCGGGAATTGGTGGGCGCGGGCCAACAAGACTCATGTCGCCGATCAAAACATTCCAGAGCTGAGGCAACTCATCGAGGCTGAAGCGACGCATGAAACGACCAAAGGGAGTAATGCGCGGGTCGTCTTTCATCTTGAATGCGGGCCCCTGCATCTCGTTTCGCTCTTTAAGCTGTTGAAGCGCGGCCTCTGCGCCAACACACATCGATCTGAATTTGAGCATCTGGAATAGACGGCCGTTGAGCCCGACACGGGTCTGGCGGAAGAGTATCTCTCCGGGGGTCGTTTTCACCCCGACCGCCAAAATAAGAAAGAGCGGTGAGAGCACAACAAGCGCTACAGCGGCGACAGCGATATCTATCATCCGTTTCACGGCCAGCTCCCACGAATCCCCGGGAGGGGTCTGGAAGTGAATAAGGGGCATGCCGCCGAAATAACTGATCCCGGATTTCACGAGACCGATACTGAAGAGGTCGGCGGCTATCGTCGTACGAACCCCCTGCTCCGCGCACGCCAACACCATCTCCTCGACCTGTGGCATCACCTCCACCACGTCGGTGAAGATCACCTCGTCGATGGCGTAATCCTCAAGCGCCTTCGCAATCGTTTCAGCCCCCACAAGAACACGGCCCACCTGAACAACCCCCCGCAGGTCGAGACGAAACTGATGAATGGCTCCAGCTTGGTGCGCGTCGGTGGCACGTAGATCGCCGAACGCTCGTATGTGAATCCCTAACTCGGGCCTGCTGGTCAGCTCTCGCGCGATACGAACCGCTTGCTCACCGATTCCACACACGATCACATTACGGAAGTTTCTTCCCTTTCGGCGCCAGTATCTCAAAAATTTAAAAACGAGATATCGCTCAAGGGTGAGACCACATGAGCTCAAAACGATGAAGAGTCCGAGGAAGGAACGACTTATATCCAACTTCAACAGGTAGAGCGCTGCCGCGAGGATAAGAAAAACCCCACAGCCACTCATGAAGGAGATCCTAAAGAGGCGCCACACCGAGCTAAGACGCATACTACCGTAGGCGCCCATGAGATTGAGTATGATTGCGTACCCGATCAAGCCAACCAGGAGTACCAGCACGTAATCCTTGATCGGGGCGAGGATCTCTCCCGCGAAGGGAAGAGAGAGATCCAGAATTTCGTTCCAGAATATGAGAGAGTCACGGCCGTAGTAAGCAGCGAAGAACGCGGCGATGATGATCACGTTGTCACCGATCCGCTCCAACCGAGAGATGAGTCGCCAATTTTGTTTTAACATACGGGTAGCGCTATCGTAGGTAATTACGCGGGTTTATTCAATGAGGCGCGGGTTATACCCCTAAAAACGCTAGATATGCTCCCCTCCCCGTGCACGTGAACGTGCTCGTTCAGTTCAGGGGTGCCCAAAGTTAGCTACCAACCATATCTCATGCCCGATTGGGGATTGCCCCTGCCCAGTGAGTACCTCCCTACGCGCCCCCAATAACAGGAGCCCATCTTTAACCCGCCCCCAAACCTGCGCTATCCTGGACGCCATGAAAGTAGTCCTGCAAAGAGTTTCTCAAGCGCACGTTACCGTCGACGACTCAATCGTTGGGGCGATTCAACACGGATGTGTGCTGCTCGTCGGCTTCGGCAAAGGGGACACCGCTGACTGTATTCAGCCGATGGTGGACAAGATCGTGAAGATGCGAATCTTTGAGAATGACGCGAAGCGCTTCGACAAGGATATTATCGAGGTTGATGGAGAGATCCTGGCGATATCTCAATTCACCCTCTTCGCCGACACCGCAAAAGGTCGTCGGCCTGAATTTTTCCAGGCGCTCGAGCCCGACGCGGCCTCTGTTCTCTTTGATACCTTCGTTGAGGCGTTACGAAAAACGCCGGTCAAAAAGGTCGCGAGTGGGGTATTTGGGGCTCACATGAAGGTCTCCCTCGTCAACGATGGCCCCGTAACGATCACGCTCGAGAAATAAGATGGCTACGATGGGAGAATCACGCTCACGTTGTTTCTGGTGCTCAAACGACCCACTCTACATCGATTACCACGACAAGGAATGGGGCGTTCCGGTGCATGACGATCAGAAGCTCTTCGAGATGCTGATCCTTGAAGGTGCTCAAGCGGGATTGAGCTGGCTCACTATCTTAAAAAGGCGCCAAGGGTATCGCGCAGCATTCGCCAACTTCGATGTCGAAAGGGTCGCTCGGATTACGCCTCGCCAGGTCGAGCGTCTCATGACGAATGAGGGAATTATCCGAAATCGTCTCAAGATCGAAGGTACCGTCAAAAACGCTCAGGCGGTCCTGCGGCTCTACGACGAGCGCGGCTCCCTCTCCGACTACCTGTGGAGTTTTGTCGACGGACACCCTATCAGATCTCCCGGCCCCATCTCCCGAGAAACATATCGGGTGACGTCGCCTGAGTCCGACGCGCTCTCGAACGACCTCAAGAGGCGAGGCGTCACCTTCGTCGGTTCAACGATCATGTATGCGTTCATGCAAGCGGTTGGGATGGTAAACGATCACGAGGATACGTGCTTCAAGGCACCGGTCTCACCTCGGCGATGATGAAACCTTTTTAAGCCACTCTATCCGCTCACCGATCGTTTTCTCGTTACCACGGTCACTCGGCTCATAGAACGGGCGCCCTGGGATCCCTTTTGGCAGGTACTCTACGCCCGGTGCGTATCCGAACGGCATATCGTGCGGATACACATACCCATCCCCGTATCCCAAGCCCTTCATGAGGCTGGTAGGAGCGTTGCGAAGATGCTTCGGCACGGCGGCTCCGGGATTACTCTTCACCGCCGCTAACACTTTATGGAGCGCAACGTAGCTTCGATTCGATTTCGGAGCGGTGGCGAGATAGGTAATACACTGCGCAATAGGTATCCTCCCCTCCGGAAGGCCTACCAGTTCGAACGCCTGCAAGGTAGAAACAGCTAGCTGTAGCGCGCGAGGATCGGCGTTCCCGATATCCTCACTCGCGAAGATAACGAGGCGTCGAATGAGAAACCGGGGATCCTCTCCCCCCTCAAGCATACGAAAGCCCCAGTAGAGCGCCGCGTCAGCGTCGGATCCTCGCAAGCTCTTAATAAACGCGGAGGCGATGTTATAGTGCTCCTCCCCATCTCGATCGTACGAGAGCACCCCCGCGTTCGCGAGAAATCCTCGAACCTCATCATCCTTCATCGGCTCGCCAGTCTTGGCGCCCAGGGAATCTCGACACGATTCAAGAAGATTCAGGAGTCGTCGACCATCTCCTCCACACGCCTCGGTAAACATCAAACGCGCCTCTGGCGAAAGCGAAACGTTGAGCTCTCGTTCGCCACGTTCGCACACCCGCTCAAGCGCCTGCGAAGAGAGAGGCTTGAGAACAACGACACGGCATCGTGAGAGAAGCGCAGCGGTAAGAAAAAAGGAGGGGTTTTCCGTCGTGGCGCCAACGAGCGCGATAGTGCCGGCCTCAACATGGGGAAGGAACGCGTCCTGTTGCGCTTTATTGAAGCGGTGAATCTCGTCCACCAAAAGAAGGGTTGGCTTCTCCCGTTCCCGAGCAACCTCAACCACCTCTCGAACATCTTTTACCCCGGAAAGCACCGCTGAGAGCTCAACGAACTCACAATCGTAGAGCTTCCCAATGAGCTTCGCGAGCGTGGTCTTTCCGCACCCCGGAGGCCCCCATAAGATAGCTGAAGGTATCCGTCCCGACCCTGCTCGTAGTTGCTTCACAAAAGCGGCATCGAGCGCATCCAGCCCTGAAAACTCATCTAGAGACTGCGGTCGAAGTTTTTCAGCTAAGGGGATTTGGCTCATAACGTTTCGAAGAACGATACGGTGTAGCGATACCCCTCCTCCAGCTGCCGCAATGAGAAGGATTCGTTCGGAGAGTGAATCGCGTCCTCTTCAAGACCGAAGCCGACCAGGAGGGGCTCGGATCCAGAGACGCTGGCGAGGTCCGGAATGATAGGAACGCTCGCCCCCTCCCACAAAAATACCGGCTCGCATCCGAAGGAGCGGCGAATCGCCTCGGTCGCGATCGTAACGACGGGGGATGTAGTCGAGAGACGAAATGCCTGCCCACCGACCTTCTCCGCCGTAAATTCTACGCGGCACCCGACCGGAGCGGCATCTCGAACATATCTCTGAATCTTTCTAAGGGTGGCCTCCGGATCCTGACCCGCGACCAAACGACTCGAGATCTTCGCCATCGCGTAGGACGGAATCACGGTCTTGCCACCAACCCCTTGATAACCGCCACCGATCCCGTTGACCTCGATAGTTGGACGAAATCCCCTTCTCTCCATCGGGGGCAACGCCCGTTCACCACCCGCGAAAGGAACGCCGAGATTGCGAGCAATCGCGTCGAGATCGATCGGAGCGCCGTTAGCGCGCGCCTTATCCTCTGGACTGGGTTCCACAACACCATCATAGAATCCTGGAATGGCGATGGATCCATCATCATGAAACATCCCGCTCACGATCTTCGTCAGCGCGTGAATCGGATTGAGTACGAGCCCACCGTAGATCCCGGAATGAAGATCGATCGCTGGTCCATGTACCTGAACCTCACACCCGATGATCCCCCGAAGCCCCATCGTGATTGTGGGCCGACCGTGCGCAACCATCCCCGTATCGCACACCATAAGGATGTTAGCCGCCAACGGCTCCCGCCACTCAGGCAGTGCAGCGTGCATGGCAACACTCCCACTCTCCTCCTCACCCTCAATCAGAACCTTAATCGTAGGGAGATCGACCCCCTGCGCCCGCAACGCCTCGAGAGCCTTGAGAAAGAAAAAGACCTGGCCCTTATTGTCTTGGGCACCCCGGGCGTACATGCGCCCATCCCGAATCGTTGGTTCAAAGGGAGGTGACGTCCATAACTCAAGGGGCTCTGGGGGCTGAACATCGTAGTGGCCATAGAAGAGAACGGTTGGCTTAGCCGGGTTTCCTGGAAGAAGCCCGTACACCAACGGCTTCGTCGCGCTCGGCCACAATTCAGCTCTGAACCCGAGTCTCACGAGGTGGGTCGCGACCCAATCCGCGCACGCCGAACACTCGGCGGAGTAAGCCGGATCGGTGCTGACGCTTGGAAAGGAGAGGAACTCCTTCCACTCCGAGATAAAACGGTCCTGGTTCTTGGAAAAATACTGTGCAGCAAAGGTCATAACGGTCACTTTCACCAACGTCTCGATTCGAACCCTATTGTGCAATACTTGAGACGGTCACGAAACGAAAAAACAGGTAAAGGTCCCCATTTGAGAAGGGGCAGAAACACACAAAAATCATCTTTTCCCTGCATTACTACCGTTGCGCTCTGCCCCCTCGGATGCAATTATTTTTCTCACATTCAGTGTATATTGTTGAGACGAACATGAAATCTGTTACGAGCCTTATCTCCTCTTCCTTTATGACCCTTGCCCTCACCTCCCTGGTTACTCTCTCGGGCTGCTCGTGGTTCAGCTCCGGCAGCGGCGATGGAGAGGGTCTCTCCGAGTCTGAACTTGAGGCTCAACGTG
The DNA here is from genome assembly GCA_027485595.1 of Pseudomonadota bacterium. Taxonomy (GTDB): domain Bacteria; phylum Bdellovibrionota_C; class UBA2361; order UBA2361; family OMII01; genus OMII01. The sequence continues at coordinate 3,127 of JAIXQT010000261.1, read as the reverse complement.
AGGGACGCTTCGGAAGTGGCTCGATTCCGTCCGCAGAGGGCGAAGGAATGTTCCATGATGTTCATTTCGGCTTCGATTCCTACTCCCTCGACGACCAAGCTCGCATGGATCTTGAGTCGAACGCTCGAATTCTCAAGGAGCAGTCTGGCATCCAGATCACCCTCGAGGGACACACCGACGAACGCGGAACGGTGGAGTACAACATGGCCCTGGGCGCTGAGCGCGCTCGAGCTGTGAAGAGCGCCCTTGTCTCCGCGGGGATCTCAGGAAGCCGTATCGACACCATAAGCTACGGAGAGGAGATCCCTCTCGATCCTGGACACGACGAGTCAGCTTGGGCAAAGAACCGCCGCGTTCACTTCGCCGTTGGGCATGACAACCAGAACGCGGGAAGTAACGCAAAATACTAAGCCCCGCTGAAGAGGCCCCACGTAAAAGCCCCGGCATCCAGTCATCCTGGATCCGGGGCTTTTACGTAGGGAACACTACTAGCCAACGAGAAAAGGTCGGACAGACCCACCGCCCCGCTGAAGGGGCACACCCATCAAACCACTACGCACTATCGGAGATCTCGAAACCGCTCGACCAGATCCCGAATCAGCTGGGTGACTGTTTCCATATCCCCCATGCTCTCTGCGTTAAAACCGAGATAGATTCCAGCAGCGAAGAAGATTGCAAAACGCATCAGCTTCATATGCAAGGCCCCTTTAACCCACGTAACTGTGATATCCCCCTCTCACTGACGGGGGCCCCCGACTCTTGAACACCTCACGGTCGCAAGGCGTACAGTACTTCAGATTCCGCATAAACGAGATCGACGCTCCTCCGACTCCGCTTTCGCCGCGCAAAGCGGAAATCGCTATCCACTCCAGCACACTAGCCCCTTCTTTTTTGTCAGCCCTCCCCCTATTTCCTCCCCAAGGGGCAACGATACGAACACCTACCTCAAGGGGCGCTCCTGAAAACAGCCACTTATCGGCTTCGCCGGACACACGCAGTTAATTACAACTATCCCATTTGATTGGGGGGCAAGGTTCCATGTATGGTGTCCTTCGTGATACGCAGGATGCCTTAGGTAGGCTGCTGGTGCCGCTCACAGACACGCAAGGGACGGGCCCCTGGCCTACCCAGTAGATCAATCTGTTCGCTATGCAAGAAGAAAAGCTCATCGATACGTTGAAGTTACCCGAAGACCTGCGAACACTCTCCCCCGAAGAGCTCGAACGGGTATCATCGGAGCTTCGAGATGAATTGATCGATACTGTGAGCTCCTCCGGAGGGCACTTCGCCTCAAGCCTCGGAGCGACAGAGCTGAGCGTTGCTCTCCATCGGGTGTTCGACACCCCTCACGACCGGCTCATTTGGGACGTTGGACATCAGGCGTACGTGCACAAGATGCTCACCGGACGCCGCTCAAAGATGGCAGGAATCAGAACCAAGGAGGGCATCTCAGGTTTCCTTAAGAGAAGCGAGAGTCCCTTCGACGCCTTCGGAGCCGGACATGCTGGCACCTCGGTCTCTGCCGCAGTCGGTATGCGGGTAGCGCTCGACTCCGTGGATCCCTCCCGCTACGTATGCGCGATCATCGGCGATGGCTCCCTCACCTCAGGCATGGCCTTTGAGGCGCTCAATCACGCCGGGGACCTCGGCCTTAAAAAGTTCATCGTCGTTCTCAACGATAACGAGATGTCGATCTCACAAAATGTCGGAGCGTTAAGCTGGCTCTTCTCTCGAACGGTTACCGGCGAAACCGGTTCAAAGGCGCGCAAAACCTTTAAGGATCTCTATCGCAAAGGATACGTTCCCGAGTTTCTCTACAAAGCAATCGATCGCGCTGAGGAGGCTACTCAAGGGTTCTTCTCCTCACCTGCTATGCTTTTTGAGGCGTTCGGCTTTCGGTACATTGGGCCGGTTGATGGAAATAACCTCGGAGAGGTCATCCACGCCCTCGAGAACGCGAAACGCCAAGACATTCCGGTCATCGTCCACTGCCGCACCGTTAAGGGAAAGGGATACGAGCCTGCGGAAGAGGACCCCATCATGTGGCACGGCGTTGTCCCCTTCGATCGGTCGAAGGGTGAATTTAAGCCGGCAAACTCTTCACCCCCTCCGAAGAAGCTTCCGACGTACACCGGGATCTTCGCGGACACACTCATTGACATCGCGAAGAGCGACAAACGAGTGGTCGGCATTACTGCCGCGATGCCGAGCGGCACAGGTCTCGACAAGCTGCAAAAGGAGCTGCCTGAACAGTTTTTCGATGTCGGTATCTGCGAGCAGCACGCGGTAACCTACGCGGCCGGACTCGCCTGCGAGGGGCAGCGCCCTGTGGCGGCGATCTATTCGACCTTCTTGCAGAGAGGCTTCGACCAGGTCGTTCACGATGTGTGTATTCAGAATCTTCCCGTCACCTTCGCGATCGATCGCGGCGGAGTGGTTGGAAACGATGGCGAGACTCATCAAGGCGTCTTTGACATCGCCTACCTGAGAGCTATCCCCAACCTCGTGATCATGTCGCCTAAGGACGAGAACGAATTGCGGCACATGCTATTCACGAGCGTACAACGTAACGGCCCCACCGCTCTTCGCTATCCGCGGGGCAACGGACTGGGAGTCGCCTTAGACACCAACCTCACCTCTCTCCCCATCGGCAAAGGAGAGATCGTTCGTCAGGGAACGGGCGCCTTGCTCGTCGCCTTTGGACCAATTATCTCGAACGCCCTCAAGGCCGCCGACATACTGAGCGCTCGTCACGGACTTTCGTGTACCGTGATCAACGCCCGGTACGCGAAGCCGCTCGATACAGAGCTACTCGCCGCCGAGCTCCCCAACTATCCGGTCGTGTGTACCATTGAGGACCACGCTCTCGCCGGAGGATTCGGTTCCGCGGTGGTTGAATTCGCGAACGATGCCGGCCTCACCCTCCAGTCCCCGATTAAACGATTCGGAGTGCACGACAGTTTTGTGCCTCACGCCTCGCAGTCTGAACAGCAAGCTCTTCACGGGTTCGATGCCGAGAGTATCGTCACCTACGTTCTTGAACGCCGCAATTCGCAGCAGCTCGTTGCCTAGCAGGGTGGTGAAAAATGGTTCCGTCGCGAGCATTTTGAGAGTTTAGACGAAACGA
>JAIXQT010000116.1 GCA_027485595.1 Pseudomonadota bacterium | reverse complement strand
TCTTGCGACGCTTTCGCATCAGGCTAGAAAGTCGGTGGCGGCATCCAAGACGCGCGCAAACGGAGATTTGGGTTGGACAGCTAATGTAGACACCGTTCTCGGTAGTGGTGGTCTGAAATTACTGGTGGAGACACTTGAGTGGGTAGCGAAACACACCAAAGAACTCGGACCTCACGAGGGGCCAGATAGCAACGCGTTCCTAGTTCCCTTCGGTCCCAGTATGAGCACGTCAAAGAGTATCAAGAAGGTGCTGAGCGAGGCTGCGCTGGACCAACGCTTGGCGTACAAACCTACCGGACAACCTCCCTACACGGAACTGATAATGCACTTTACCATGGTAGAACCTTCGGCCTATACGAGACTGTGTGATACCGTTGTAGATACGTTTACACTGAAACTGGACAAGCTCACATCCCAGATCTTGTTCTCCACTCCCGAGAAAATCACAGACCCTTCGGACTGGCACCAGCGTTTCGTAGCAAGGCGTGTGGGAAAAGAGTTGCTCTGGTTCTGTTTTACACCGAGCCTCACCTCCAAGTCCTGGGATGTGGATCGTCCGAGGAATCTGGGTACAAATCTCATCATCTTTGAGAGGCGACCCAGCACACCGGACTCCCCAGTATTCAATCAAGGGGTGTGCAGTTACATCGAAAGTCTGGTCCGCCTAGGAAACGAGCAGACCATCTCACTGCCCTTGTGCAAGGATATTCGACCTCTGGACGATGAGTGGTACGACGCAGTGCATACACAACGAGAACGAGGAGACACACCAGAGGTGACGGTGAACCCGTGTGAGAATCTACCAGCCGAGGCTGTGTGTACGATCCCCGAAGCGTTTAGTGAGGGCTACAAGGTCGCGTGGGACTCGTGGGAAAGCTTTGTAAGAGCCAAGGACTTTTTGATCAACAGCATCCTCGTCAACCTGACTGGCACTGCGGACCTGTTGGAAGATGTCAATGTCAAGACGAACCTCTACGTTCGTTTTGCACTCTACGATTATGTCTTTAATGACCTAGCCTCGGCAATGGGTTTCCACGAGAATACGACCCGCGAGGAGACCCGAAAGAGGTTCGTATCGAACATTTCGATCATGTCGGCAGGGGGTGAGAAGCCCTCTTGGTTTCGCTGTCAGAACGGGTGTCTGACCTTGAACGTGCTGGTGGACATCTTTATCAAGTGGTCTCTGGTGTTTATGCTCTATGATCCGAGGATCATGGCGCTTCGTCCCGCCGTGCTTTCCGATACCATCATTCACAGTGGAGAAGCGGTAGAAGGTGAGTATATGATACCACCTCCCCGGGCCAGGGAAGATACCAGCGACACGGCTTATGACTCGCTCACCTTTCTAATCCAGAATATGTACAGCAGTGTTCAGGTTTGGTTCATGTGCGAAAAGGGTCATCACTTCCGTTCGAACCCTCAAAAGTTGTTTAAAGCAGCCGACGTACGGTGCAGCGTCTGCTCGCGCGGTCAGGAAATTCAGGCAGTTTACGAAATCTTGTCCACCACCCCGGGTGTCAAATGGGTTAGTATCGAATTCCCATTAGCCCGGCGCAACGAAGAAGTGGTTCCCGGGGAGACGTGGATCGGGAAGCCGTGGTACGATGACAAGGGGAATGAAGTTGTCGATGCTAATGGCGAGACAAAGTTCGTTTCTGTCGACGATGTCTTTACTGAAAAGGTGCTCGGTCAGACGTTGTGCGGTGTCACGTACCGTGATCTGTTTCGTTACGATCCGGACAAGGCCACGTACGATATCAAGCTCAGTGACGGCCAGGTGACGGAGAACGTACCGAAGGCGCGCATCCGCATTGAAGTCGGCAAAGTCAAGTGGATTTATGAGGTAAAGGACCAGGTGGAGGTGCAGTCGCCGGATGACAAAGAAAAGTGGTTTCCGGGCATCATCACTGTCGTCCACATTGACACTCCGAAACGAAGGTGCGGGTTGGCGAAACGGCGGTCGTATTACTTTTTTGACTTTATGTTTATCTACAACAATGAGCTCTGTGCCATCGAGTACGATGACCCGAGTCACCTACTCGACGCAAAGACGCAAGCGGGTGAATTCTATAACCCCACCAACCCACCACTGCACGAGATGGACGCGCAACCGCTGACGGCAGTCGCTACAGACCCTTCCAATACGTTACCGACCGACACTTCAGAGACTGCGTTGGCGAACGCTCCGCCTGCCGCTGCCATGATCACAGAGCCCGTGGCAGAGGATGACGAGGAGATATCGTTGGATGATGACATATCGACGCTGACTACGCACACCAAGGTTCAAGGTCTTGCGGATACGTCGGTCAACCGAGATTCTATCAAGAATGCTCTGTGCTTCTTGTTGGGCATCCACATATGTCGTTTCCTTGATAGGGGTTCTACACGCCGGGGCAATGCAATACCAAAGGTCGATGTCGGTCTCAAATACTTTTTAGATCAGGTCAAGCTGCACCGCCTGGAACTACTCAGGACACAGGGTGAGTTTGTGTGCACACACACCCGTCCCATAGAGCCCCAGACCAAATCCGTGGTCGAACCCACCGGTGTGCAACCCAATGCGGCTGCCGGGAAGGCCAGTGTCAAGGCCAGTGTCAAGGCCAGTGTCAAGGCCAGTGCCAAGGCCAGTGCCAAGGCCAGTGTCAAGAGTAAGGCCGTCAAACAGACCGGCTACGACCGTGCCGATGCTGTGCAGCTGTACGAAGAGGAACTCAATAACGAAGACGTCAAGTCGAAGGGTGGTAAAGACAATCAAACCGAACAAGGCAGTGTGCGGTCGACAATCATCGCGGACAACATCAAGGTGCTTACCAACACGACGCCTGACACGTGCGTGATCAAATCGGCGAGTACCCTGTTTGCCAAGTTGTACAAGCGGTTTATCGAGTTTCCCGATGAGATCCTTTCCCTGTGCTGCCTTAACCCACCCGTATATGAAATGGCGGCGGCGATGGGCATGCCCGAAGAGCTGAACGCCCGGATCCTAGCCATTCTTCGTGAGACCATTCGCGTGCACGATGAGGCCAAGGGGCGGCGCAAAAAGGTAACCTACGACAAGGACAAGGACACCAATGCACTTGAAGCTCTAAGGAGCTTGGTGGAGGAGCGTTGCAAGCCTGAAGTGACCTTTCAGTACTTGGATCTGAAAAAACGGCCCGTTCAGATCATCCTTGCCTCGACCTATGATCCGGATGATACGGTTGCCAACGTGCTTCACCAGATGCAGCTGTATGCTTTAGAGCACCATCCTTGCCTGCAGAGCCTCGTGGTCATCAAGCCTTGCCTGTTTATGAACGAGGTGGCGCTGTGCACGCAATCCAATCAGATCTGGAGGTTCATGCAGACGTCTGAGAAACCACCACTCTTTACACGCATGCCCAAGGCCGGTGGATTGGTCGGCCGTGTCACACGACGCTCGTGGAATACGAACCCTCACATCATTACGAGCACCGAGATATCCGACGGCCAAGTCACGTACACGACGAGGAGCCTCTTGGACCCCTTTGTGACTGCTCGTCCCGAGAAGCAACCACCGCCGATCAGCGAGGACAAACTCAGGACCGACGTGTGCAACTCCAGTGTGTGGCTGGTGCGCTTGGTGCCCCGTAGCACAGAGAAACGCTCGGCCTCGGACCAGGGTGGTGAGTGTCAAGAGATTGTCGTGAACAACACCCACCCTAAATCTCGCCGGCCCATGAAAAGGCCCAAAAAGGCCGCCGAGCAGGAACAAGGTTTCAGCAAGTACAAAGAGTGGGTCCCAACGATACGGGATCCGAGCAAGGATGATGCCAAATCTGCCGATCACTACTTCAAGGCGACCGAGTGGTTGTACCCGGGCAGTGCCATTTGCTACCATGGCCATCGATACCAAGTGCTGCGGGTCGGATCACAGTACTTGTACTTGCGCGAACTGACGGATGAACAGCCTCGGCTGGAGCCTCAGTGGAATGCCAAGACACATTCCTTTGAACCGCTAGTCGACTATGATGGCAACGGCACGGATACCGAACAGATCAAGCATGCCAATCTCTCTCGCGAAGATGATACCAAGAAGATCTTCCGCGAGTGTTCCGAGAACAAGGGGAACTCCCTCTTTGACATCCTGCAAGTGGCTACACCCATAGAGAAGTTTAAGCGTGAGCGAGTCACACCGAGCAAATACCAGGATCACTTTCTTGAACTCCCTTCGAGTGTGGTCAAAAAGACCAAGAAAGGCAAGGTTGCAGGTGGAACGACGGGGTAAAATGCCCGAAATACTTTCGCACGTTAAGGGGTAAGATACTAAAGGCACACAACCCCCCCATGGCGGCACCTCATCTTCTGCTGTTTGATATCGATGGCACGCTTACACCTCCCATGGGGTCTATTTCACGAGACCTTGCCGACTTGCTCGAGACCTTGGCCGAAGTGCCTACCATTGAGCTGGGTATTGTAGGTGGTTCCGATCGTGCCAAGGCCGTCAAACAGGTTGGCGAGCACCTCCTTACTAACGTGATGGACCACGCATTCCACGAGAACGGAGCGACGTACTACCGGGATACGAATCTGATCAACCAGCAGCGCCTGGAAGACTGGGTGAGCACAGCGCAACTGAACGAGATCATCAAGTACCTCCTCTATGAGCTGGCTTCGATCGACTGTCCCGTACGGACAGGGACCTTTATTGAGAGGCGGAACTGCATGCTGAATGTATCCCCCGTGGGTAGGGCGTGCACCCAGGAACAACGCGACGCGTTTGAAGCGTGGGATCACGAAGCTGGGGCACGAAAGAGCCTTGTCGAGCGTCTCCACTCGAGATTCGCCGATTACCCACTCGCCTTTGCTTGTGGGGGTCAGATCAGCATCGATATCTACCCCAAGGGGCTCGATAAGACATGCTGCCTCGATCAGTTGGATCTGAGCCGGTACGGTTCGGTCCACTTCTTTGGCGATCGGTGTGGGCCAGGAGGGAACGATTATGAGATTTATCACGACGAGCGCGTCGTGGGCCATTGGATCACCGGGCCCGACGATACGTACCGCGAGTTGCTTGCCCTGAGCATCGACCTGATGACGAAGAGTCTTGATGATGCTTGCGCTTGAGGTTGGGCAGTTTATTATCCAGTGCTCTAGTCAATTCAGCTTCACCTTCCTACAGCATGAGCTTGCGAGTAAAGCGTTTCGACCCCATGTCTTGTGCGAAAAGCTGTTTCAACATGGTCCTTGTCGGGCACCGCAATACCGGCAAGTCGACCCTCATGAAGGACATGCTGTACCGCTTGCACAGCATAGGGTACCCCAGGGTCGTGGTGTTTTCAGGCACCGAGGAAGGCAATTCCTTCTACCAGTCGTGCGTGCCCAAGGCCTACGTTCACTGCGGTATGGACCTTGAGCTCTTACGATCGATTGTAGATACCCAGCGGAGTGTCGTGGC
>JAIXQT010000142.1 GCA_027485595.1 Pseudomonadota bacterium | reverse complement strand
GCCAACCCGTGATCCGGGAGGGCGGTCATTCCTGACCGCCGCGTTACGCTCATCAACAGGTCCACGATCTCGGCGACCAGGAATGGTCGCCCTCCCGCATGCCAACCCGTGATCCGGGCGGGCGGTCATTGCCCCTTCGCTCTCAAGCTACGGGGGGGGGGGCGGCCTGACCGCCGTTTTACGTTCATCTAGTGCATACGCCCTAGCCTGCGTTAAAACGTCGGCGAGAGCTAAGGCCTCGACGTAGCCTTGGCGAAGTCGGGTCCGGTTTTTTCGTTGTCTCCGCCTCGTTTCGTCGAAACCCTCAAAAGGCTCACGACGGAACCATTTTTCACCACCCTGCTAGAATGGGCACTAACGCACCGCCTCATATCCACCACTCACCCCACCCTTCGAGTAAACGATCTGATAGAGCTGTACCATTCGAGCCGTAAAGAGCGCCTCGCAGCCGTGCAGATAGTAGAGCCACATCCGTCGGAACTCATCTCCGTACTTCGCTCTCAGCGATGGCCACGCATCTTCGAAATTGAGAGCCCACGCACGTAGGGTAGTTGCGTAATCAGCGGAGAAATTATGCAGGTCCTCGATCACAAGGCTCCCCCGGGCTGGGTCGATCAGCGAGGGGAATGAGGGAATCCAGCCGTTAGGAAAGATTCGATGCTGGAGCCACATGATGAACTGATCAAGCCCCGCGTTTGAGCGCAGTGAAAAGGTCTCGGCCGATATCACCTGAAGCGCAAAGAGACCTCCATCCTTTAAACATCGCTCTGCCATCTCGAAAAAGGTGGGAATGTTCTTTCGTCCGACCGCCTCGATCATCTCAATTGAAACAACGCGGTCGAAAGATCCTGAAAAAGTCTGATAGTCCTGAATGATGATCTCTACAGGGAGCCCCTTACATCGCTCACGACCTAGGGCCGCTTGCTCCTTCGATACGGTCAATCCTACAACGGAAACCCCGTAGTGTTTGGCGGCGTGATACGCGAAATTCGCCCATCCACACCCGATATCAAGCACTCGCATCCCAGGCTTGAGCTTTAATTTCTTGCACAGCAGATCAATCTTAGCGACCTGCGCTTCATCGAGGTTTTGGGCGTTTCTCCAATAGCCACACGTGTAGCTCATCGAACTCTTATCGAGCATCTGAGAGAAAAGATCGTTGCCGAGGTCGTAGTGCCTCTCACCTACCTCAAAAGCACGCTTACCTACCTGAAGGTTCATGACGCGATCTTTGATAAGCGCTGCGAGCAACCGAGGGCTGAACTTTCGGAGCGTAACGGGAACACGACGGTCACCGGTAACAAGGTGAGACATGAGCTGAAAGAGATCGTTCGTCTCCCACTCTCCCCGCATGTAAGATTCCCCGAGCTCGTACAAACCTCCACGGTTCGCCGCCTCGATGACCTCTTGCGGCACTACCACCTCGTGCGTCGCGTTGACGGTATCGGACGGAAGCTTCTCAGCGAGCTGCATAGGGAATTCCTCAGATTAACACCACATCGTTTTATGGAAGCACCCCCCTCGCCCTCCGCAAGAGCGATAGGAGCGCGAGTCGGCACCGGTGAATGATATTCTGTTTGGACCTAATAGTATAGGAGCTCGTCGGATCAGGGCGCTGATACACGTTAGCGTGAGCTTTAAAGTAGAGCCGCATCGCTTGCCCGTGAATCCGCGGCATGGTGAGAAGCGATGTTATGGGAAATTTCCTAAGTGTTGCGAATACTTGCCTGCGGGAAAGAACCTTTCCCTCGCCCACAAGGTTCGCCGCGAAAACCCGCTCCCCCTCTTTGTGCAGATCGACTCGAATAGAGAGGTGCTCTCCCTCTGATTCGAGAGCAACCTCGTAGTTGCCCTCCATGTCAAAGAAGGGGGACACGAAGAACCCCTTAGAAAACCGCCAGACCGCGGGCATCTTCGAAGGCGGGCAGACCAATGGATACACATGCGTCTCGCCAAAGGTGTTGTTGACCTGCGTTATCAGTCCAATGACGCGCTCCTGCCCGTCGAAGCACGCGAAGAAGCTCACCGGATTGAACACGTATCCGAAGTATCGCGGTGAGGTGATAAGCGTTATACGCGCGGGCCTCTCATGACATCCATGCTGCTCAAGCACGCGCTCAACCTTCTCCCGGAGGCTCCCCTCCCCCTCAAGGTAGTCGGAGGAACGAACCGTAAACACAGCCCCCTTTTCATAGGCCATCAGCCGAGGAGCTAGAGCGAGCGACGAAAGCTCGTCGACATCAAAGGCGAAGCTAAAGACCGGATAGGAGAATGCGTGCTCCCGTGGAGCCTTACGCCAGTGGTCGACGGTTCCCCATACGATCCGAGACCTCATAAGGACATACCCATCTGCTGCGTCACCTGCAGGGCTGAAATGACACCATCTTCATGAAAGCCGTACCGCATGTAGGCCCCGCAGAAATAGGTGTTCCGAGCTCCATTCATCTCGCGTATCGCTTTTTGACTGACGGGAGACTTCGGCGTGTAAATCGGATGGGTGTACTCAACCTCATAGAGAACTGAGCGAGGATCAATATCCTCAAGCGCATTGAGAGTCACGAAGTAATCCCGCTTCGCTTTGAGGCGCTGGAGCTTGTTCATGTAGTACGTGATGGCTACCGGCGAATCGGCTTCCGCGTTGAGACGACGACGATAGTTCCACGCGGCCCATAGGCGCCGTGTCGGTCCGAGCACGCGAGTGTCTGTGTGCAGAACGGTTCTATTTTTGCTGTACCCCCAGCTTCCAAGCGCCGCTTTCTCCTCCGGACTTGGATCCGCGAGGAGCCTGAGAGCCTCGTCCGCGTGAGTAGCTATAACCACAGCGTCATATCGCTCGGGCTCACCTCCCTCAAGGGCTAGAACAACACCGTGTTCATCTCGAGATATACCGCGAGCCGGTGTGCCTATTCGCAAACGACCCTTAAAGGCTCCTCTGAAGGCTTTCAAGTATGCGTGACTTCCGCCCACGATCGTCTGCCACTGCGGGCGCTTACTCATCTCCAACATCCCGTGATTTTGGAAGAAGGTAAAAAACGAGAGGGCTGGGAACTCAAGCGCGTTAGAATCAGGAGCTGACCAGATTGAGCCGATCAGCGGGGCGAGGTAGTTATCAAAGAAATACTGGCTCGTGCCCACCGACTTGAGATACTCGCCGAGAGGCTGCTCTCCCAATCTGCCCTCTCGCAGATCTTTGAGCGCCCGTCGATTAAAACGCTGCTGCTCAACCACCATGCCGAGGAATCGGGTGTTAAGCAGATTACCGGGGGCCATCAAGAACTCCTTTATGGATGGTCCCATGTACTGAAGTCCCGTCCTCTCACACGAGAAGCCGAACGACATATCCGAGTCCTGACGAGCAACACCCAGTTGATCGAGGAAGGTATAAAAATTGGTGTAATTACG
>JAIXQT010000211.1 GCA_027485595.1 Pseudomonadota bacterium | reverse complement strand
GAGGGTGAAAGACGTATCCTACTGAAGGACCTAGGAAGCTCGTCTAGAAAGAAGGTTTAAACACGTTTTAGACTAGCCGAGGTTCAAGATGATTGTGGACTTTTCAGAAAGTCCGTAAGAAACTCCTCCCTTTGCATACCTTTGTATTTGAATCATGAATCACAACGACTCGATGTAAAAAAAAAAGAGCAGATGGGATACAGTGAGTCATGGCAGTGAAAACAAGTAAACCCCTCGAGTTCGAGTTTGATTTTTACAATCCCCGTCATGCCTGCAGAGTCGAGCGAGCCCGAGCTTTAAAAAAGTGGATCAGTGAACTCGCGCTTGATCAGTTCTACTTGGCGCAAGAAGGCAAGACTCTGGTCGCGAGGCCAGCGGCCGGTCTAACTCCTTGCTCGAAGCCGGACACAACAACGTTTCAAAAATACGTGCAAGAGGCTTCCCCGCGACAACACTCTGTACACTTCCGGACCGTCAGCGGAAAATCGCGACTCGTGGTACCCAAGCGCTACTATGCTCACATAGGGTGCTTTGCCAGAGAGGCTTCCGAGGCTGAGTTCTTGAGCCTGGTCAGGATGGTACATTGCCTGGTTAAACGACACGCCAAGAAGAGAGACATTTCTATCTTTACCCACGGCCACGACGTCGGTCACCTGCACGTAAAGCTTCAGCCGGACCCGATACAGTTATCGTGAGCAAAGTAGAAAACTAAATAAGGACGTAAAATAAAAGCTAACGTACGTTGCGACCATGCAGAAACGACCTCACTTCATCCGCGTGGAAGGGCCAGTGGGCCAGAGTCAGATTGTACTGCCTTACCTAGACGTGCACATCTATGGTGACTTTCACGATCGCATCGACGCCTCGCCTTGTCGCCTGTACCACAGCACTCCCATCCAGAAAGTCTTTACTGATGTGGCTGCGAAAGCCAAGCCTTCGTGTCCTGTGTACATCTTTTTAGAAACTGCCCCTTCGCAAGCCGATGATGTTGATTTCGACAACAATCTTCTAGTAAAGGACTCACCCTTGGGAGACGTAATCAAGCACTTTCAGCCGTGCATTGACTACGGGTACTACAGCAAGGTAGAGAAGGTGGAGCTTGGCCAGAAACCCAAACCCTGTGGAAGCGACAGCCTAACCGTGTACGGGTCGGATATGCGTTGGGGAGACTGGGGCAAGGGCGAGAAAGCACTGGGACCCGTCATTGTTGACCTCATTGTAACGCACGGCACGAAACCCCCAAAGACTTGGAAGACCCCTTCTCGGCAGGTATTGGGAGATAAGTGGCCCCAGAACTTTGCAGTGCTGGTAAGGTTATGGAACAAGGTAAGCGAGGATGTGAGGCGCTGCCTCGGTGCGGTGTGGGTAAGCGAGATGAAGCAGCGTTATGTGGATGATGTGAATCAGACTTGCGTGACCGACCTTTTCCTGTTACTCAAGCTGCTGGAAATGTCTGACCGCAAGCGGCGGTGTGTAGTGCTGGGCTATTTCGGAGACCTCCACAGGGAGAAGCTGGATACGTGGTTCTACTTTCTGAACCTCAAGTCTTACGTCTCGGTGGAGACCCACGGTGCGACGCCTTACAGGAGCCAGGGCAAGAAGTACGTTCAGTGCGTCGTGGGCCCCGATCCGCGGGTCAGTCAGTTCTTCAAGCCGGCACTTGCCCCAAATTGAGTGGTCGGATCATTATTTTGTGTCATACGAGTCAATAAATTCATCATGCCAACCGACTCCCGAGGTAGCTTCCCGCTACGCCCGGAGCAGCCACTTGATTTCGCCGCAGTTTTGGTCTCAGTTTCAACGCCACATGGATGAAATGCACCTGGACCGCGACACAAAGAGTGCGACGACCATGCTCACGGAGGGAGTCAGAGCGAAGCACGCATGCGCAGAGTCCGACCGGGAGAGCACCCTCTGTACGTGTATGGAGCTATGAACGCCAAGACCATGTACCGGATCTCTCTCAACAGCTGCGGGCCCACTATTTTTGTTGGACGCCTTTACCCCGAAACCGAGTGTCCGTTGTACCGAGACCGCAACGACAGGTATAGCCAGGATAGCACCGATACCATGCTCAGTGTCGTACACTCTCTTGCACCCGCTCTCCTACCACCGGGTAGTCGCCTCTCTACCGAAGCTATCCGGGCTACCTACAACCTTGTCCTGCATTACAAGACCTTTTTCTGCCAGCCCTTTACGCTACAGTGGAAGACGTGGTCGAAGGAAACAGGATTTGGTGAGCGCCCGTGTCCCCAAACCGTCGTTGTCTTTGACCCGAAGAGTCGTCGCCTGCACGACACGGGGTTGACACTCTGTGAAATTCACCCTTCGCCACAAGGCCTTTATCGGGGAAGGCCCGAGTGGGCAGAGGTTGTGAGAGAGAGTGGGCTGGTGTCAGGTCCGTAAGGCTTCAGGCACCGGAAATTCCCGCCTCGGCAGGTGACTGCAGTTTGTGGACCGCTCCACAACGAATCAGTCCGCCTCACCAGCCTGACTGTCCGCTACCGGTGCAATTGGTTGGACACAGGAGGTGTGAATTTTGAGGGTCGCGCACAAGAAACAAGGTACATTGTTAAATCCTGAGCGAAATAGCAACGCGATTTTTTCTGAAAGCTTCGTCACAAAAAAATACCTGCTCTCTCACTCTACTACTACAAGCCTACTCTGCCAGCGCACAGGCACCTGTCTGGTGAAATGTTAAAAAGTTGCTGATTTCGAGGGAAGCCCTTTTGCCTCGGCGAACAGCACACTCTGACGCTCAAAGTGGTGGTTCCACAAAATGAGTGATTTGTCAACCTTGCGATTTGTGGACCGCTACTTTCAAGTCAACACAGCCAGCACTCAAAGTGCCTAAACACACGGATCGTGGATACCCACGAGGCGCGTTCATGGTGGAAAGGTGGTACGTCCCGGAGGTGCACGCGCTGCAGCGAATCTTCTTGCCGAGAGAGGTCGCAATTGCTCTGGTTGGGGCGCCCGGGTGGTACGTGGAGAGGCAGTGGGTGCAGAATCCCGCCTCAAGTAGCGCCCAGAACAGGTCCACGCACACCTCGTACGACGGCAGGTCCGTACCTAACATGGTCTCGTTCTGGCGAGCGCGGAAGCGGTACACTACGCTGGCAGAGTAGCTCCTGTGGTAGTTGTGTGCCACCACCTTGAAGGCGGTCACGACAGGTACCTTCAAACTGAAGGGCGTCGCAAGGGGTACTGGCTGTTCCATATGCAGGCAACGACGCTCCCATTTCGACGTAGCCTCCTTGGCTTCGGGCTCCCCCTCGAGAAGCAGAGTCTTTAGTTGGAGGCGGGCCTCGGCAGCAGTTGTGGATGAGGTGTGAGGGCACTCTTCCACAGTCAACCAGTCATCGAACCATCCCTTGTAGGTGTACCAGCCTTCGCACTTGCCCCACTCGCAGGAGTAGCGTCGGCTGTGCAGGAAGCCTTGCTTCTCCCAGAACCTCGCCACGTCCAGGTGGACGACTTCCAGCGCATAGGCATTGAACTCCTGTACGGCTCGTTGGGTAAGCGCCGTCGCGACTCGCTGTTGGCGGTGTGCAGGCAGGGTGAAGGCAAAGTAGATGTAGTGAATCCCAGGCCTGCCTTCAGGGCGCAGGAGGACAAAGCCCCGGTGGTGCTCATCTTGCAACAGTACAGACTCCTGGTCTCCCCACGCCCGGTGCGTCAGGACCCATTTAGCGTCAGGGTGCTCCTTTAAAAGACGCGTCCAGGATGCCCATTCATCTTCCGTCATCTGCACCAACGTCCTGGAGTTAGTCGAGGTCGGATAAGTGGCTGTTCATGTTCCCAATCCCCGTCCCTCGGCTTAAGTCAGTGGCTCTTGTGTGGCCACGACGTTTGACCCAGCTGTCGTGTAAAAAGTCCATAATTTCCGAAATTGTTTGATTTGTCTGCACGTGCACAAAGCAGGCGTTGACCTTGACTGGTAAGTTGGTACTGAGCTTGACGCTGACCACTTCTTGATCTTCCGGAAAGAACTTTCGTTTAAAGCGTCGTATGGTGGAGGGTAGACGCCTTCCCAGAAAGCTATAGGGATGAGCGTTGTACAGTGCTCGGAATGCTTCTACGTGTTGTTTCGAGAAGGTAACACACGACCGCGATGAAGGTTGCCCAGAAGGTTCAAAGTAGGAACTGATCTCGTCAAGGACACCCGCAGCAGGCCTCTCTGTGTTTCTGTTACCGGATCGCGCTCTAAGATTTTGCAGCACGCGGTCCAAAGGTGCCGTCACTACAAGCACCTTGTAGGGTACTTTGACGAGCGACAAGTACTGGGGCATGTTGCGAATCACGTCATCCACCACCAACGTCTTTAGCGGGGGGTGATGGTTGAGAATTGGAACGATCTGTTTGATAAACATTTGGCCCGCGAGCTTCTTGAACTCTTCTTGAGACATTGGTTTACGTTTCCCCTTTCCTATCTCTTCACCAATGACTCTGGCAAAGTGCATGGCTTGATCGTCTGCGTTCAACACTTCAACGAGGGGGTCCCTCTTTTTCCACTCGTTGAGCAAGGTGGTTTTTCCAACGGACGAGGGGCCTGTCAAGAACACGAGCATCGTTTTGTTTACGAACCTGTCTGACATTTTATTGTCCTGCAAAATGTGAATAATCCATGCCTCCAATTGCAGTTCTCGAAGGTCCTGTTGCGGCATACTGTGTAAAAGGGTTTAACCGTTGCGTCTGGGTTTTCGGGGATGAGCACGTGTGGAAAGACGACGCTCTACGATTACAGTCCAGTCCAGACACACCTCTAACGGGCCGCTTGGGTCGTCTCGAGCAGTTTATCAGCGAGGAAGCTCTCCGACTGAACGACTCTCCTTTGTACGTTATACTGGAGGCGTCGGAAACCCATTACGACGTTCAACGAGTCGACAAGGATTGGATGTTCAAGGAAGAAGTGGGCAACTACATGAGCTCTCTGGAGCTCTTTCTCCGAGGTTGTGTACGCCGACGAACAAGCCACGGAGATGACTGGTCTTGCTACTACCCTAATGTTCGCCTCGTGGGTACAGACACCCGCCAGTCCGATCACCTCTTTAACAAGCTGTACAGGATGGTAACGCGCGTACGCGTTCCCGACCACATTCTCAAGCGTGTAAGGTCGACCGTCCAGGTATACAAGGTGCTTCACAACTCGGATCCGGCTGACGTTGCAGAAGCACTCGAGGCGATCCGAGAGTACAAGTCACTGGGGTGCGGTACACTTAGGGATGTCGTTTGGTCCACGTTAGTCAACAACGGGTACACGGAAATGCTGGCTAGTGTTCCCGTAGAGGCCCACCGAACCCGAGTAGACGAACTTGTTCAAAAAAAGCTGTCAGAGACCTATTCACTGAGAATGCCACTCGACCATTTAGAAGGTGTCTTGGAACGATTTCACGGCAGTCTCGTGGACCACTACGACAACAATAGTTTGTCGGACACCGACGTTTTCGATTTGGCATTCTTTTCGGCAAGCTTTTCGGACGACGGGTGTTTGGTGATGGACGCGTGCACGCTGTGCAAGCTGCTGGGGCCTGACAAGGAGCGCGTGGTCCTGTTTGTGGGCGTGCAGCACGCTCGACTCTACTACAGTGTGCTCTGCGACTGCGGGTTTCAGTCTTTGTTTGAGCACCACGCTTCTGTAAAGGATGACTTTAACTCTCAGTTGATCGACTTTCACTCCGCACCCTACCCGTACGTAGAGCCTACTTGAGTGTGGACCGCTGAATGTGGGCCAACGTCACCCGCACTGGGGTTAGCTGGGTAGCGTCTTCTCCGTTCACGTTCAGGTTGTCCTGGTGTAGGCTTTTGTGGTGCTGCTTCTTCCAGAGTCTGTGTTACCCACTGTTCCGAGACACCGACGCGCGAAAGGACAGGGTGTACTCGGTTGCCGTTGGAAAGGTCTCTGATCTTTTGCGAGAGCATCCGGGTGTTGGGCGTCTCAGGCCATGGTAGGGTACCCGTCGCACGCGTGCGCACCAGAAGGGTCTGTACGCACAGCACGAGCAGGTACAGGTCGTGGTGGTTTGGTTCGTTTGGGTAGTTGCTGACTAGCGTTAGACAAGACGCCACGACGAGGCTGTGAGGTAGGTGTTGCGCGACAAAGACAACCATCTGCTGAGCGGCGGCATCCGGGTCGCCGGACGAGGCCCCGATACCCAACTCTTTCAAGGGAACAAGAGCTCCCTCTCGGCTCCAAGACTGTAACGCGGGTTGTGTCCAGAATACCTGACAGTCCACGTGCACCAACCATATTGGGATTCGAGGGTACACTCCCTCGAGCATGGGAGAACTCGTTGGGATACCGTAGGTAAACAGCTGGTAAGCATCCACCACAGTCGAAAGGTGGTTCACCCAGTCCCCTACACCCACACACTTCTGGATCACGCGAGCGTCGAGTTTGCTGGGCACTGTGAATTTCCGACCCTCCTTTTGGTTCGCCCGCATCACAGCATCCAAGTGACAACGAGTGTCATCGAGCTGGCACAACGGGTTCAGGTTCGGGTTCGACCCTTCGTGCACGTCGTGCACGTCGTGCCCTTCGCCACACGTATTGTCTCGAGTCCTGGACGTTACCGTGTTGAGGTAGGATTGAAGGATCGCTTTGTCGGTCCTGCTAAGCGTACCCGCATCAAAGGCCGGATTAGAGGGATCGACTGTAATGACCAGACAGATGTAGAGCGCGTTCAGCAGGCGTGTTTGGTAGTCGCTGACCTCGATGGGCAGACTGACAAAGTGCGTGCCGTTAAGCAGGCGAAGGAGTAGTTCGTAAAAGGAATGAAACTCGCACATGCCGTCGCCCATGTCGAAAATGCTTTGAGGTCCCCATCGCGGACAGATGGTCGTTTCGGTGTGGTACATAAACCTGTAACCGAGGTCCTCAAAGGTCGATGCCATGGCATGTCGGAAGCTGTGCTCGAACCCAGGGATACTGTCGTAAAAGGTGGCGTACGCACCGTGCGGCTCGTACTGGTGAACCAGCCTCGTGGTCGCATCAAACACCAAGAGGTTGGCGTGGTGCCACACAGTGTCTTC
This sequence comes from Pseudomonadota bacterium, assembly GCA_027485595.1. GTDB lineage: Bacteria > Bdellovibrionota_C > UBA2361 > UBA2361 > OMII01 > OMII01. The sequence continues at coordinate 1,003 of JAIXQT010000211.1, read as the reverse complement.
GTCTGCGTCCTTGGGTGCAAAGGGCAACCGACACGTCGGCTGATCGTCGGGACAAGGTGCGCTCTTGACCAGGTGTTCCCGTTCTTGGGTGACCTCTACCGAGATGGTTAGAATGACAAACACAAAGGGTACTTTGGTGCACTCGGGTGTGTCCAGGTGGCGCCTGATGGACCCCATCCGGTGCGAAAAGGCGTTATCGGCCGTGTAGGACACTTGGGTGTACAGGGTCGGGCACCCTATGCCCAGCAGCTTCTGTAAAAAGTAGAGCACGCGATCCTGATACACCGTTGTGGTGTAGAGGTCGTAAAGCGAGTGTGCAAACTCGGCATCAACATACTTGTCCGCGGGAAGAATCAAGTTAAAGTCTTCAATGGGACCTACTTGGCGAAAGAGCATGGTCGGTACTGGTGTTAACTCGCACGCTACATTAGATTTTCACCCAAGCCTGCGCTCCGTGCGCATGCCCGGTAAAGTCGGGTCTTTAACACAGACCCGCTTCGCTAAAGCGCGCCCGCTTCTTCTGCACAACACGAGTTCGCGAGTCACACACAGAGTAAATACTGCATGTTGCGTGCAGTCTGAATACACACCGGGTGCACAGCGTGATGTTCAGCAGAGTTCTCCAGCTCCAGTGTCCGGAGCTCAAGATTCACCTCGGCGGCCTTCCGGAACAGCAAGTCGCGCAGGACAGCAACCTCCTCCTGATCGGAAGTGGCGCGCGACCTGTACCGAAGAGCCATCTTCCAGCTGATCAAGCAGGTCTTGAGATGCTCCTTCATCCCGAGCGTGCGGTAGAGGCTTGCGGCTTGCTCTGTTGAAATGAATAATGAAATGAATTTGAATTGACTTGACTTGACTCCATTTAGTTTGGTCAAGGGGCTTACCAAAGGAATTGCACGCCAAAATGTAATCCTTTTCGTGGAGGTGCCAACAGCCCAGAGTATCGAGGACGGAGGCGCGCTCTTCATTGACGTCGTCGAGCGTAGCACGAATCACCAGCTTG
>JAIXQT010000269.1 GCA_027485595.1 Pseudomonadota bacterium | reverse complement strand
TGGGGCAACATCACCGCCGGCCTTGAGCTCATCCGCCGCAAGGTACAGGGCGAGGCGTACGCGCTCTCGTTCCCGCTCATTACGAACAGCGAAGGAAAGAAATTTGGCAAATCGGAAGGTAACGCCGTGTGGCTCAACCCGAAGATGACGAGCCCGTATAAGTTCCATCAGTTCTGGTTGAACGTTCAAGACGCGGAGGCGATCCGACTTCTAAAGATATTCACCCTCGAGACCAAGGAGAAGATCGAAGAGGTCGAGGCGCTCATGAAAACGGCTCCAGAGAAGCGCGACGCGCAGAAGCTCCTCGCCGACTCCATCTGCACCTTCGTGCACGGCGCGGAAGCGACCGCTGACGCGAAGAAGTGTGCGCAAGCGCTTTTCAGCGGCACACTCACAGAGCTTTCAAACGAACAGATCCTCGAGATCTTCGACGACGCCCCATCAAGCTCCATCTCCCGAACACAGGTGGACGAGCTCGATATCCTCACTCTCTTGAGCACAACGGTGTCCAAGTCAAAGGGAGAAGCTCGTCGGCTCGTGCAAGCTGGCGGGATCTACCTCGATAGTGAGCGGATATCAAACGAGGCTCTGAAAATGAAAGAGACAGCGATCCTCGCGAAGGGATTCGTCGTGCTTCGAAGCGGAAAGAAGAACTACCACCTCGTGCGACTGGCAGACTGAGCGTGATGAGCGGGCATGTCTTCAAGGAAGGAGATGGCGTTCACATCATCTCCCTCAAGAAAGATGGCGTTGTTCACGCAACACTTGGTGGTGACAAGTACAGGGTAGCTATCGGCTCACTTGCAATCACATGCGCCGCGCGGGATCTCACTCCAAAGGTTGCCCCTCGCGCCTCCGCGGCTGCGACAACGCCCCCCTCGCGCGCATCGAACTATCCACGCCCCCGTCAGTCCCTCGACCTGCATGGACTCACCGTCGACGAAGCGATTCGAAAGCTCGACGCCTGGCTGGACTCAGTTATCCTTTCCGACCTCACGCATGTCAAAGTGGTGCACGGTCTCGGCACAGGGCGAGTACAGCGAGCGGTACATGAAAGGCTGCAGTCTTTCACAGCGGTACGTCGGTTCGCGCTCAATCAGTGGAATGCGGGAGAAACGGACGTGTACCTTTAGGAGAAATGAATACAGCAGATCGTTAAGGAAATTCCTTCACACTCATCGCACAAGTCCTCCGCGGGAGGACGCGCTTACCGATGGTTCGGTCGTGAACTCGAGGCTCTTGCGGCGCTCTTACCAGGTATCCCTCAATGCTACGGGTCTTGCATAGGGCGGTGTGCATAGGGCAAGTGTGCCTAGGGAAGTGGAGGATGCACACGAAAAAGCTCAACGATGCGGAATTTAGGAAATCACCTTACACAAAACCACTGTCCACGGAAGGGGCGTCCGCACTTCGAGGACAACAACGTGCCTCTCCAAAAAACGGACAAATGAACGGGTTGACCAATGATTGATGTGACCAGGTGTATTGCCGAAGTCTTTGAGGTATGACAGGCGGCCCATATTCAAGATTCGCCACAGAGGTTCCCGAGGAACGCTGACGAGTAGATAGGGCTGGGCGAGGGACTTCAAAATGTTAATGGCCCCCTCTGGATCCTCAACGTGCTCAAGTACCTCGCAGCACATAACAAGGTCCGTCGCGTGCTGAGAGGGACTAAGATTGTAGAGATTCATACACTCAAACGGGATGGGCGTTCCAAGGTCCTCAAGCCTGGTCCGAGCGGCAGAAACCGTCTCCTGACATAGATCGCTTCCTCTCAGCGAGCGCCCAGGCACTGCGAGCTCTTGCAAAAGATATCCCTCGCCACACCCAACTTCATGAATAGCGTTCGCGCCGGTTTTGCTCACCAAGTCCCGGATGGTCTGAAGAAATCCCTGGACGAGCATTCGTTCAATCGGATTCTTCGTTGCGTACTTATTGTAGTGATTGCCGCCTTTCACGTTTTCCTCTTTGCAAAGAGACGCGGAACGCCCCCGCCCTCGATCACACCCATCCCGGTCGCTGGCATGCTTAATCCCTCTCATCGAGAGCTACTCATCATGAGCTCGAGCTCATCGGAACAGCAAGACTTGCCTCGGTGACACCGTAGCCCTCTGACAGGCTACGGTATTTGGGCTCAGCTCAAAAGCCACAATCTTACTCTTTGTGAGAGAGCGCGATATTGAGCTATACAAACGCACCATCGCCTCGTTATCTTTCTCGGCCGGGTTACCCTATCTCCACCGCACACCTCTTCGGTACGCCACCCTCGAGTAAGATGAATCAAAAGTACGAGAAAACATCCATCTTCCACCTAGTGTCATTTCCCTAACCCAAGTAATGTCTGCCTCTCGTTCCGCACCTCTCGTGCGGGGCGATGTACTATCGCGCGAAGGAGTCGGTTCATTCATGTCATCAACTGTCCGGTCAGAGTCTATCATTACAACTTCAACTACCTACGTTTCAGGTTATGCCACCGTAGACGCTCAAGCGGGAAACAGTTCAGATGAGATGATAGCGGGCGATCCGAACCAATTCGCGAGATGGTTCCAGGAACAATTCCCAGCAATCCCCTTTCGCTCCGCGCTCGTCGTTATACGGCTAGCCGCCGACAAAGCGACCGTTCCCTTCATCGCGCGATACCGAAAGGAGCAGACCGGCAACCTTGACGAGGTCGCTATCGGCAACATTATCGACGCGGTCGCGCGATGGAAGAGTATCGTTGAGCGCAAGGCGTTCATCCTTTCAGAGATCGAGGCGCAAGGTAAGCTTACACCAGAGCTCCAAGCGCAGATCGAGGCTACGTTCGACCTTCTCGTGCTTGAGGACCTCTACCTTCCCTACAAACGAAAGCGAAAGACCAAGGCCACTATCGCCAAAGAGGCAGGCCTTGAACCCCTCGCGCAATGGATCTGGGATTGCGCGCACGGCACTCCTTGGAATCCTCAAGATACCTTGGATGGTAAGGCACAAGGGTTTGTGAACACAGAGCTGGGCATCGCTGACACAACTGCCGCTATTCAGGGCGCCGAGTCGATTCTTATCGAGCGGATCTCAGAGGTTCCCGAGTTGCGACAGGAGGTCCGAAATCAACTCTTCACGAACGCCCACCTCGGCTCAACCAAGGGCGACAAGGCGAAGATCCCAAGCAAGTTCGACCGATACTTCGAGTACAGTGAGCCGATCTCTATGCTCATGAAGCGAGAGAATAGCCATCGGTACCTTGCTATCCGCCGAGGAGAAGCTGAAGGGGAACTCGCCCTCTCTATCGGTGGAGCGTCACAGAACGAAGCACTCATGGCCAGCCTCCTCGCAATGTATCAAGCGCACGCGTGCCCAACGAAGGGAACTCCTGGCGAGAAGCAACTCCTCATGGCTGCTCGGATGGCACTGAGGGTCTATACACTTCTCTCTATAGAGAACGAGATCCACTCCTCGCTCCGTGAGGTCGCCGACACCGCCGCGATCGAGGTATTCAGCGAGAACGTGAGGAAGGTGCTCCTTGCGGCACCACTTGGAAGCAAGTGCGTTCTCGGCGTTGACCCTGGTCTCCGAACGGGATGCAAACTTGCGCTCATTAACTCGTCGGGTGAATTCCTCGCCGGTGGCGTTATCCACCTTCTCACCCCCGAACAACAGGCACAGTCGTTTAATCAGCTCAAATCGGTCCTTGAAAAGGGCAACGTTGAGGCGATCGCCGTTGGCAACGGCACCGCCGCCCGCGAAACAGAGAAGTTCTTGCGCGACACCGTGACGAAGATGAACCTCAAGATCCCCGTTGTTATGGTAAGTGAATCGGGGGCGAGCATCTACAGCGCGAGTGAGGTGGCTCGAGAGGAGTTCCCTGACCTCGACGTCACGGTTCGGGGCGCTATCTCTATCGCGCGTCGCCTTCAAGATCCGCTTGCGGAGCTTGTGAAGGTCGATCCGAAGAGCATCGGCGTAGGCCAGTACCAGCACGACGTGTCACAGTACGCGCTGAAGAGCGCACTAGAACGTGTGGTAGAGTCGTGTGTGAATACAGTCGGTGTAAACGTCAACACAGCGTCGAGACACCTCTTGGCGTACGTCTCAGGTATCGGACCATCGCTTGCCCGCTCAATCGTAGAACATCGAGCGACTCAAGGCCTCTTCACCTCGCGTGATGACCTGATGAAGGTCCCCTACTTCGGAGAGCGAGCGTTTGAGCAGGCGGCGGGATTCCTGAGAATCCCGAATGGCGTAAACCCCCTTGACAATACGGGCGTGCATCCTGAGCGGTACAAGGCGCTCGAAACGTTCGCCTCGCAGAGTGAAAAGACGCTCGTCGACCTTATTGGAAAAGGGGTCGCGTCGTTGAAGAGTGACTCCCAGCTCAAGAAAACACTTGGTGACTTCACCTTCAATGACATCATCCAAGAGCTTGAAAAGCCGGGACGGGATCCCCGCTCAGAGTTTGAGTACGTTAAGTACCGCGAGGATATCCATGAAATATCCGACCTCAAACCGGGGATGGTATGCACGGGTGTCGTTACAAACGTTACAAACTTTGGCGCGTTTGTGGATATCGGCGTCCATCAAGACGGACTCGTTCATATCTCTCAACTCAGCGACTCGTTCGTGAAAGATCCTCGCGCGGTCGTGAATCCGGGCGACAAGGTTCAGGTTCGAGTGCTCGAAGTGAGCCTTGAGAAGCGACAGATCGCGTTGACCATGAAGAGTGGTGAGATCCGACCGAGTTCGCAAGGATCGGGAGAGGCGCGTGGTGCGACGCGTTACGAAGGGGGGCAACGACCGCGCGGTAGCGCATCAAGACCGGCTCATTCCTACAACACCGCGGCTGAAACAAAGAGCATCGGAAATAATCCGTTCGCAAATCTTGGGGCGATGCTCAAGAAGTGACGGGGATTGCCGGTCGCCGAAATGTCGCGCCCAGCAAGACCCGTCGTCTCTGGAAAACCGGCAGTCGCGGTGAAATTCCCTGCCCTCCGGCGAACGAGCCGCGCGCAAGGACCACGTTCTTGCCATAGTCGCACGTGCGAGACCTAAATCACCGGAATATCGGCCAAACCAGGAGTTCTATGCTCGCGAACGAAAGCGCGTGGACGGCGCTTTGCCTGTATCTGCCAGGAATGATACCTTCCCGCTCTATGACAGATGTATCGAAAACCCCAGAAGAGATAGCCGTTTCAATCTCAGCCCTCGCGTCAGGAGGGAGCTTCGTGGGTACCATCACAGCGCCCGAGAAGCACGCCGGCAAAAAGGCGTTCATCCCCTTCACAGCCCCTGGCGAAAACGTAACCGCGAATATCACCCTTAATAAGAAAAGCTTCGTCAACGGCATGCTCGTCTCGGTAGCCAACCCCTCTTCCGAGCGCATCAGCCCGCCGTGCCCCGCCTTCGGTCAGTGCGGTGGATGCGACCTTCAACACATCAATCTGCCAAAGCAACGCGACCTCAAATCACAGATGGTCGCTGACCTTCTTCGTGTTCACGGTGGCATTGAAGTCCCTGGACATGTTCAGGTGCTCGGAGAGGATCTCCCCGGACTCACCTATCGACGACGGATGTCGTTTCACATCAACAAGAAGGGTGAGTTCGGTCTCTATCGAAAGCACGCTCGCTCAATCGTTGAGATAGACCACTGTCCGATCTCGACTGAAGCGATAAACAACTGCCTGAGCGACAACCTAGAGCTCTTTCGTCAGTGCGCCCCTGAGTGCGAGACGATCACGATTGAGGATCACGATGAGGGGATCTTCATCGCGCTTGAGGTTCATCCACGAAACGATAAAGCGATGACCACGCTCGCACCTAAAGCCGCGTTTCAAGAGCTGATCAAACGGGTGCCGAACGTTCAGGTGAACTATCGTCACAAACCTATCTTCAAAGCCGAAGGCCGAGCGCTTGACGCTCCGCCGGTCGGCCATTTCTCCCAAAACAATCGTGCCGCGAACGATCTTATGATCGAGTACATTAAACAGCACGTTACCACCGAGCGAGTGACCGACCTCTACGCCGGGGCAGGCAACATCTCGATCCCGCTCGCACAAGCTGGGCACATCGTGACCGCGGTTGAGCTGGATCGTCACCTCGTTGAGTTCGGTCAATCACGAGCCGCGGGCGCGGACCTTGGCGCATCTCTCAAGTTTCATCACCAAGGATGTGAAAAGTGGATAGATGCCCACACACCTGATGTTACTGTTGTGCTCGACCCACCCCGTAGTGGGGCCCTGGAGGTATGCCAGCGACTTACTCCAGCCGTTTCAACTAAGCTGATTTACGTAAGCTGCTACCCGCCTACCTTTGCCCG
>JAIXQT010000057.1 GCA_027485595.1 Pseudomonadota bacterium | reverse complement strand
GCTCTCGAATGAGGCGCTCATTCGGGAGGAATACCGAGGCATTCGACCTGCTCCCGGGTATCCGGCGTGCCCAGACCATACCGAAAAAGGGAAGCTGTGGAAGCTTCTCGATGTCGAAGAGTCTATTGGGCTTTCGCTCACTGAGAGCTACGCGATGACTCCCGCGAGCAGCGTCTCAGGCTTCTATTTCGCGCATCCTGAGTCGAAGTACTTTAACGTTGGAAAGATAGATCGGGATCAGGTGATCGACTACGCGAAGCGTAAGGGCATCTCGATTGAGGAGGCAGAGCGGTGGCTTTCTCCGAATCTTGGCTATTAGGAGAGCTGTGTGATGACCAGTTCTCGATATGACCTCTCTATGCTCGTTTCGCAGAGTGCTCTCTCTGAGCGGCACAGAGTTGCTGTATCCGGGATCTCTCCGGAGCGATCCGAGGCCATGGCCCGGGCGCTCTATCGGGAGTGGAAAAACAATCCAGGCGCTCCTGCTCAATTGGCGCTGCTCTGCGATCGCGCCATCGCCAGTGAGTTCTCTCTCGACGAATGGTGTGAGCAGGTGGCGCGAACGTACGAATGGCTGAGGGCGCGGGAGAATACCGCTCTTTTCGCTGATGTGGTTGAGTACGTGTCGTGTGCCTTTGAGGGGTCCTCCCTGCAACCTGGTCATAACCTCGACTGGTACCTGACGACCTTTGGATTCGAGCGCTGTCTACCCCTCTGACCGCTCAGAGTTCCCACGGTCAAAGCTCCCACGGTCAAAGCTCCCACGGTCAGAGCTCCCACGCTGAGGCCTCCCAGGAGGCGCTGCGCTGGTGCCGTCCCTCGGCGGTGCCTGCTACACCTCTCTACTCGCTAAGAGCCCCGCCTCCTGAAAACTGTAGAATCCCCGCTTCGCCACGACGATGTGATCGAGCAAACGGATGCCGAGAGTAGATGCAGCGAGCGCGAGTTGTCTCGTCACTTTTTTATCCTCCTCACTTGGAGTCGGATCCCCGGAGGGATGGTTATGGGCGAGGATGACCGAGAAGGCGCGGTCGGTAATTGGGCCGACAAAGACCTCACGTGGGTGGATTGGACAGCTCGTGAGAAGGCCGATTGAGACAGTCCGGATTTTTATCACCTCATGGGCTCCGCTGAGCGATATGCTCACCACATGCTCCTGGGGGCGATCGAGGAGGTGGTTAATGAGAGGAACCACGTCTCGCGCCGTGCGGATCCGAATACCTTCCGGTTTGATTCGGCGACGAGAGAACTCAAGGGCTGCGGCGAGGAGGTACGCCTTTGAGGGGCCGATTCCGCGGACCGCCTGGAGGCGAGCGACGTCGGTATCCTCGCTGGCGTCGAGGACTGGTAGAACGTGAGAGGCAACCATCCTGACGCTATGTCCTTTCGAGCCGCTGCCGAGCATCACGGCGAGGAGTTCCTCGTCTGAGAGGGATCGTGGACCGTGTAAGGCTAACTTCTCGCGCGGCTGTAGGGTTGGGGTATATTCTGAAAAAGTCATGCCGGGATATCGATAAACACTTGGAATAGTTGTGTCGAAAGTAAGGTATATCCGGCAGATCCTATTTGAAGGATAGCGTCGGGTGAGGTATCCTCCCAAGCCTCATATGAGTCTAACCCCTGAAGAACAAGAGAGCGTTTCCGCCGAGCACAAGGTCTTTTCGACCGTGAAGGAATCCGTCGCTACCCAAATTACCCGGGTTGAGCAGCGGTTGTTCGCCGAGAATCAGCGCGCGCGGGCGCTCACCTCTGAGATTCATGAAACCCGTCGAGTTGAGGATAAGGCCCTTCTGGCGTCCGATGAGGGTGTTTCCCATGCTCTCAAGGATTCACGGCGCGAGGAGCTTGAGACCCTGAAGAAGCAAGTAGAGAACCCCTATTTCGCCCGGATCTCTCTCGAGGAGGATGAACCGAGTGGCTCGACAAGGATTATCGAATACAAGCTCGGCTTCGCCGCAAATCCTGATCTTCGAATTATCGACTGGCGGAAAGCACCGATCTCAAAGCTCTACTATGAATACAAAGAGGGCGAAGATTACCTTGAGGAGATCTTGGGTCGTGAGCGGTCGGGCAAGGTCCTGTTGCGAAACCGTATCGAGGTTGAGCGTGGCGATCTGAAGACCGTTCAAAATAGGTTGGGTACCTTTCATTGGAACGCCAAGACGGCAACGTGGGAGTCTGCCACGGGAAGCATGCACCGACGAAAGTCGACCGATAGCCACCTCCCTGAGATTCTCTCCCTCATTACCGCCGAGCAGTTCCGTTCGATTACGGTTGATGCCGACACTGCTATCCTCATCCAGGGAGTTGCGGGGTCGGGCAAAACTACCGTAGCGCTTCACCGACTCGCGTGGCTTCTTCATACCGATAATTCTCCACTGCAGTCGAATGATTGCGTGTTCCTCATGTTAAGCCCTGCTCTGAGGCGGTACGTTGAGAATTCCCTCCCCTCGGCGGGGATATCCGGCGTGAGCGTTCGCACCTACCATGAGTGGGCGGGACGCACCCTCAAGCGACTTCAATCGGACGCGGATTTCGCTCTGGCGCGACCACCTTTCCCTGCCCCAGCGGGAGTCCAGCGCGTGAAGCGCTCGCTAGCCGTTTTAAAAGCTTTGGAGGCTCGCATCAGGGGAGCAGCTCGACAAAGCTCAGTTACCATCGAGATGTTGCAGAGCGATATCCTCGATGTGCTTTCGAATCCCGCCCCTATCCTCGCCTCCGATGAGACCCGCCTTATCTCTGAGGCTACCGTACGCGAAGCTCTCGAGTGGTCTCGCAAAAATTTCGAGAACGGTCTTTTCGATTGGTCCGATGATGGGCTCCTTCTTCGGGCGTGCCAGCTCCGCACAGGTGGAGTGATTACTGAGAAGGGGGTCCATGGGACCTACGGCCACATCATCGTAGATGAGGTGCAGGATCTCTCGCCGATCGAGCTCTCAACGATCATTGGATCGGTAAAGAATCACAAAGACCTCACCCTTGTTGGGGACACCTCTCAAAATATCGATGAGCACGGTTCCTTCCCAGGTTGGGATAAGCTCCGGAAGCACTGGAATTTTAGTGGTGATATGTCGAAGTACGTATCGCTTGAGGTGAGTCACCGGTCGACTCTTCCGATTATGCGGCTGGCGGACCACATTCAGCAACGCTCGCTCGTGAAGACGGGCCGAAACGGCCGCGTTCCGATCTGGTTCAAAACACGTAATGAGTCCCACGGAATTGAGCACGTGTTGAAGTGGCTCAACAAAGCTGTTGAGCTCTATCCCTCGATGGTCACGGCGGTCATCTGCGCGACACCCGAAGAGGCGAAGTTTGCCTACAAGATGCTTCAGCCGACCTTCGGGCAGTTGGTGAGGCTCGGGGACGCCTATTCTTTTTCATTTGAGGAGGGGATTCTCGTTACCGATGTTCATCAGGTAAAGGGGCTTGAGTTCTTCTCGGTTCTTCTGTGGAATCCCTCAAACCAAAGTTATGGCTCGCATGATTACGGGCGAAACCTTCTCTACGTTGCGGTGACCCGGGCCGAAGAAAATCTTTGTATCGTTACGTGGGGCCGTCCAGCCGCCGCGCTCCCACCATTTGGGGTGTCGAAGCTCGTTCGGTCGATGGATATGACGATCGTTGACGAGGAGTCCGAGCGGGAGTAGCTGTTTCGCCCCTCGGTTGTTGTGCCTCAAAAGTCCCCATGGGTGTCGAGATCGGTTTGGTTCTGTGCGGTCTGCATCTTTTTCCTCCCCCTGCCTCCCCCATCGCGATCGTTCCGAATTGAACTGAGCGGGTCGCCGTGTCAATCTAGAAACCTGTGGTGCTCGCAAGGGCGCTTGTAAACCCCAAAGGAGTATTGTGGGACCCGGTGAACACTCTTCGCACAATCCAGAGCCATCTAAGGATCCACTCCTGCCGGGCACGGGGGGCGCGGAGAAGGATGGCTCCCCTCTTCACGCGCTGACATCACCTCACGGTTCACACGAGGCGCGGAGGGTTGCTCGCCTTCTTCATAAACCCTCTCAAGCCGATCTCGCGGAGGTTCGCGATATCCTCTACACGACCACGTCGCGCCGCGCTCTCTGTTTCATCGGTGAAGCCCTCGCGCGAAGCCTCACCCCATGCCATGTCGACCTGGCTATCGATCTTCTTCGGCTCAAAGCATTGCCGAGTACCGAGGAGTTTTTATGGACCCTCGTTAGTTGCGAGCACCACGCGGCACGATCGGGACTTTCGCCGATCCTTGCTGGAAGCGGCATGGCGCCGTTGCGTGAGGAGATTGCAAAACTCTGCGTTGATACGGCCCGCTTCTTCACGAAAGAAGATAGGGACCAACACGGCGGAACGATTCAACGATTAGCTTGCTTTCCCATCGTTCTCCTTAGGAGACCCGCCGCTCAGGAGGTCGCACCTATCCTGGTGAGAGCCGCCACGCGGTGCGGCATAGACCCGGAGATGAACCGCCTTGCCCTGGAAGCTCTCACTAACCTTGAGGAATCGATCCCCAACTACCGGGTCGTTGCATCTTCTCAGGTCGCCGCAATGGTGACCGCGATGGGTGATCTTTTAAGAGATCCCCTCAATAAGATGGACCTCCATGCCTTTATTGAGCGGTGGTTGAAAAAGCCCCCGGCGAACGGCCACGATGGCGATGGCGTGGTGCGGCAGGCCCTCCATGATCTATGGCAGGAACGCCGCTCTGGCTCACTCTCTCAACTCCCAGGCTATGAGAGCCTGATAATGGACCTCGTTTCTCTCGTCCGGCACTTCGACGATCCGGCCTCTCAGATGATCGTCGAGCAGGCGTGCGACCATCCTGACGCTGGTGTGTCGAACCTGGCTCGTCTCTGCGTTGGTGGTGATACACGCCGTGCCCTTGCTGCGCTCCTTGGCGCCACTCTTCATTCCACTCAACCTGAGGCGCGCCTGAGTGCGCTGCGTGTATTTGGCTATTCAGTGTCGGACGAGATGGATGCGTGCCTGCTCCCCTTGTTTCATAGTGCGGTGTCACGGGTGTTTGAAGATGTCGGCCCCGGAGAGGTGCCGGGCACGTTGAGGGAGATGCGGCTTGTCGCGATATCGGTTATGGAGCGTCGGCTCTATACGCAGCCTTTGGACGCAGTCTTCACCTCAGGAGTCCTCGCGCAGGTTATGAATCGAAAAGCCGGAGAGGTAAGTCTCTTGGCTACGACCCTGATGTCGATGTCTCGTCATGGCCGCGTGATGCCGTTCAGTTTCTATGATAATCCCGAATTGCTCACACCTGTTGGTGTAACGATCGCGCTCCTTCGTCTCCAATCGAACGCGGGAGATCGGTCGATATCCGAGATCGCCGATACGATCGAGGATCACTTTATTTTGGATGGTCCGGCGCGGTTCGGATTTCAGTTGGCCCGCGCCGCGGACTGAGGATCGCTACGTTTTCTTTTACACCCCTGAGGGTATCTGAATGGTGTCGAGCAGATCCTGCCCCGCCATTCGTCTGAGATCCTCGGCACTCTTGTTCACGACCTTGACCTCCGTGAGAACCTCATCAGGCTGTGAAACCGCAGAGACCTGCCCGGCTCCAAGCTCGGCGAACTTTTTTCTGGTCGAGGTAAGTGTTCGACCGGTTGCCGCGGTGTCGTTGTAGGCGCGAACCACCGAGTCTATCCCTCTGCCGAGGTCCGCGAAGCGGTCATAGAATCGATTCATGCGCTCGAAGAGCTCCTTGCCGAGGCGTTGGATCTCCTCCGCGTTGGTTTGAACCTTCACATTTGTCCAACCACACGCAACGGCGCGAAGGAACGCTATCAGGCTTAGTGGGGTGGTTAGAATCACCTTGTGCCCCTCAGCGAAGGTGAGCAGGTCACTATCCTCCTCTACCGCGGCCACGAAGAGGCTCTCCGAAGGGAGGAATACCAGCGTGTATTCGAGGGCGGGGGCGAAATGGTGCGGATAATTTCGTTTCGCCATGGTTCGAATGTGACCACGGAGCGCCGCGGTCAACTCGCGCATCTTCGCGCGGCGTTGCTGGCTATCTCTGGCGTTTAATGCCTCGATAAAAGCCTTTGTAGGTGATTTCGCGTCGATGAGGACGTTTAAGTTGTTGGGGAGGCGGACCCGCATATCGGGCCGTACGTTCGCCGTGCCCTCGGTTGAGGCGTGTTCCTGTGTAAAGAAGTCGCAGTATGGGAGCATCCCAGCGGCCTCTACAACGTTTCTCAGTTGAAGCTCACCCCACACCCCTTGCACCCGCGAATTGGTGAGTGCCTGAGAGAGTTTTGATGCCTCCCCTCCAACAAATTCGTTGAGCCTTGAGAGATGATCGATCTGTTTGCGAAGCTCGGCGTCCCCGGAGATTCGTAATTTCTCGATCTCCTTGACGCTCCGATCGACCTCGCCGAGTTTGTCCCAGATTGATCTGCCGATGGAATCGAGAAGCTTGTGACCTGAGTCAACCTGGGCTCTTGCGTTGCCGTTCACCTGTTCCAGGAGAGCCCGTGCGGTCGCGTTAAAGTGGGTGGAGAACTGTTCCGTGGTAGTCTTCAGGGACTCGGATGAGAGCGACTTGAACGTCGTTGTGAGTTTCTCCTCAAGTGAGGCGAAATGCTCCATCTGCTCCCGCACCCGAGCTTCGTAGTGAGAGAGTCGCTCCCGTTGTCGGCTCGTCTCCTCACGCAAGGTGGTCGCGGTTTCCTGCGCCTCGGCAAGCCGCATGGAGAGATCTCGCGCGTGGTCCTCGTGAAGGAAGGCTTGCGTTGAGAGGGCAGCGAGTTTCGCTCGTGCGATCGACCACATCGTGGCCGCGCCGAGAGAGGCTCCCAACCCCGCGAAAAGAATGGATTCTTGTGAAATCATCGGTACCCTCTGAGATGCTCTCCAGGGGGTATCGGTTCCCGTTTCCTAAAACATGAGTAGTTTTAAGTGGTTTGAAGTAGCTGGGGCGGTGCGGCGACCAGGAACTGTCGCCGGAACGTTCGGCTCCGTGAGCTACAACCACCCCTCCCCTCGATACCATCGAGCGGTCGCTCGCAATCCTTCCTCAACCCCAATCCGATTCGTGTAGCCGAGCAAGCGGTGGAGCTTCGTGGTGTTAAACGCGCGGTCTTTGGTGAAGAACGCT
>JAIXQT010000077.1 GCA_027485595.1 Pseudomonadota bacterium | reverse complement strand
TGAATACGACTCTTAAGCACCTCAAAGTCCTCGTTCTTGTCGATACTGACGGCAATGAACTCCATGTCACTACGCCGTGAGTAGCGACGAGCCAGCTCCTCATAGCGCTCAATTAACGATCGAGAATAGGAGCACCACGTCGCCCAAAAAACGATACTCACGTTTTTTCCCCGGTAGGCGCTTAACGGCACCTCCGAACCATCGAAAAACATCAGGCGAGCCTCAGGAACCTCGTTACCGATCAACTCTTTGCCGTTGGCGTGCATGGCTGAGCACCCACTCATCGCCACAGCAAGAAAAGTTATAAAAGAAGAGAGAAATATTCTCATGGCATCCCCACTCAACGCGAGAAGATTAGGCTCGCCGATACTAACCACCAAGGTACTTGATTACGGCGATAAACGTAACCCCTCAAGGTCGACGAATATTGTGCTTTTTCCGTTCATGGGAGCCGTTCTTTGACGATAGATATCTTCTCCTCATACACGGCGCGAACATCAGGGTCCCGCTCATCATCGTAACTCTGCGAGATAAGTTTTAAGAGCATGATGTCGTTGACCTTACTAAGACTTGAAACCGCAACGGTGCGTACCTGTGGGGAAGAATGGGTCAACAGGTCTACGATATCCAACTGATCCATGGAGTCACTGTACATCTCTACGATGACCGGTAGTGCCTGAACTGGAGCACCTCGAACCAGTTGCCTTAGAAAATCTTTAGCGCGAGGGGCGTTACGAACAACCTCAAGCTCTCGCCTCAGAATATCTTCCCCTACATCATCCCGAAGGGCGAGCGCCCCGACCAGCCCAGCAAACCTTCCGCTATCTGATCCGTAGGTCGTGCGGATGAAGTCCATAACCCTCGCGATGTATGGGTCGCCAAGCGGTTTGGCGAGTAGTGTGTCGAAGGCCGCTTGCCTTAGTGAGGGCTCAGAGGTTGTGAGGATAGTAGCCTCCAAAACGCGGGGAGCGCCCTGTCCGTACCATTCCCCGAACCGTCGCACATCATCCATGGTCACTTTTCCGAGAGCTCCCGAGACGATCGCACTTCGAATGCGCTGAGGGAGCGAGGCCGATCGCGCTACCTCTTGCAGGAACACAACACGAGCCCCCTTCTCAAAGCCACGCCGCACAGCGATCTGAGCAACGGTAGACACCTCGGAACGGCCCTGCCTCCCCAACTGTTCAAGGAGCCACACCAAATCTGCACCGGAAATTCTACCCTCGAGCGCTACAATATCCTCAGAAAATAGGTCATGAAGATCGGGGTTCAGCAACATCAGTGCATAGGGGTTGCGTTCTCCTTCGCTACCAGCTCCCGCATCCTCAGCAGCGGCTTTGGCGAAAATGCCTCGAAAGGGCTCAGCCTCACCAGTGTCGAGAGCGCTAGCCCCGGCTAAAGTTATCGCGAGGCGCGGAGAGAGGTTATACAGACGCGCAAGCTCCTCAAGACGAGCGCTACTCGATAAACTGGGATCCAAGAGGCGAACAAGAGGTTGCGAAATTTCGTCTGCGCCGAGGGTGTCACCCGTCGTCAAAGTTCCGAGCTGACCAAGAACGATATCAGATGTTTGACCGAGCCCCAGTCGTCTGGCACGAAACGCCAGCACCTTCATGAGCTCCTGACGTTTACTAGGATCTGTGGTCTGAGCGAGCAATCCAGCTATCTCTTGGTAGGCCGTGGGAGAACTGGAAGCATACAGGTCGTACATCATGGCTCTACCACTCTCATCCTGTCCCTCAGCGACCTGAGATACGTGCTGAGCCTCTAGGGAGGTCTTAGCTGCCCGATCAAGCACCCAGGTGTAGACGAGCAACGCGAACGCGATGACGTTGAGGACCGCAAGTATGACGCCTCGACTAGAGGTGGCGACTAGTTGCGTCAGACCGGGATCATCTGAGGCACTCGGCTTTTGAGATCCAAGTTGCTGCGTGGTAGAGGGTTCCTGCGATGTGCCCGACGAAGCCCCCTCGGCTGTGTCGCCGTCATGGGGCTCGCCCGTGCGATTTTCACTGTGGTCGGCCTCGTCGGATGTCACAAAGTGGTTTCTTGCCCGCGACGCGTCGTGCGACTCCGCCACCTTGTCACGTTCATGTTCATCCTCATGATGTACCATACCGGCTCCTATCGCCCAGCTAAGTTCCACATCCCTATTTGCTGCACAGGGACACTCGGATCCAATTCCTCAAAGGTCGTGACAAATAACGAATGTTTGCTCATACGGGTGATCGAGAGCACCTTCTCCTTCACTTCGGTGGAACAAAGAAGCGCGATTGGTAAGATTCCTTGCTCCAGAGTGGGCTTCAGCACGGTTGCGAGCCCGTGAATGAGGGCGTCGAGCACCGGTGCGTCAACAGCGACCGGCAGGGATTTATTATCAAAGTCAGCATCCTGTAACGTTCGCTCAACCTCATCTGATAACGAGACAACATAAAGACTGTGACTCGAGCCAAGAAACCTTCGAAGCACCTGACGCCGACGATTGCCACGCAGATGTCGAACAACCTCCGGGACCTCAACGCCCCCGTCATCATCACTAGAGACTCTGTTCGCCGAGCAATAGGACGCAACCCCCTCAATAACCCCTCTGAAATCACGAACACTGACACCCTGCCTCACGAGCTCATGAAGCAACTCGGTTAATCGTGGAACTGACACGAACTCCTTACCAAAACCCTCGGCTATAAGCCCCGGATGCCGCTTCTCAATTTGCCGAAGTAATGAGTGAACATCCGTTACCGAAAGAAACTCCTCAGGATGTCGCAAGCTGAAACTCGCCACACGGAGGCTGATGTATTCGAAGAAGTCATAGCTCCTTACCGAACCAGCATCTAGAATACCCCTAATCTGGGGAGTATTTCGCGTCCAGAACACTCGATGTCCCGAGATCGGATGCTCCTCCTCTTTCAGTACCGGCAAACCAAGCACGGCAGCTTGACAACTGGAGACCTCAACGAAAAGCGCGTCCACCGCTACTGTCCCCGATACCATCTCTACCCCTGAGTGAGTTACTCGATAAGACGAAGGTGCCAACAACTCATTGTGGACGACCTGCAGGTCGGGCAACACCATCCCAACATTCCCATGAAAGGCCTCATTAAAATGCTCCCACGAATCGGTGTATCGCTGAGCCTGCCCGCGATAGGCCTTGAAAAGCACACTCGGGTCGAGCTCAAGTCTGAGCGCACCATCCCCGATCTCGCTCACCCCCCTTTCATGCCGAACCTCAGCTCCTCCACCGGTACGACGGTACTCACCTGAGAGACTACTCCGAACAGGCATTTCGCGTTCCTTTTTGAGGAGCCAACCACCAACGCCAACCGCAATCGCCGCCACAATCAAAAAAGGCGCTGCGGGTATTCCCGGTAGCACGGCGAAGACAATCAAGATCAGGGCTGTTACTAAGAGCGTTATAGGCTGTGAGAATAGTTGGGTGCGAAGGTCAACGCCGAGGGTCGACGTTTCAGAGGAAGAGACCCGCGTGACGATAATACCCGCGCAGATAGAGGTCAGAATACTCGGAATCTGCGTCACGAGGCCATCACCCACCGTGAGTACGGTGTAGGTTTGCACTGCGTCGAAGAACGACAGGCCGGCTGAGACGCCCATATAAACTCCGCCGACTATATTCACTATGATGATGAATATGCCCGCGACGGCATCTCCCTGTACAAACTTCATGGCTCCATCCATAGAGCCGTAGAGCTGCGACTCAAGTCGCAAATGGTCCCGCTTTTGTCGTGCCTCCTCAGCAGATATTACACCCGCGCGCGCATCGTTATCTATCACCAACTGCCGCCCAGGCAAGGCATCAAGAAAGAACCTCGCCGCCACCTCAGAGACACGGGTAGCCCCCTTCGCTATGACGATAAAGTTTACGATGGTAACGATGGAGAAGATGATAATTCCTACAATCACCTCTCCGCGAATAAGGAATGTGCCAAATGACTCAATTACCCGCCCAGCGTCCCCCTGACTCAGAATGAGTCTCGATGACGCGACGTTGAGCCCAAGTCGAAATAGGGTGCTCAACAGTAATACTGTGGGAAAGGTGTAGAGGGTAGCTGAGTTCGAAACATAGAGCCCAACCAGCAAAAGAAGGATCGAGAAGGAGATATTGAGGACAAGAAGAAGGTCAAGGAGCGGGGTTGGAAGCGGAACGATAAGCATCGCCGCGATAGCGATCACAAACGCCAAGAGAACCACCTCTGAATAGCGCATCCGCGTGGAGATTATTCCCTTCATAAAATCCTCTTATCCCTCCATCGCCTTCATCAACGTCCGCCCGAAGCCTACGAGGAGAATGACGAGAAAACCGGCGAAAACCAGCGCTACTGGAGCGGTTGCGGCGAGCTCTAGCTTCTTAATTTTTTCCTCAATCCTCGTCTCTCTCTCAGAGGAGACCGACTCCGAAAGATCCTGGAGCTGTTTGGATATCTCTCCTCCATATCGTGCCACTTGGGCCAGTGCCTTAAATGCATGTTTCACCTCATTACTACCAGACTGGCGGCCCACCTCGTTGAGTGCGTCCTGCAAATTCACACCGGACTTGATGTAAGATTGAGCGAAGCGAAGAAGCTCCGTAACCGGGTTGTGAGAATCCCGTTCGTCAGCCATCTGGACCACTCGGGCAATACAAGGCCCAATATCCAGCGAGCTACTCACACCGATTGCGATCTGCTCAATCACCAACGGGAGATAGAACGTAATCTCTTCCTGGCGGAACTTAATCCACTTATCGAGCCGCCTCAGTGGGAGATACATGCCCACCATCCCGCCCACTACGCCGTTGAGGAGTACGTTCACGGGGTCCCCACTCATAACCCCCCAACCAGCGCCCAACAGACCTAGGGATACAGGCATAATGATTTGAAGACGGCGAAAGTCACGGCGCTGAGCCTCTGAAAACAAGCCTGCTTGAAACATCCTCTCATCCAGAGATGGAGAGCCCTTTTTCGCCGTTTTCTTCCTGGCGGCTGCTCGCAAGAGGACCTCTTCTCCCGAGGCACTTCCATCATCAGTTTCGTCATAGACTTTTTCGTCTTGTATCTCGATATCATCGGAATACCGCTGCCCCATCAGTGAACGAAGATGCTCTCTTTGTTCGAGAGACCGTAGATATCGAATACCGAGATACCCGCAGAACGCAATGATGAGGAAAATGGGGTAAATAAGAATGCCGGTGTCCATAAGCTCTCTAAACCCTAATCTTTGTCACCTGCATGACCCAATACATTCCAAGCATAATCAAAGTAAGCCCAACTTGAGCCACGCCGGCTGCTGTCGGATCAGTCCACGTGGTGATTACGCACTCAGGCCACGCCAAATAAAGATAGCCTTCCATGGACGCAAGGATTGCAAGGATGAATAGAATCGAGCCTCGCTGCAGACCCACCGCCGCGAGGGCTGAGCCCCTAAAGTATTGTCGCTTTCGAACCTGTCGAGCCAACCGGTCTATCGTTTCCGAGAGATTGCCTCCAACTCGACGACTGAGAAGGAGGGTTTGTACAAATAGCTCGATCTCCGGGTGATTAATATCTTCTCCAAACGAGCCGATCGAACGCTCCTCGCTCACACCCAGTCGTAGTCTCTCCAACATAAGCTCAACTTGCTGACGCACCAAAGAGGTGTTCTCAAGGTTGAGCGCACATGCCTCCAGGGCCTGCATGGGGTTCAATCCAGTCTTGAGCATTCCCACAAAGCTCAACAAAAACTGAGGAAAATCGCGGTCAAATCGCTTAAACCTTGATCCCATCCGATAATTGATAAACCCGTTTACAATCAGTGGTCCTGTAGCAAGAGCCATGAGCTGCAGAATCAAAAAGAAATAATAGCGCGCGATGAGGAAGGCACAGACACTGATTACTATCTGAGCGATGGCGAAAACATATGGCGGAACTTCAGATAGTTGGGCGAATTTTAGTCGCTTCTGCAGAGTGAGTCGGGTATCAGAGCTGGAGGGCGCGTTCTCTTGTTCATCTTCACGTCGTACCTTGTAAGAAGCGGCTGAGATGCTTCGATCCTTTTCTGCTTTTTCCTCACGCTGGGCGGCAACCATCTCTCTGATGCTCTGGCGAACTGCCACATCAGAGCTCAGGCCAAAACCGTTGGAACGCCACAGACTCAGCGCAAGAAGAGCACTTAATACCACTACTGTGACTACGAGCCAAAAGGTCATGTGTTACCCTTTCCCCCTCCGACACCGCCAGTCCGTGGCCCAGCTCCGAACGTGAGCTCTTGAGGCGACTCTCCAAGA
Organism: Pseudomonadota bacterium; assembly: GCA_027485595.1. Lineage (GTDB taxonomy): Bacteria > Bdellovibrionota_C > UBA2361 > UBA2361 > OMII01 > OMII01. Next base: position 9,919 of record JAIXQT010000077.1, on the reverse strand, counting down.
TGAATACCATCTGCCTTGAGCTGTTCATCGAAGTTGCTCGTCCACGAGTCGACGCGCCACACAGGTCGTTGCCCCTGCTTAGCAAGCGTAAACATCGGTCTTACCTGAATCTGTCCCTCGACAAAGTGGCCAACCTCGATGACCTCCGCGACTCGCGGCTTGCCCGTCGATTTTTCACGTATCAGCCACACGACTACATCCACTGCCAAGGCGATCTGTTGTCGGATGATATCTATCGCGACAGATTTTTGGGCTCGGCCAAGTAAGCTCTCAAGACGAACGAGGGTTTCACGCGCATTCCGCGCGTGAATAGTAGACATTCCAACGTGACCAGTTTGGGCGCTCTCTAGAAACGCTTCGGCAGAGAAGGGCGTTCGCATCTCCCCAAGGATAACGCGGGTCGGAGTCATTCGAAGAGTCGTCTTAATGTGCTCCTGAAGAGTAACCTCTCCCATCCCCTCGGCGTTGGCGCTCCTTGAGACGAGCGATCGGAAGAAGGGATGCGAGAAGTTAAGCTCCGGTGTGTCCTCGACCGCCACGATCGATTCGTCAGGGCCGAATTGGGTCGCCAAACATTTTATGAGAGTGGTCTTACCTGTACCAGTTTCACCGGCTATCATCATCGTAGCTAGACCACAACGAACTAAACAGGCGAGATAGTTTACGATCAAGGGCGGCGCCACCTGATAGGTGACGATATTTTCCAGAGCCACCGCTGACATGCGAGGCACTCGAATACACAGGAGCGGCCCTCGCTGACCACATACACTCTCATGCACCGCGCAAATCCGAGTGCCGTTTGGGAATGACCCATCTACGGTGTGCTGAGCCGTTGTCAATGATTTGCCCAGACGGAGGAGAAGCCGATCGAGAAACGTCACGTATGCCTGGTGATTGGGCCAACTCAGGCCAGTAAGCTCACTTACCTTTCCGCGCTGCAAGACCACCGATTTATGGTCATACACGTGGATATCCGTTACCTCCCGGTTGTCGATGAGCGGTTGAAGCACACCCCACCCAACGAGGTCCTTTTGAAGAGAGATAATGATGTTGGCTCGTTCGATATCATCAAGGGTTTCCCCGCGCTTCTTCAGCACCTTGTCGACGGCCCCCGCTATCACCTTTTCAGTCATGGCTGGGTTGTTCATCTGCTGTTGGAGTGACAGGTCACTTCCAAGCTCTCGGCGAACCTCACGCATGACCACCGAAGCGGTTTGAGAGAGTTCCGCACTTCGAGCCAAAGAGGATCTTGCGGTGAGTCTTGTTTTCTCTTGGGCTTGGGATGGCGCGTCCGCGGTTTTATGGTGAACTGCGGGAAGAGACGAAGGATTAGCCGTTGACGACACGGACACCTGGGCGGCGGCCGCAGGTTCGTCGGTCTGCCTGGTATTCAAAGGCCCGATGCGTGTTTGAGTTGCTCGAGATGAGAATATCCCAAGCAGGTCGTCCTTACCGTCTTTATCCGATTCAGCCATGATGGTCCCCCTGGGGTGGAAAATCTTTTCCCGATAGAGCTATCGGCACATTCGTGAACAAAAATAAGAAAAAACCGCCGAAAGCGGAAACAGAACAGTAGTTTATGGAGGCGCATCTAGCCGGAGAAGGTACGGGGCTCGTAAAAGCGCAGGCACGCGAGGGGCTAGCCACTTCTGAGTCGGGATGTATCGAGCCTGGGCCCGTCGGCGGAGACAGCCCCGATTACATCCGAGGGGTTACTCGATAAGAGACGGGTATCGCAATAGCACCCGTAGGGCATTGAAAAGAGGTCACGTGGTGAAGATTGGGAGATTTATCACGACAGAAAGTCGAGCGTGCAAAAAGCCCGCATGTATGCGCCCCAATTAACATTAACCTGAACCTCGAACGAGACGTGACGAAACCGGGCAAACGGTCCATGCCAGCTCCTTGCGCGCTAACCTTCCCGGGTTTTGAGGAGGTCTAGCTGGGTGGTGAAAAATGGTTCCGTCGTGAGCATTTTGAGGGTTTCGGCGAAACGAGGCGGAGACGACGAAAAAACCGGAGGCGTATCCACTTAGATACGTTGAGGATTTTTTCGTTGGCTCCAACGAAGTTGCAGTCAAACCATCGAAAGGCGCAACAGGAAATCATTTTTCACCACCCTGCTAGTGCTGAAGTGCGGCGTGACCCCAACGCATGAGGTGTTTGTTCGAGTAAGAGAATGGCCTAGGGAATGAACCGGCGGCGTTTTGCCGTTACCGTTCAGGGGCTCCTGAGGTCACGGACTCCTCCGCCACCAGTTTCCCGCCGACGATGAGGTAGTTGCGCCCGCCAAAGGTAATCCTGCCCTCTCTTGGCGGACCAGAGAACGCTTGAGGCGTCGCGACACCAAACACAGCATCGAGGGTCACGGTCTGATTATCCGCTGACTCAACGGTATCCTCATCTCCTCGCAATGCCAAGCTCATCACTCCTGCGGTAGACGCCAACTGTATCTTTGTCGCCTCATCCACCGTCACCATAATAGTGATGGTGGTAGCTCCTTTCCCGCCTCCAACCTTACCGGTCGAGAGCACCTTCGCGTTCTGGGCGAGGAGGGTAATAGCTGGCCTTCCCGCCACCTTGGAAGCGAGCATGACATCAACCTTCGCTCCGGCTCGTACCCAGCCTTCCACATTGGAGACATTATCCACTCCTACCGAGACAGCTCGATATCCCTCGGGAATATTTGCCTGTATCTCATTTACGGGAGCTTTTGTTGTAATGTAGGCGGTAAGGAGCGGTTGCCCGGCGGCGATAAAAGAAGCCGCATATGCGCCCCGAAGCTTCTCAAAGCTCGTCACGACCCTCGATCCCGTACTCATGACCGGTCGAGTTTCCTTCTTGAAGCGTGATGGATCCAAGGGGGTCCCCGCCTCGATCTTTTCGATGGCTACGAGGCAGTCGACCAACTCCACAACGGGCACTGGTGACGCAGTGGGCTTCGGAGGCGCAAAGAGAGATTGCTCCACTGACCGCCCTTGCACGACAAAGATGGCACCGACAATCACCAGTAAGGACAGAGCAAGAATCGCCACACGGAGAGGCTCGCTCGTTTTCCTTCGATTGAATCCACCGGTTGGTCTGACTGAGGGCATGGAATTTAAGGGATGCGGCTAGACTTGCTTGCGCTTGGGCGACACGGGAATCACATTTTAAACAAGTGGAGCTCGTTTATCAGCTTCGCATCCTAGACTCCACCCGTCAAAGTCCAGCCAACCTGACGGAGCATCCACGAGGAGCTACTCCGTCAGGCTCATGAACTGAATGCAAGGCTTTAGCCGGTAATCTGGGCGTTGACCGAGCTGAACTGCGCGCTAACCGTATTTCCGAGTGTTCGGATAGCAACAATCGAGATAACAGCGATAAGCGCCACAAGGAGAGCGTACTCTACCAACGACGCGCCTTTCTCCGATTTCTTCTCAGTTTGAACCTGCTCTGCCTGAATAATTTCCATCTCAATCTCCATAAACAAAAAGTCGCTCAGTTGGGCAAGCAGGGCCTGCGCACGAAGCTACCTCCAATGGTAAACATCCATAAATGTTCCGGCAAGCTATTTTTATCGCCTGCCCTGCGGCTTCCCCACAGCAGTTACTCCATCGCGCTATCGCTTCTCCGCCCAAAAATGCGTTGAAACCACTTTGGCAATGCCCCTCCCCCATTCGAGCCCTGAGCCGTGGCAATCTCCTCGACCTCGCCCCCCCCTAACAAACCTAGTTCCTTGGCGGCTAGCTCAAAACTTTGTCGCATCCCCTTCGCCCCCATGCTGTACAGGGTCTTACCACTTCCAGGCCACAGGGCCGCCTTTGGATCCCTTGGCAGCGCGGCTAACCGCCACGGCCGATCCCCCAACTGATGCCCTGATTCTAACTCCGCTGCGATCTGACCAACGCTAGAAACCGTTCCGGTGGTCGGATTAACAAGAAAACAGATACGCTCCGGACTCCCAACTACAGACTTAACAAACGAGAGAAAGAGATCTACCGCGGTCACACCAAGAACAGAATCGTCTATCACCACAAGAACGACGTCAGCGTTCCTTATCAGAGCACCTGTCGCTGGACCTAGACGACCCGCACTATCAATAATTACAACGTCGTTATCGGCCCTGGCGACCTCAGCTATCCTTTGAGCTATCGCCATGCTCTCTGTATGGCACACAAGATCCATCGATTCTGCAAGACGATCGGGCGTCGTCAAAACCGCAACATCGTTGCTAATAGGAATCACCGCTGTTCGTAGGGTGTCGCGATTAATTTCCTGATCGCCACTAACCCAAGAGCTTATAACTCTAGCCTCGTCGCCGCTGACTTTAAGCGCTCGACTGAGATCTCGAGTTTCTACATCAAGATCCCAGAGCAAAGTGCGTCTACCGAACTGACCGCACACATCGGCAAGAGCGGCGGCAACCGAGGTGGCGCCAACACCCCCTTTAGCGTGAGCGACCACGACGACCTTCCCCTCATGCGTTCGCCCTTCACGACGAAACTCGGTATTGATCGCAACCAATTCCTGCAGAAAATCGAGGGGACTCCCACCTTCCGGGAAAACCTTACGAACGCCTGCAGAGTGCGCGAGCCGAAACGCTCCGCCGCCATAGGCGTCATCGGTGACGAACATTATCAGCTGTGGTCGAGGCGAGAGCGCGTTCGCTTGATGAGCTAAGGCGAGGCCCGCCTCACCCATTCCCGAACCGATCACAACAACATCGGCGTCAGCGGCCCGGTCAGCAAAATCCTTATCACTAACGAGTTTGACCTTGAGATCGAGCATCTCCAGGTCTCCCCTGCTAAACGACTCGATCCGCTTAGCGCATCGTGCTTGAGCCTCTGTGGTTTTATCTACGATGAGCAGTTTCATCTCTCGACTCTTTTAAATATACCACTTTGCTAACAACGAGGGAGCGAACAACTTAAGAAAGACAAATCCACATCCAATACCTACAGCAGCCGCGAAGAGAAGCGCAAGGATCTCTCCCCAATTTGAATCGCTCTCAACGCTCCTTCGGGCTCGGTGGACGGATCCCGATGAACGGAAATCCCCCCTCCTGTCTCGCGGAATTCGCTCCGGATAGTTAGGAACCAGGGGCTCAGAGGCGAAATATGGCGCGCCGCTCTCTATATCTGTTTCTACAGAGGCCGCTCTACGCCCTTCGTCAATAACCTGCGTCCCCGCCGAACGCCCGCTTCCTTCCGCATGGGAGGCGTCAAATACCTCTGTCCCGGACCCTCGGGCACCTCTACCATCGCTTGATGCCCGCCCGTCACCTCCCCATGGTACAGACGCAGCGCCTGCATGGGAGACGTGCGTAGCGCCCGCGTGACCACTATCACCTATAAAATTATCCGCCCCGAGCGCGGTCATCTCCTGACTATCCAGCGCATATTCGCTCGCGAGGTTTTGAAGGTCCCGGTACATCTCCTCGGCAGCCTGGTAACGGCCCTCTGGATCCCGCCGCATTGCTTTTAAAATAATGCGGTCAAGCTCCAGCGGAGACTCCGGGCGTATGAAGCTTGGTGGCTCTGGATCCGTTTTGAGCCGCTTCGTCATCGTCGCGTAGACGCTTTCCCCCTTAAATGGGGACTCACCTGTCACCATCTCGTAGGCTAAAATTCCGATGGCGTAGATGTCGGACCTCCAGTCAACCTGCGATTTCAGCATGTACTCGGGAGCGACGTAGTCGATGGTTCCCACAACTCCACCGTGCTCAGTAAGTTTGGGGCCGTGTCGGTTACGCGCGATTCCGAAATCAGCGATCTTTACATTACCCTCGCCCGTTAAAAGGATGTTCTCAGGCTTGAAGTCACGATGCACGATGCCGGCATCGTGAATCGCCTGACATCCAGCTGACATCTGGCTGAGAAGTCGGACGATCTCTGAAATAGATAACCTCTTCTCCGAACCGAGCTTCGACGCCAAGTCCCCGCCGCCGACATATTCCATCGTGTAGGCTACAAGATCTCCATCAGTCAGATACTCGTACGCCCGTACGACGTTGGGATGGGAAACCTCATACGCAGCGAGGATCTCATTCTTAAATCGCGCTGAGGCGACCGCATCGGAAGCGACCTCCGGAAAGAGCACCTTCATGGCGACGAGCTGACCTTGTAAGACCTGATTTTTGCACGCGTACACCGAGCCCATACTCCCGGACCCGAGACACTTCACGATCTCGTACTTGCCGCCGATAACGGTGCCGGGTTGTAGGTTTATTGTATGCTCGTCTCTCATGTGTGCCTACGTTAATTCTGTCCCACCTCACCAACGACGAGGAGCACATGAACCGAAAAAAAAAAAAAAAACAGAATGTCTCCATGAGATAACGTGCTCTTATCACCCGACAGGAATTCTTCTTCCTCCTGACCAAGATGTTTTACTCGCGTACCAGCCTCTGAGAGCTGATCAAGGACCTGAACGAGACCACCGGAGGCTACGCGCATTATCGCGTGCATCGGAGACACGGATTCGCCGACCACCACGAGACAGCTTCCCGATTCTTCCCGCTGGTTGGATACCATGAGACGCCCCTGTCGAAGCTCCACGTAACTACCCTTCGGATCATGGTCGTAGGTCACTAAAAAACCGACGAGGGGGGTCTCGCTCTTCCAAAAAATCTGATCCCGTGTTTCGGTCATATGCTCAGCCTCCGGCGCGACTTCGTGGGTATCGAATGCTTGTTCAGATGAGAGGTCCTCCTCGACCTCAGGCGCGTCACTTCCTGGATCGGTCGACGCGGCAAAGGATGGTGACAGGATGATCCGTTCGTGAGCAGAGCCTCCATGGCCTGGTCGAACGATCCTTGGGTTTGAAGCTCCGGTAGAAGCGCCGAGCGATACGTCCGGGGGCTCGGACAGGCGCTGGGTTGCGGCATCAAGTTCGACATCATCTCCAAGGCCCGAATCTTCTAGACCGTTGGGTGAATCCATCTCCCCGCTCTCCATAGCAGCAAACGGATCAAATACATCGGTAGTCGCGCGCTGGTTCGGGGTATTCAAGCCTCCAGCCGTGGACCTCGCGACTCCCGGCGTGGATACATGAGTTGAGGCGACAGACGGCACGTCAAAGACATCAAGAACAGATTGAAAATCATCCTCAAGCCCCAAGTCCCCCAGCAGGGTAGCGGATGCGTCTTTGCTCGCTAAACCAACGCCATCAGAGAGTGTCGAGTCAGACTGAGGCACAAGATCCTCCTGCTCCCTAGCCATGGCCCCGAAGATCTCGTCGAGGCTTTGAAAATCATCGTCGTGCCCAACCGCTGGCCCATTATGAACCTCTTCGACTCCTTCAAGCCCAATGGAGTCGAGTCCATTAACTCGATCCTCGCGACGCGCGACTACTCGCTCGATAGGAGCAGCTCGTTCCATTGCTCCGACGAGAGTCCCGACCCTCCGAGTGTCCAAAACCGTTGTGGTGTTTCGGGCTCTGGTGCCCGTTGGGAGACTTTTTTCTCCAATTCCTGGTCGACCTGTATCATCTTTCATACATAGCTACCCAAATAAACCCCTACAAAGCCCTGAGATAGAAAAACAATCCGACCGCCATCAACGACGCACCTGCCGCGAGTAAACTCGAGACAATGATATGGTGCACAAACGAACGCTCCCACCACGCACCTATTAGGCGACTACGCTCTCGAGATGCACGCTCCCTTCCCCAGGTCGGAGACTCCTCAACTTTGAGGTGTCCATGCAGGGGGATAATCGCGATAGTTATGTTGTCAAAGCCTCCCCGACTATTTGCGAGGTGAATGAGCTCCTCGCACGCTTGTTGAGGAGGCACTACCGTGGTCACGTGCTGGATCTCCTCTTCGGTCACCATGCTGTAGAGGCCATCGGAGCACAAAACGATCAGGTCAGACGTCTCACCCTTGCGCTGCGGCCAGATCCAATATCTCTCTACGTCAATCTGGATATCAGGTGACGATCCGAGGCATTGCGTCAGGATGTGGGACTGAGGGTGCGGAAGCGCGTCCTCTCTGGAGATCTCGTTGCGGTCGACAAGCTGTTGCACATAGCTGTGGTCAATCGTGAGCTGGCGAATCTCATCACCACTTACAAGATATGCCCTCGAATCTCCAACATTTCCGATCACCACCGCGGAATCTTCTATCAGCACACCCACTACGGTAGTGCCCATCTCAGTGAATCGTTGGCCCTGACGTCGGACTATGATTGTCCGATTCGCTTCCTCGTAGGAGTTGGTGAGAGCTTCAGCAAGGTCTAATCCGAGATCGCCTCTAAGGGATCGCTTAATTGCGTCAACGCTTATCTGCGCGGCGAACTCCCCTCCATCCGCTCCTCCCATGCCATCCAGCACCAAAAAACACATTCCCGTTTGGGTAGGAAAGCTCTCGCACCTATCCTCGTTCACGGGACGCTCTAGCCCAATGTCACTCATCCCGGCATAGACCAGCCCCTCATCGTCACCGATGCGGTCTCGCTCGAGTTTATGTTTGCTTGAGTCGCTCTGTGTCTGCATCTCGCCGCAATCCACCTTGGTAATCGGCCTTTGGTACCTATCGAGCTACGCCACTTGATGAGGTTTAATCAGATGATATCCCCAAAAAGTGCGAGCAGAACTTAACTACTTTTCCTGTCTTGGGGGTCGGCACGAAACCCAGGCTCCTAAATACTTTCGAGCACTCGTCGTACGAAAAACCGGCAAAATAACGCGAGTTGACAGGGAGAGACGAACGCACAGGGAACATGCAGCGCAAAGAAATGGCAAAAACGACGAAATTCATGTGCAATCTAGAGCCCTTGACTACCTACTGTTTCCCAAAACCCCTCGGGTCTCTGCACAATTGTTTGCCTTACGAGATGCGACTGCCCTATAACTTTCCTCAGAACGCCGTCTAAGAACCCATCACCACCTCCTCCCGTGAAGACATCTGCACCTCACAAAATCGCTCTCGTCGTACTTGGCCTTGTGGTCGTCGCCTTGCTGGCGCCCTATGCCGGGTGCAATGGACTTACCACAACTCCCAGGACGAGCTCCAACGATGAGGATGAGTCCGCCTCTATCCCGGCATCACCGGCAAGGAATTCTAAGCCTTACGTAGATGAGCCACTCGACCAGATAGATGGTTTGTTGTCGAACTAACGCCACAATCCAACTGAATATCGGGACAAGCCGACGTCTCCGGCGCGTCAGCACTCCTAACAACACCTCATAGATGGCAGCTTCCGCTCTTGTATGTGATACGATACTGCTTCACGTTGTACATTCAGTATACGCGAGAGACGAAAGTCGCCTTTTTCGGGGAGTAGCGAAACGATGGTAACGCTCAATAAGATATACACACGGACAGGAGACGATGGCACAACCGGTCTTGTGGGAGGCATGCGCATCAAAAAGAATGCGGTCCGCGTCGCTGCCTACGGTGATATCGATGAACTTAATAGTCATCTCGGACTCTGCGTAACGCTGAGCGCCGACCTTTCCTTCGCATCCCTCTCCCACAAACTTGCCATTATTCAAAATGAGTTATTCGATATCGGCTCAGAGCTGGCGTGTCCAACCGGCAGCGCTAATCAATCGATCCCCTCGACAACCTCAGAGCAAGTGGATCGACTAGAGAGTTGGATCGACGATCTAAACATTGATCTCCCGACACTCAAATCTTTCGTGCTTCCCGGAGGGACTCTGCTCAACGCTCAGCTTCACATTGGGCGGGCGGTATGTCGCCGTTGCGAGCGATCTGTTTTAGACCTTCATGAATCAGAGCCCGTCAATGAGCACACAAGACATTACCTGAATAGACTGAGCGACCTTTTGTTCGTTATGAGCCGGGCGGCCGCGGCGCTGGCGGGAAGCAAAGAGTTTTTGTGGGTGCCGGGGGCGTCTCGACCAAGCAAGTCCTAGCAGGGTGGTGAAAAATGATTTCCTGCTGCGCATTTCGATAGTTTGACTGCAACTTCGT